>DATLXE010000440.1:0-16283 GCA_035575795.1 Gemmatimonadaceae bacterium
ACGAGACCGAGGCTCGGGTGCCACGCCCGAACGCGGTATGTGCCAGGCGGCACGCCATCAAGGGAGAAACCTCCACCCGCCGATGTCTTGGCGAAGTACGGATGGTCGAGCACGGCGATGTACGCGCGCGTCCACGGGTGCTGCTCGCACGTGACTTCGATCTGCGCTGTCTCGGTGAAAGTGCGGTCGTAGGGCACCACCTCGCCGTCGTCGTTGAACGGCGCGACCGCAACCAGCTGACCAGTCGCGACATTGATGAACCTGTTCGTGTGCAGCGTGCGGTCTTCAGTGCCGACGTTGAGCGTGCTGGTCGTGTAAATCGCCTGCACGTGTGGGTCGAGCGTGCAATGCTCGTTCGTGAGCTCGAACCTCTTCTCGAGCGGGACCGGCTTCCCTGTCCTGATGTCCGTGAGCCAGACAAGCACGCCGCCGACCCGCGTTCCGCTTCGCGCGACACGCTGCTCGGTGATCGACGTCCCGCAGACTTTTTGGTCCACCGTTGGCTGAATCACGGTGTCGAGAGGCATGTCGCCATCGAAGTCGACAGTGCCGTTGATCGTCCCGCCGTTGCCGACAGCGATCGCCTTGTAGGGCGTTCCGCTCGACGTAACGACCGCCGGGCGCGGCGCGACGCCAGGACCGAGAGAATTCGCCGGCTCCCGCGTGCGGGCGGAGACGGTGTCCTTACCGGAGCAGGCAAAAAGGAACAGCGACAAAAAAAACGGGCCGAGGAATCGGCTAACTGACATTTATGGGGCCGTGATGAAGTGGGGCAACGAAAGGCAAGCGATGTGCCGTGTTACTTCGCTTCGTAAACGCTGCGTCCGCCCAGATAGGTCGCGAGCACGCGCGCAGCCAGGATTTCGGCGTCGGGGACCCGCATGATGTCACGATCGAGCACGACGAAATCGGCGTATTTCCCTACCGCGAGCGAGCCCATTACCGATTCCTGAAACGCCGCCTGCGCGGGCCAGATCGTCAGTGACTGAAGGGCCTCCTGACGCGTCATCCGCTGCCCGGGATACCAGCCGCCCGCCGGCCAGTTCGAGGGATCCTGCCTCGTTATCGCTGCGTGGAACGACAACAGCGGATTCACTTCCTCGACCGGAAAATCGCTCCCGTTCGGGATGATCACGCCGGTGTTGAGCAACGCGCGCCACGCATACGCACCCTTGATCCGGTCCGGACCGACGCGTTGCTCCGCCCACCGCATGTCGCTCGTCTGGTGGCTCCCCTGCATCGAGGGGATCACCCCAAGTTTCGCGAACCGGGGGATGTCCTGCTCGCTGATTACCTGCGCGTGCTCGACCCGGAACCGATGATCGGCGCGCGGGACGGCGCGGAGGGCTGATTCGAACGCGTCGAGCGCGGCGCGATTCCCACGGTCGCCGATGGCGTGCACGTTAATCTGAAAACCGCGCCGCAGCCCCATCTCCGCCATCTTCCGGATATGCTCGGCGGAAGACACCAGCAGGCCGGAGTTGGCAGGCTCGTCCGAGTATGGAGTGAGGAGCGCCGCTCCGCGTGAGCCGAGTGCTCCGTCGGCGTAGAGCTTGATGGCGCGTACCCAGATGCGCCCGCCGTACAGGCCCGAGCGCGGACCACGCTGCAAATACGGGTTCGGACGAACCGGAGCTTCACCGGGATCGCTTAGCATCACGTAGTTCCGAAGGTTGAACTCGCCCGCTTTCGCGAGCTCTTCGTACACAGTCACGGTCGACGCCGACGCACCGGCGTCGTGGATGCCCACCAACCCCCAGCGATTGCACTCGACAATTGCCGCGAGGACCGCCGCCCGCGTCTGCGCGCGCGAAGCCGACGGAATGGCGCGCGATACCAGATCCTCGGCGTTGTCGACGAATACACCCGACGGCGCTCCGCCCGCGCCGCGCATGATGCGACCACCCGACGGATCTTTGCTGGCCGCGGTAACCCCTGCCAGCTCCATCGCCCTCGCGTTGGCAAGTACAGCGTGACCGTCGATTCGCGAAAGCACGACCGGATTGCGAGGCAGCGCGCGCGACAGCGCATCATGGGTCGGAAATTCCTTATCCGCCCACAGATTCTGGTCCCAGCCGCGGCCGGTAATCCATTCTCCCGGCCCGACGTTCTTCGCCCAGGCGACGACGCGCGCAATCGCCTCGTCGTACGACTTGGAGCCCGCAAGGTTCACTGTCCGGAGCGACGTGCCCAGCCCGAGGAGATGCGCATGAGCGTCAACCATCCCCGGAATTACGGTGCGCCCGGCGAGGTCGATCACTCTTGCGTCACGCCAGCCGAGTGCGCGCACCTCCGCGTCCGAGCCCGCGAACGCAACGCGTCCGCCTCGCACCGCCAGCGCGCTAACCATCGGCCGCGTGTTGTCGACGGTGTATATCCGTCCGTTGGTGAGAATCAGGCCGGCGTCGTTCTGCGCCCAGAGAAGCGACGGTGCGAGCGCCACGATCGAGAGGTAGGTTGAGAGATGTCTCATGAACGGAGTTTGCCTGACGCGCTTCTCCCGCACAAGGAGTTGCGCGCGGCGTTCATGATCGGCGTGCGCGCCGCCGTCCTCCTCGCAGTGTGTGCGTCGTGCCTGCGCCTGCCCGGCCGACCGAGCACGGGTAGCGACCTTTGGGCATTCACAGGCCCGTGGGACGCGAAGAGCGACAGCTCAGCGGTAAGGAATTCAGCGCGGCTCAGCCGGATCGTGACCGGGTGGATCGCATTCGACACGCTCAGCTTCATGCCGGTCCAGCTCTATCCAGACTCGCTCGCTGCCGCGCCGTCGATGCGCGGCCGCGCGATGGCACTGATCACTTCCTATAACGGCAGCCGCTTTCACCCTGAGATCATCAAGGGCCTCGGGTTGAGCGCGGCCGCGCGCTCCCTTGCCGCTGCGGCACTCGGAACCCTCATCGAAAAGGGCGGATACACCGGAGTCGTAATCGATTTCGAGGGGATGACACCGCGTGATCTCGACGCACTTCTTGTCGTCACGCGTGAGTTTGCCGACACGGCGCGCGCGCGCGGCGCGACGATGGTAGCGATCGCCGTTCCGGCGGGCGATACGGCGGCGTATCCCGGCGCGCTGCTCCTCGCGAAGGCCGACGTGATCATGCCGATGCTCTATGACCAGCACTGGAGCGCGTCGCCAGCTGGTCCGATCTCGTCGCCGGAATGGGTCCGACGCAACCTTGGCGCACGGGTCGCCGAAGTCGGAGCAAAGAGAATCGTTGCCGCGCTTCCTCTTTACGGTTACCGCTGGCGGCGCAATGCTGCCGCAGAGGTGATCGGATTCAGGGACGCAGTCCGGCTCACGTCGATGACAAACACACTTCTCACCCGCGACATCCCATCGGCGACGCTCCATGCGACATCCCCCGAAGGATGGGAGGTATGGGTGACCGACGCGACGCTGCTGCGGATCCTGATGAACGACGCGCGCCTGCTGGGAGTTTCGACATTCGCGTTGTGGAGGCTTGGCCTCGAGGATCCGGCCGTCTGGGAGACGGCCCCGCGCTAGACGATGAGCAGCTCGCGCTGATAGTCGGCGGGAGTGATGAGCAGGCCGTCGTCGCCGATGAACCCGTTCACTTCGCTCCGCATTCCCACTTCGCCTTTCAGGTAGACGCCGGGTTCGATCGAGAAGCCCACACCCGGGAGCAGCAGTCGCTCTTCGCGAGTCTCGAGATTGTCGATGTGCGGGCCGGATCCGTGCAGATCCCGCGGATCGATCGAATGCCCCGTGCGGTGGGTGAAAAACTCGCCGTAACCGCGCTCGGCGATCACCGCCCGTGCCGCGTCATCCACCTCTCCACCGCGCACTGGCGTGCCCGCCGATATTCTCTCGCGCAGAAGCTGGATGGCCGCATCGCGCGCGTCGCGTACGGCGAGCCAAACTTTGCCGTCGCGCTCCGATGGCTTGCCGAGCGACGCCATCCAGGTCTGATCGGCGTAAACACCGCCCTGCTCCGTCGCCCACAGGTCGATAAGGAGGACATCGCCGCGCCGTATTGGCGACGACGACTCGGCGGTCGGCTCATAGTGAGGGTTGGCGGCGTTCGGTCCGATCGCGACGATCGGCCCGTGATCCGCGAAAAGACCGAGGGTCGCGAACCGATCCTTGATCCATGACATCAGCGCAAATTCGGTCAGCTGCTCCGCACTGTCGGCCCTGTCGCCAGCGAGCCGCAGCGCATCCTGCCCGATCTTCGCGATTGCAACCGCGGCGCGCTCGTGCGATGCGCGCTGCTCCGGGCTCCAGACGGCATAGAAGCGCGTCACCAGCTCGGCCGAAGTGACGACCTCCGCGCCGGCAGCGCGAACCATCTCGACGACTCCCGCGGGAACGCGGTCCAGATACGGCACCGCGTCGCCGGGCGAATACTCCATCGCAACGCGCTTTCCGCCAACAATGGTCGCGAGAAGGCCTTCGAGCGTTTTCCACCCGCTGTAAACCTCCTTCTTCCATTCGCCCGGCCACTTCTCCCACGGACCCTGCTCGATTGCATGCGTTATTGCGACGGGCGCGCCGTGCCGCGGGATGTAGACGAAGAGACGGCGTGTCGTCATCCCCGGCAGCTGCAGCAATCCCGTGGCGACGGGATTCAGGCCGTGAAAGTCGTAGAGAAGCCACCCGTCGAGCTTCGCAGTTTCGAGCGCCGCCTGGATTGGCGCGAGTGAGGCCGGCGCGAGCATCAGCCTCGCACCTTGCTCGTCCGCCACTCCGCCCGCCACTCGCACACGCCGTCGCCGCGGTCGAGGCAGCGCGCGTGATCGACCATGCCGCTGCCGCTGACGAGGAGCTTGAGCATTTCGCGGAGCGCCGATTCATAATAGGTGCAGCCAAGCGAGCGGGGCGCGCTCCCCTGGGTCACCGACTCGGTAACGCTGAGCACCAGCGACGAACCGGCCTTGGTGATCGTTCCGCCGAGGTAGCGCAAGGTCACTGCCTGGAGCTGGTTAAAGGCGAGCGGCCGCCCGGCGAAGCCGGGCAGGATGTGGATGAGCTTGCGCCGCGAGAAGGGGATGAGCTCGTACATCTTGGCGGCGACACCAGTACCGCCACGCACGAAAATTCCGTCGGCGTCGTCCCTCCTCCCGATGAGCTTCGAGATCCCCATTGCCTCGGGCACGACGATCTCCTGGCCGCGCTTCATCGCGTCCTTGTAGCGCCGTATCTGCGCGATGACAGTGTCGCTCAGGCCCAGTCGCTTGTTCCTGTGCTCCTGTACATATTCGACATCATCGCCCTCGGGAGTATCGATGCTGCGCACCGCTTCGAGGAGACTCAGGGGGACCAACGCGTTTACGGTGCCGGGCATTTCGGGAGTGAGCGGAGAGCGCAAGCTAACCCGCGACAATAGCCCCTTCAAGCGATATTGAATGCACGGGGGTGAAATGCTGGCGGGATTTCTTTTTCGTTGATGTCGGGATCGTGCATGAGATTCGTATGAGCCAACGCACTGGCGCACGCGTTCTTCTGGTCAGCACCAACCGGGAGCGGCAGCCGTATCCGGTTGTTCCGAACGGTCTTGCCGCCGTTGCATCGGCGCTCGATGAAGCTGGTCACGAGGTAAGGCTCCTCGACCTCTGCTTCGAGAAGCACCCCGCTACCGCAGCGGCGCGTGCGGCTGTCAACTTCAAGCCTGAAATCATCGGCGTTTCGGTGCGCAACATCGACAACAGCGACGCGATCGCGCTCCGGCACTACACGCCCGAGGCGCGCGAGGTGCTTGCCGCCCTCAGGCGCGCGGCGCCCTCCGCAAAAGTGATCGCGGGCGGCGCGGCATTCGGCGTCGCTCCCGAGGCGCTCTTCCGTGATCTCGGCGTTGATTACGCCGTTGCAGGCGATGGTGAGCGGGCGAGCGTCGCCCTCGTGAATGCGCTGTCCCAAGGGGTGGCGGTCGGCTCGCTGCCCGGCGTGGTGCGCGACCGTGGCGGGACGGTGGTATTCACGCCACCGGGGGAAGACGCCGATCTGGATTCGCTCCCGCGGCCGGCTCTGCACCGGTGGATCGATCTCGCTCGCTACCAGCGGCACGGCGCGACGATTCCCATCCAGACGAAGCGCGGATGCGTTTACAAGTGTGTTTACTGCACATACCGGAACGTCGAGGGGTGGGGCTATCGCACTCGCGATCCGGCGCGGGTTGCGGACGAGATCGCCGAGCTGAAGCGCGAGGCCGGAGTTACCCATTTCGATTTCGTAGACTCCACCTTCAACTCTCCGCCCGGTCATGCGATCGGCGTGTGCGAAGCGATCATCGGGCGCAAGCTGAACGTTCACCTCGATACCACCAACTTCACTCCTGCCGCGGCGCCCGCCGAGCTGCTCGCGGCGATGAAGCGCGCCGGCTTCCGGTCACTCGGGATTACCGCCGAGAGCGCCAGCGATGCCGTGCTGGAGCGGCTCGAAAAGGGTTTCAGCGCGGCGAAAGTGCGCGAGGTCGCGTCGCGCGTTGAAAAAACGGGGATACGTACGCTTTGGATTTTCCTCGTCGGCGGTCCGGGCGAGACGGCTGAAACGATGGAGGAGACGCTGGCGTTCGCGAAGTGGCGGCTTGAGCGGGGCGACGCCGTTTACCTCACCGTCGGCCTGCGTATCTACCCCGGCACGACGCTGCACCGGATTGCAATCGCCGAGGGAAGCGTTGCCGAGGGAGACTCGCTTCTCGATCCCCGCTTTTATTTCTCGGGCGCGCTGCAGTTCGACGTTGCGGTAGCGCGGCTAAGACGCTTCGCCGCTGATCACCCGCGCTTCATGTTCTCGGCCGACTCGCGGTCGGCCATCCTGCCGTACCTGACGCGCGCGGCGTCGCTGCTGCGACTGCCCCGTCCGCACTGGCGTTACATGGGTGTATTTCAGCGCGTGGCGCGCGCCGTCGGATGAGCGCGGCATCGCTGGACGCTGAGGTCATTGTCGTCGGTGGCGGGCCGGCGGGTGCGTCCACCGCCCATGCGCTGGCAAGCAGCGGTCACGATGTGCTGGTGCTCGACCGCGCCCGTTTCCCGCGCGACAAAGTCTGCGCCGAATATCTGAGCCCTCAGGCGTCGCGGATCCTCGCGCTGATGGGTGCGCTCGATCAAATCGAGCGGAGCGGTCCGGCGCACCTCGCCGGGATGGAGATCCGGGCGCCGAACGGCCGTACGGTGCGCGGAGAGTTTGCCGCGGTGCGCGGCTTCCGTCCCTTCCGCGACCGTGGGTTGGCGATTCGCCGCACCGTGCTCGACGACATTCTCATTCGCCGCGCCGTCGCGGCGGGAGCGCGCCTCGAGGAAGGAACGAAGATCAGCGACGTGTTGCGTGACCCGGACGGGAGGGTGACTGGCGTCGCCGGTCGTGATGCGTCCGGCGCGACGCGTGATTTCCGCGCCCGCGTCGTTGTCGGCGCTGATGGCCTGCGCTCAGTCGTCGGGCGTCGGCTCGGCCTGGTACGCGCGTCGAGGTGGCCGAAGCGGATCGCTCTCGTTGCGCACTATCGGAACGTCGCCGGCATTGGCGTCATGGGCGAGATGCACGTCGATCGCGACGGATACTTCGGGATGGTCGATGTCGGGGGCGGCGTCACCAACGTCGCCGTCGTCGTCCCGGCGAGCGGAGCCGGACGGGTTGTCGAGGGCAAGGCGGAGTTTCTCGAGGAATGGATCAGCGCACGGCCGTCGATCGCAGAGCGCTTCGTGGGCGCCGAGCGCATCGACACGGTGCGCGCGACCGGACCCTTTGCTTCCGCGGCGAAGAAGGCCTGGGCTCCGGGCGCGGCGCTGGTTGGAGACGCGGCGGACTTCTACGATCCGTTTACCGGCGAGGGGATATACACGGCACTGCGTGGAGGAGAGTTACTCGCGCCGTTCATCGCGGAGTCGCTCCAGCCGGGCGCGCACGCGGAGCGCGCGCTGGCGGCGTACGACGCCGCCCGCGTTGAGCAGTTCAGCGGCAAGTGGAAGGTCGAGCGGCTCGTCGGGTTGGCGCTCGCATATCCCGCGATGATGAATCGGATGGCGGGCGTGCTGTCGCGCCGGCAGGACATGGCGGACCTGCTCGTCGGGGTGGCGGGAGACTTCGTGCCGGCGCGCGCGGTGCTGAACCCGAAGTTTCTGCTTACCCTCTTTTTCTCACCCGTTCGCGCGTGAGTGTAAATGAGGAGGAGTTCCGGAGCGCGCTCGGACGATTCGCGGTTGGTGTCACCGTCGTCACCACGCGCAGCGCGGACGGCGAGGACCATGGCATGACAGTGAGTGCTTTCTGCTCGCTCAGCCTCCAGCCGCCGCTCATCCTCGTCTGCATCGACAAGGCCGCGTCCATCTACGACATCATCACGACCGCCCCCAACTTCGTCGTTAACGTGCTGTCGATGAGCCAGGAACCGGTTGCGCGCCGATTCTCGGTAGTGGACATCGACCGGTTCGAAGGCGTTGGATTCAGTCGCGGACGGGGCGAAATCCCGGTCATCGACGATGCGGTGACCATACTCGAGTGCCGCCGCACCGGAAGCTACGACGGAGGCGATCACACCATCATTGTTGGCGAGGTCGAAGAGGCGCGCTGGAGCGACGGCGGCCGGCCGCTGCTCTACTATCGGGGCGGCTATGCGCAGCTCGAACGCTGACATGAGGAACCCACGCAAATGCCCGATCTGCTGACGCCCCCGCGGCTGCGTGGCGTCGAGATTCTCGACCAGCCTGGTGTCGATCCGGCGGTTGTCGCCAGATCGCTCCGCGATGTCACGCGCGCCAATGCGCTCTTCGGCGGCACGAGCTCGGCGCTGGCGGAGTTCGAGAACGCCCTCGAACAGCTGCCCCCGACCGCGACACTCCTCGATGTCGGCACCGGACTCGGCGACATCCCCCTCGCTGCGCGCAACGCGGCTCGCCGGCGTGGTGTGCAGCTTACGACGCTGGGCATCGACTCCGTGGAGGTCCTGCTCCGCGCCAGTGGCGCCGGCGTCGACCTGGCCGTCCGCGGCGATGCGCTCTACCTGCCGTTTGCCACCGCGAGCATCGATGTCGTCATGTGCTCGCAGGTGCTTCATCACTTTGCGGGCGCCGACGCAATCCGCCTCATCCGCGAGATGAATCGTGTCGCGCGTGTGAGGGTCATTGTGAGCGACCTGCGGCGCAGCTGGATCGCCGCGGCGGGACTCTGGCTGGCGTCGTTCCCCCTTCGATTTCATCCGGTCAGCCGTCACGATGGCGTCGTGTCGGTGATGCGCGGGTTCACCAAGGGCGAGCTACTCGAAACGGTGCGCGAGGCGGTTGCGCACCGGCCGGTCGTGAACGGCCGCCCCGGTTTTCGCGTCACGACCAGCTGGACACCAGCGCACTGATGTCGTCGCCCGCCGCGCCCTACGAGCTCGGGCCAATGCCGCTCGGCAAGCCGATGCACACCGTCGATGAGGGGCTGGTGCGCGCGCCGATCAGGAATGTCTTCGACATCGCGCAGAGAGTCGAGCACTGGCCCGCGTACCTGAAGCACTATCGGAAGGTGCGCTTTCGCGACAAGCGCGCGGACGGCGGCGGCCTCGTGGAAATGGCCGCGTATCGGCCCTTTCCGCTCCCTGGAATTCACACCCGACCGGCCGGGTTCATGTGGCCGACGTGGTGGCTATCCGAGATGAGCATCGACCACGAGGCGCCGGCGATCCGATTCCGTCACGTTGGTGGTATAACCACCGGAATGGACGTCGAGTGGTCTTTCACCCCGACGCCCGGTGGCACTCACGTTAGAATCCTTCATGTGTGGGATGGTCCGCGCTGGCCACTCGTCGGTATGTGGGCGGCATTGAACGTCATCGGTCCGGTTTTCGTGCACGGCATCGCGTCACGGACACTTGCCGGGCTCGCACGGGTCGCCGAACAGGAAGCCTTCAGAAAATGGTAATGCTGAACGAGCGCATGAACGGAACGCGAAGGGTCGTGATTACCGGAGTCGGCGCGATCACGCCGATCGGGACGACGGGCACCGGCATGTGGGACGGCCTCACCCGCCAGCAATCAGCGGTCACAGCGCTGACGCGATTCGATCCGACTCCATTTCGCAGCCACAACGCGGCCGAGGTGAACGACTTCGTCCCCACCGACCATCTCGAGCAACGCAAGGTGAAGCGACTCGACAGGTTCTCGCAGTTTTCCGTCGTTGGAGCGCAGATGGCGCTCGCCGATTCCGAGCTCGACCTGGCCGCCGAGAACCGCGACCGTGTCGGTGCGATGATGGGCACGGCACTCGGCGGTATCGGGTACGCCGAGAGTCAGCTCGGCGCGTACATGCAGGGAGGACTGCGAGCGGTGGACGCAACGCTCGCCCTCGCGGTATTCGGCGGTGCCTCGAGCTGCAACATCGCGATCGAGCTTGGCATCAGCGGGCCGAACTCCACCAACGCGATGAGCTGCGCGTCCGGCACCATCGCGATCGGCGACGCCTTCCGGCAGATCAGGGACGGATATGCCGACGTGATGATCGCGGGCGGTTCGGAAGCGCCACTGGCGCCGCTCTGCTACGGTGCGTTCGCGCTCATCAGGGCGATGTCAACGCGCAACGACGACCCGGCGAGCGCATCGCGCCCATTCGACAAGGACCGCGATGGATTCGTGATGGGCGAGGGCGCGGCGGTGCTCGTCCTCGAGGAATATGGGCGCGCTGTCGCGCGAGGCGCGAAGATCTACGCCGAGGTGGCGGGCTACGGCACGACGAACGATGCCCACCACATGACAGCACCACTACCCGACGGATCGCAGGCGGCGAGATCCATGCAGCTCGCGCTGGACGACGCGCACGTGTCGCCCGCGGAAATCGGTTACGTGAACACGCACGGCAGCTCGACGCCGCTCAATGATTCGACCGAGACCGCGGCGATCAAGAAGGTGCTCGGCGAGCGGGCGTACTCGGTGCCGATGAGTGGTACCAAGGGCTACTATGGTCATGCGCTGGGGGCTTCCGGCGCGATAGAGGCAGCGATCTGCGCACTCGCGATCGACCGCGAATGGCTGCCGCCGACGGTGAACCTCAAGGTTGCGGACCATGCCTGCGATCTTAATTTTCTGCCGGCTGTCGGGCGGGCGGAGCGCGTCGAGCACGTGCTCAGCAATTCATTCGGCTTCGGCGGGATCAACGCCGCGCTCGTATTGCGGCGGGTCGTATAGCCGCGCCCGCACCACTGAACGCGGGAGATTAATTGCGTGATTCGTGGCGCCACTTTGCAGCTGAGTTCATCGGGACGTTCGCGCTGGTGTTCGTCGGCAGCGGCGCGATCCTGGCGGCGAAACAGACGGGCAGCTCTGCGGCCCTCGTCGAGATTGCTCTCGCGAACGGATTGATAGTCGCCGCGATGGTGAGCGCGCTGATGCGGATCTCCGGTCACTTCAATCCGGCGGTGACGGTCTGCTTCCTCGCTACGCGCCGCATCCAGCCGACGATGGCGGGACTTTACATCATCGGCCAGATTCTAGGCGCCGTAATCGCGGGCTATGTGCTCAAGGCCACTTTCCCAGAGGCTGTTTTCGCGGCGGCGCGCGGCGGGGGCCAATCCATATCTCTCGACATCAGCGGCAACCAGGCTTTCCTTCTCGAGGCGATCGCGACGTTCTTCCTGGTACTGGTGGTTTTCGGGACGGCGGTCGATGAGCGCGCGCCGAAAGTCGGAGGTCTTGCCATCGGTTTCATGGTCGCGGCAAACATTCTGACAATCGGTCCGCTGACTGGGGCGTCAATGAATCCGGCGCGCTCGTTCGGACCCGCGGTCGCGAGCGGAGTTTTCGAAGCGCAGATGATCTACTGGATCGCGCCCACGGTCGGCGCAGTCCTGGCAGCGCTGCTTTACGACTTCCTGTTTCTGCGACGGGGCCGCGAACCGGCGAACCATGGGGAGCTGCGGCCCTAGCGCTGGTTTCAGCGCGGTTAGCTGAGCCTCGGCTGCAGCCTTCCGCTGGCCAGCAGGTGGAACAGTGTGAGAAGAGCCTGCCCGAGCATGAGAAGTCCCGCCAGTACCGGTCCCATCTCGACGTCACCGTTTGGCGGGTTGATGTTTTGCGTCACGGACTCAACCAGTCCAATGCCGCCCACGCACGCAGCCAGGGCCTGTCCTGCGAAGAGCGCGCCCGTTGCCAGGTCACCCCATTTGCGCAGCGCGCCGCGCAGGTAGGCAACGGTGTAAACTCCCTGAACGAGCAGGGAGATGCCGATGAACACAACGACCACGGGAACGTGACCCGTTCCAACGATCCACATGCCGATGATCCACATGCCGATGAGGACGAGGCCGGCAGCGGCATTCGCGAATGAAACGAGCGTAAGCAGGGACGTGCGCATCAATGGACTCCTGAGAAGTCCTGTTAAAGTGGCGATTGTACTTTGTGTTGTCAAGTACTTTGTTAAATGAAAGCCGTTACCTGTTCATGGTGCTCGCCGCGCTGCTGGCGGTACGAAAGTCGCCTTATTCCAAAGTCATGCGAATCAGGAATGGCGGCAGTCTGCTCGCCCTGGGGCTTGCCAGCAGCACCGCTTTGCTCGGGCTCGGCGCAATCGTCCTTGGGGGCAGGACCGCGGATTTCGACGGTCGTGTCCGCGCTCAGTTTCCCCGCTATCGCCGGTCGCGAACAAAGCGCCATGCGAAGTCGCTCGGGCCGCTCGGAAAAACCTGGCTGCACCTTCCGATCACCGGGGGAGTCGCCGCTTATCTGCTCCTGAAAAAGAAGGGAGCCGACAGTGCTGTGACAGTAATGACTTCGGCGCTGGCTGCGTCTGCCGTCTCGGACGCTTTTGAAAAGTTCCTGCCCCGACGCCACGCGCCCTGGGGCCGTTTTGAGTTTACAGAGCCAAGCTTCCCAAGCGGGCACGCGTTGCGCGCGTCAACCGTATCGCTCGTCACGGCGTACGTGCTCGTCAGGGAGAACGTCGGCAACAGGGAGATCCATGTTCCCGTCGCCCTCTCGGTTCCTCTCTCTACAGCGCTGCACGCGCTTTACTTCGACCGGCACTGGGCCACCGACATCATTGGTGGTTGGCTGGGTGCAGCTGCGCTCGGCAGCGCATGCGCGGCGGGGTATGAGGTGGCACAGGCCCGCAAGAAGGCGGAAGTCCCAAAGAAGTAAGCAGTGCAGGCCGGGTGCGGGCTCAGTCTCCCGTTGCTACTTCCCCGCCGTTCTCCTGCCACGCCTTCCAGCCGCCGGTCAGGGACAGCACGCTCGAGTAACCCATCCGCTGCAGTGAATCCGCGGTCAGCACCGACCGAAAGCCTCCGCCGCAATAAAGAATGATCTCGGTGTCCTTGTCGGGAATGGCCTTTTCCACGTCCCGCTCGATGACTCCCCTTCCGAGATGCACGGCGCCCCGGGCGTGCCCCGCCTCCCACTCCCGGTCTTCGCGCACATCTACGAGCAATGCTCCGCTCTTCGCCATCCGCCTCGCCTCATCCGCCGAGACCTCGCGAACGCGCTGCTTCGCCTGGTCGACAATGGCAAGAAATCCAGGCGAGTGATCCATCAGGCGTGAGGCGGTTTCTTTCCGGTGACCTTCTGCCAGCCGAGATCGGTGCCACGTCGCGCAACGAGCTGAGTCGCCGCAACGGCTGCCGCTGAGAGCACCACCCACGCCAGTGAGCTCGACCAGCTCTGGTCGCCCTTCCATGGCTCATACGGCGGATCCTCGTCGCGCGCCTTCCGCCATCCCGCCTCGAGCGCCGTACCGACGACCTGTCCGACGAGCATCACCGAGCCGGCGCTCACCAGCATCCAGGCGGTTCTCTTCGAAATCGATTGTTTGGCCATTTCGGAAATTTCCGTTCTAGACGTGACAGGCCGCGAGGCCGCGCTTCTCCAGATAACGCTGGTGATAATCCTCGGCGATGTAAAACTGCGACGCCGGCGTGATCTCGGTCACGACCGGGCGGGGAAACTTTCCCGCCGCATCCAGCTTTGCCTTCGATGCCTCGGCGACTGTTTTCTGCTCCGGCGTGTGGTAGAAGATTGCCGAGCGGTACTGCGTTCCAACGTCGGGACCCTGACGGTTGAGAGTGGTCGGATTATGGTTTTCCCAGAACACCTCGAGCAGTCTTTCAAACGTCACCTGGGCGGGGTCGAACTCCACCTGAACGACTTCAGCGTGGCCGGTCCTGCCCGTGCAGACATCCTTGTAGGTCGGGTTGGGAAGCGTGCCGCCCAGGTATCCGACGAGCGCTTCCTTTACGCCCTTGACGTTGCGAAAGGTGACTTCGACGCCCCAGAAACAACCCGCTCCAAATGTTGCAAGCTCCATCTCAGTACTCCTGATTCAATCGTTATTGCCTGATTCCAAAGATAACGGCGTGCAGCTCGCGGAATTGCTACCAGCCTTCGCGGTCTCTCAGCGTGGTGATGTGCGCGACATGGTGCCGCCCGTGCCACGCGTACATGCCGAGCACCCGCTGGAGGGTGAGCACGCGGCCATGATCCGGATGGTGAAAACCGCGCCTGAAGTCGGCGCTGTCCATTGAGCGGAGAAGCGACACCCAACGTTCGTGAATCGCCTCGACCATCCTGAGCGACACCTCGGCAGCGACCTTTTGCGAGTCGGGGAGCTCCGCCCACTTTGCCTCGTCGTATGGCTTGATCGTCGGCTCGTCTTCCGTAAGCGCCAGCTTGAAGCGTGTATAGGCGTTCATGTGACTGTCGGGCACGTGGTGCACGACCTGCTTCACCGTCCAGCCGCCGGGGCGGTACCGGGTTTCGAACTGGTCGCGCGAGAGGCCTTTTACGGCCGCGCGCAAAGCCCCCGGCGTAGCGGCGATCTCGTCGATCAGGCGCGGGTGGTCAGCCTCGGAGATGGGCGCGTCGAAATCGAACTTGCCGACCGGATATTTCAGGTCGGGCATATTCAGTCTATTACCACCGCAGTGCCAGCAACGCTGACCATCAGCATCCCGCCGCCCCGTCCCATGGTGATGTTCTCGTAGTCGATGTCGACTGCAATCACCGCATTCGCGCCCATCGCTTTCGCGGCCTCTTGCAGGTCGTTGAGCGCGATTTCCCGCGCTGAGCGCAGCTCCTGCTCGTAGGCTGCCGAGCGTCCGCCGACGATGTCCCGGATTCCGGCGAACAGATCCTTGAAGATGTTGGCACCGAGGATCGCTTCGCCCGTCACGATGCCGATGTAACGCGTTACCGGATGACCCTCGATCGTATTGGTGGTGACGCAGATCATGCTGCTGGCTCCAGTTCGTGAACTATTCATGTTCCCACCTGATGGAATTTTTCTTCGTACCTGACGACGGATTCGCTGATGATTCGCGCCGCCACCTCACTCTTCTCCCAGCCGAGGATCTCGACGCGGCGGCCTTCCAGGTCCTTGTAGATGTGAAAGAAGTGCTCGACTTCCTTGAGATAGTGCTGCGAAAGATCGGCGATGTCGAAGTATTCGTGATAGTAGGGGTCGTGACAGGGTACCGCGAGAATCTTGTCGTCCGGCTCGCCACGGTCGAGCATGCGTAGCACGCCGAGCGGACGGCAGTCGATCTGGCATCCGGGGAACGTCGGCTCGTTGATGTGGACCAGGATGTCGAGCGGATCGTTATCCTCGTGCAGCGTGCGGGGGATGAATCCGTAATCGCCGGGATAATGCACCGCTGAGTAGAGGACGCGGTCGAGCCGCAAAAGCCCGGAAACCTTGTCGAGCTCATACTTGTTGCGGCTACCGCGCGGGATCTCCACCACGGCGGTGACTTGCTCGGGCGCGCGGGGTCCGACCGGCAGGTCGTGCCAGGGGTTGATCATGCGGTTACGCGCTCCATCGTTCCCTTGAACTTCATCGGCTCTTCCGTGACGCCGAAATTGTCCGCCGCGAGCTCCGCGATGCGACGCATCTCAACCGGTGTCAGCGCGCGCTTGTCCGACGCCGTCGCGAATTCAGCGAGCTGATCCATGTCGTAGATGTTGGGCAGCGTCGTGACGACGCTGTCGTCTTCGAGCAGCCAGCGCAGCGCCGCCTGGCCAAGCGTCATGTCGGTAGCAAGGAAATCGAGCGTGCTGATTTTCTTCAGGCCGTTCGTCAGCCACGACCGCGGCCGGTGACGGCGGTGGTCGTTGGCGGCGAACACTGTGTCTTCCGTGTACTTGCCCTCGAGCATCCCCGACGCGTGCGTGACGCGAATGTTGAACGCGCAGTTTGGAGCGCTGTCGCGCGCGGCCTCGATCATCGCGGTGCCGGGCTGCTGCTCGAGGACGTTCCAGATCATCTGGATCGTGCCGATGTCGGGTTCGCGCTCGCATAGCTCCACCGCTTCATACAGCCAGCCGATGGCCGGGCCGAACGCGGCGCCCCAGACGCGGATGAG
>DATLXE010000441.1:0-20188 GCA_035575795.1 Gemmatimonadaceae bacterium
CTGCCCAGGTCGGTGAGTCTGTGGGCGAGGGCGAAAGACGCTTCCGCGCGCGCGAGAGTGGTGTCAATCGCGACAGTGCGCGCGATCTGTTCCGCGAGCTGATCGCGCCTGGATGTAAACCGCCGGTGCAGACGATGAGCCTCCCAGCCCAAACGGCGGAACTCCACCTCGGCCTTTGGATCCCGATCGGTGAGATACTCGTTGGCGTACTGGATTTCCTCAGTGATTGTGTTGGAGAAATCAGATGCCTGATGGTTGTCCTGCTGTGCCTCGGCGAGCGTGGTACGTACGTTATCCGCCATGCTTGCCAGGGAGACCCACCCGAGTACGCCGGCACCGACGAGGAGAGTGATGAGAAAAGCGAATCCGACCGTAAGCGCCTGCCGAATGGTTCGAAAGCGAATTGGGTTTTGATTCATGTGCCGGCCGGTGGGACGGTCAGCAATCCCCGCTGCACCTTGAACACGCGGAACCTGATTCCGACGGGATCACCCGTTTTCTCGAAATAAACGGGACCAGTAAGACCGGGGTAGGCTGTCGCCGCTGTCAGTCCAGCCAGATAATCGCGAATTGCCTTTCGGTCATCGCCGCGCTCGCGTAATGCCTGTGCGATCAGCATCGTCGCGTCATAAGCGAGAGCGACGTGAGCATCCGGAACGGTGTTGAATTTTTTCCTGAATGCCGCAACGAACGCGCGGGCAGCGGGGGTGGGATCTTCCGGTGTGAACGACATGCCGATGTACGCGCCTTCTGCCGCGGCGGTATCAGTCACGATCCCCTGCCATCCGTCGCCGCCCAGGAACACGGGGTTGAACCCCTGACGCCTCGCCTCATGAATGATCTTGAGGCCCGACGCTACGCGTCCGGCGACGAAAAGAATATCGGGATTGCGCGGCTTGAGAAACGATATGTACGGCTCGGCCGTCGGCAGATCGGCGTTGATCGGATCCATGCTGATGAGCGTGCCGCGGAATGAGCGCCGGAACGCGTCAGCCAGACCACGGCCGTAGGTGTTGTTTTCGTACAGCACCGATGCGGTCGGCGTCGTGCCGGCAGCGCCGAGTGTGGACGCGAACTGCGCCATCGCAACGCCGTTGAGCGAATCGCTGGAGATGACTCGAAACACCCACTTCGAGATGCCGGACAAATCAGGCGAGCTGGCACTGGTGGCAACCGCAGCGAGCTCTCCGTCATACACGCGTGCCGACGCCAGCGTGCCCGAGGAATTTACGTGGCCTATCACTGCCGCCACGTCAGGTTGCGCGATGAACTCTTCGGCGACGCCGGCAGCGCCCGCACCTGTCCCGGCGTCATCTTTTTCAATAACCCGCAGCAGGCGTCCGTTGATCCCGCCCGCGCGGTTGATCTCCTCGACGGCAAGACGAACGCCCTGGAGGTTTTCCAGTCCGTAATCCGTATTCCACGGACCGGCTGCGCCCACAGTATAAGGCTTGGGCTTCCCGGAGCAGCCGGCAACGGAGAGCAGCAGTGCAAAAAACAAGAGCTTGGCCAACGACTTCCCCCTTGGAACCGGACGCGGGTACCCCGTTGGAGGACGAGGTCTATGCGGGGGCGGTCACTAGGAAACGGCCGGAGGAGCGAGCGGGTCCGCTGGCATCCTGAGCCGATCCCGTAGTTGTCGGCTGGGACTCATTTCCGTCGCCGGTGATGAGGCATCGAAAAAGAGCGGGGCCTCCAAAGGAGGCCCCGCTCCGCGCGGCCAGTAGCAGCCACGTCTCCGGCCGCAGTTACGGGATCGTTGGGATGAAAAACGGCTGCACGATCGTTCGCACCTGGTCCTTCGTGAGCGGCTCATCGAATGCCTGAGTCGTATCGGTGCCCGGGTGCAGATTCGGCAGGTTAGCCACGTTGATGTTCAGGTGGGTGGTGTTGTCCTCACCCGCGTAGATCAGTCCGAGCGCGGCTACGACAGCCGCCGGCGGATTGCTGATGTTAGCGGCTCCGGCCGCTCCCGCGCCGCCGCCTGCGACGTACCCACTGAAGCGGACGACCGATGGTGCACCGGTCTGCCGCCGGAGCCGGCGAATCTTCGCCGCATGGCGCGCCTCTACGGAGTGAATCCGCAGCGCCGCCTCGAGTCGCACTGAGTCCGACATGAGATTGGGCGCCTGGCCCTTGTAAGCCCGGACTCCGGTATCCTCGGCCGCCTGCGCCGTAAGGAGCAGAAAAGCGAGCTCCGTTGTGGCGCGGATGAAGGGTCCGTTGCCGGCACCGCGGTTTCCCGAAAAGTCGAAGCTGGTGGCGGTGAGATTCAGCACGTTCGTCGCGCCGTTCGCCAGCAGGAAAGTCACATGCTGCGCTTCGTGCTTCTGTATCTGCTGGATCGAGGGCAGCGCCGTTGCGGGCACCTGCCCGCGCACGGGCGCGAACGCGGCGTTCTGTGCGGTCGATGAGCTGGTACCGAGCACCGCTTTGTAAAACTCGTTCTCAAAGATCTCCAGCATCAAAGCGAAGTCGAGCACATCCTTGATGTTGGCGGGCAGTCCCTGGCCATAAGCCTCGCGGGACAGCGCGGCCAGCGCAATCGGTACGGACCCAATCGCGAGGGCGGCGGCGACTTTGCCGCCTACTGTCGCACCTTGCGCGATCGCTTCGCGCCGCGTGACGATTGTTTCACTGATCTCGGGGTCGATGCCGCCGAGCACGGTCTGATTGTTTTCCATTTGATTATTAGTCCTTGACTCGGCGTTATGGGGTCGGGAGCGGTGGCGGGAAATCCGGTGTCCCCGGCTTTGCAGCGGGAGGAACGAGCGTGATTGCGGTAGCGAGCAGACCGGTGGATGCGACGCGCGCTAATGCCGTTGGCGCTTCGATCTTGACGTCCAATCCAGCAAATGGCCCGGAAGGAATGACCACATCGTCGCCTGCGAATCGGGTTCTCGCAGCTACGCCTCCCGATACACCCAACCCTTCGCGTATGTCACGTATGGCTGCTACGTGGCGGCCCTCGACAGATACGATCTTGCCGGCAACGCCGAGATTCGCGGCGCTCGTAAGGTACTTGCCGGCACCGTTCAGCGTCGAGACGCCGGTTTCCTCTAACGCTTCCGCAGTCCGGAAAATGTTGCCCACGGATGAAATCGCGGTGTTGAGCGCCGACTCATTGAGTCTGATAGTTCCGATTGCGTTGGAGCCAAGCACAGCGCGAACGAACTCCCGGTGAACGACTTCCGCGTTCCGGATGTCGACCAGGGTTTCCTTCTGATCCTCGTTCATCGAATTGAACGCCGGAGCTGCCACTGCGGCCGTGTAGAAAGCGCCCTCGAGCTGTTCCAGCACGAAGGTGAAATTGAAGATTCCGATGTCGCTGCCGAGATTGATGGTCACGGCATCAATGCCGCCTGGACCCGTCAGGTCGTCGTCGTCGTCGCTGCACGCTGCGAACACCGATGGTAACAACACTATTGTCCCGCCAACCCCCAGGAGTTTCAGAAACCCCCGCCGCGTGGATGGCTGGTATAGCTGCTCCGCGTGCGTAACCACCATCTCGGAGCGCGCCACGTTTTCGTGTGCCTCGCCAGTACCCCTATTCATGAGCGATCCCCCATTTCGTCAACTCGTCGCTTGCAGTGGTGCCATCGTGGCACCACTCCGGCCGCCTTACTCGGGCGGTCCGGGATACCTAGCGCACAACATGGGCCGTGTGGTTCTGAAATACAGATGGATGATACACTTTCTCGCCAGAACAACGGTGGACGCCACCTTTACATGCAGCAGAATGCAGCAACTGTAGCCGACATTGTCCTGATGACGGTCGAGGCAAGAGTCAGGATCGCGAAAATTCCACGTGCGCGCGTGCTGCGTGGCGTCCATGCCGGAAGGCTCGAGCGCGGTGCATCAAGCTCATGATAGCAGAGCTTCGACCGGACCTATGGGGGGAGTGGCGCCTGCTGCTGCAGCGTCCTGTATGTGTAATCGCCAAGGACGAGAACTTCGTGGATGAGCTAGGTACTGGAGGGCGCCACCCCGGCCGACGTAATCCGGTCGCAGTCCGGCTGCCGCTGGCACCCAACCTGCCCCTGTGCATTGCACGGAGGTATTTCGATGAAAGTGCTGGTTACTGGCGGAAGTGGAGTAGTAGGCGAAGCGGCGGTGACGGAGCTGGTGCGCCGTGGTCATTCTGTTCGCCTGCTGAGCAGAAACGCGGAAAAGGATGCTGAGCAGTGGCCCACGGGTGTGGAGTCGTGGCCGGCTAGTATCAGTGAACCGGACCAGCTCAAAGGGAGTGCCGACGGATGCGACCTCGTGCTGCACGTCGCGGGAATCGTCGCGGAAAATCCGCCGCAGATCACTTTCGAAAGCGTGAACGTCGACGGAACGCGCACGATGATGAAAGAGGCGGAGCGGGCAAAGGTCGGACGCTTCATTTACGTCTCGTCACTGGGCGCGGAGACGGGCCAGTCCCCCTACCACCGTTCGAAGCGTCGGGCTGAAGAGATCGTGCGGAACTTCGCCGGCGGATGGATCATCCTCCGCCCGGGAAACGTTTATGGGCCGGGGGATGAGCTCATATCGTTGCTGCTGACGATGGTGCGCACCCTGCCAGTGGTGCCGATGATTGGAAACGGTGACGACAAGTTTCAGCCGATCTGGGTCGGGGACCTGGCGGAAACAATCGCGCAGGCGGTGGAGAGAACGGACCTTCATGGCCGAGTGCTCGATCTCGCGGGGAACGACATCACTTCCGCCAGCGACCTGATCAAGCGGTTTTCCGAGCTGACCGGCCGCTCTCCCGCCCAGCTGCCGGTGCCGGCCTTCCTTGCGAGCGCCGGTGCCGCGCTCGCCGGACTGGTCGGTGCGAAGCTCCCGATCAACGAGAGCCAGCTGACGATGCTCAGCGAAGAGAACGTGATTCGGACGCCGGGCGGCAACGCGCTGACGGGCGTGTTCAACATCACGCCCGTTCCGCTCGAGAGCGGACTGCGCAAGCTGGCCGACGTTCAACCGGAGCAGACCCCGGACAAGGGGGTTGGCACACTCAAGCGGAAGCGGTTCTGGGCAGAGATTGCGGGCAGCCGTCTCTCGCATGAGAAGCTGTTCGAGCAGCTCCGGCTCAAGTTCTCCGAGCTGACGCCGATGCACATGGATGTACGTGCCGAGCCGGGCGCGCCAACGGTGATCAATGAAGGCACGACGCTGACGATGGCGCTGCCACTGCGCGGCAATGTGCAGGTGCGTTGTCAGGAGTTGACCGAATGCAAGGCGACGCTCGTGACGCTTGCCGGTCATCCACTCGCTGGCGCGGTGCGGCTGCTGACGGAGCAGCGCGGAGATCTTGTCCGCTTCGAGGTGCAGGTCTACGACCGTCCGGCGAACATCGCCGACTGGGTGGCGTTGCGAACCGTCGGCGGCGGGCTGCAGGCGCAAACCTGGGAAAGTCTCGTCGACGCGATGGTGAAGGAGAGCGGCGGCGCGGCGACGTCGGCCGTGCAGCACGAAGAAACAGACCTTGACGAAGCAGAGGCGGGCTGGATAGACCAGTGGCTGAAGGACCTGATCATGGCCCGCAAGCGCGCCGAAACCGGACGCACCACATCGCCGTACATGGAATCAGCGACGCAGGAAAGGCCAGCCGCCGAAGCTACGATGTAAAGCTGCCGAGCGCTCATACGGCGCTCGGGGATCAGGTGAACCAGGTCCCGATCGCGACTCGCAGTGATGTCAGCATTACCATCGCACCGGCCGCGGCGCCGGCGAGCGCCGAAGCTGTGCGGAGAATGCCAAGCGCGCGGGTCGTGATCCTCGTGTTCGTTTCGTCGCGCAGACCTCTGTCTGCCATTCCCCACGCGCCGAACGACGCCACACAGCCACCCAGGCTCGCGAAGATTGGCCAGGCAAAAGGTTGCGCGACGCTTGCCACTGCCATCGCAACGAGTCCGGTGACGAGAGCCAGCCAGAGCGACGGTTCCGATGATGCGCGCACGTTCAGTCTCAGGAAGGCTGGGAAATCCTCGTCAGTCATGACAATGGCGTTCATGGGCGTATCTCCGGGGCGTCACCGTAGTCGAGGTCGAGCTGCCGCACCTGGCAATGCTCTCCGCACCCCAGCTTATAGCGGTTGCGGGCGAACCAGCGGTAAAACTTTTCTGCCAACGGACGCGCGAAGGGGATGCTAAAAAACCAGGAAAGGAGCCACCCCTTGGGAAGTGCGTCGAGTAATTCCTCGAGTGCGCCCGCACCCTGCCATGTGCGGCCGTCAGCGGTGCGAATCACCTGCACCGACTCGACGTAAGCTCGCGCCGGAATCCACGGGAAGCGCGCCTTGAGTCCCGGCGCCTGCGACGGAGTTATCTCCAGAACCTGTTCGCTATCCCATTTCATCAGCAGCTTGACGAGCTTGCCGCACACATTGCACGTGCCGTCGTACACGACCGTGTAGCGCCGCCCCGGACCGCCGACGATGGGCGCGATCGTCACCGGCGGCTCCTCGCCCGCCACCGTGAAGCGGACGACAGGTACGGTCATCGCTGGCTCACCTCGAGCTGCGCGGGATGCGTCAGCGTGTTGTGAACGCCGCAAAGATTTGCGACGCGGAGCGCAGTCGGCCAGCGCTCGGCGGGCAGGGAAGGCCAATCGATCTTCACCGCCATCGAACCGACACGGTGCGGCTTCTCAACGAAATTCCAGCTGACGTCGATCGTGAGGTCGTCAACGTCGACGTTCGCATTTGTGGCCCAGGACTGCAGCACCGAGAATGTGCACGTCGCCAGCGAGCTGCCGAGCATGTGGAAGGGCGAGTAGCCCTTGTCGGCGGACGGAGCCTCGATGGTCAGAGGACCGGTCGTCGGTTCCAGGCGAATGGATTCATCGCCGCTAAGCGTAATCTTCATCTGCGTCCGGCCGGTTGTTGTTGCGTGAGACAGTGGAGCGTGCCCAGTCCCCACACCAGGTCCACCGCGTGAATGCCCGTTACGGCGAAGCGCGGAAACGCCTCGGCGATTCCGTTGAGGGCGACGCGGTCGTTCGGATCGTTGAAGGTAGGTACAAGGACCGCGCCATTCGCGATGTAGAAGTTGGCGTAGCTGGCGGGGAGACGCTCGCCATTCATCGTCACCGGCCGGGGGAAGGGAATCGTGATGATCCGGAACGGCCGCTTCTCCGCCGCGAGCTGCAGACGGCGCAGGTTGTCGGCCGACCGTTCGTGATTCTCGTCGGCGGGGTCGTGTTCGTAGGCAAGCAACACCGTGTCGCGATTGGCGAACCGCGCGATGTCGTCGATGTGGCCGTGAGTGTCGTCGCCGACGGCGCCTTCACCGAGCCACAGCGTTTCGGTCACGCCCAGGTATTCAGCGAACGAGCTCTCGTAATCCTGCTTCGTCATGCCTGGGTTCCGCACCTGCACGTCGGTCAGCAACCACTCCTCGGTGACGAGCATCATCCCCGCGCCGTTCACTTCGATGCCGCCGCCCTCGAGGACCAGACGCTCACCGTTGTCGGGGCGCACCGGCTCGACACGCGGCAGCCCGGTAATCTTTTCGATCACCGCGCCAACTTTCGCATCGCTCTCGTGGTTGTCGTATTTGGCCCAGCCGTTGAACGCCCAGTTGAGCAGCTCGACTACGCCGTCGGCGCGCACCACCGCCGTCGGTGCGGAATCCCGCAACCAGACGCGGTCGTTGCGCGCGTGATGGATCCGGTAGCAGTCCTCGCGGACACCATGCGACGCGAGAATCCGGCGCGCGCCGTCGGCAACGTCTTCGTCGTGGGAGAGAATCTCAACGCGCTCGTACTGCGCGAGCGCGCGAACTATCTCCGCGTATACCCACGGGATCGGCGCGAGCTTTCCCGGCCAGTCCGGCTCGTGGTGCGGCCATGCGATCCAGGTCGCGTCGTGCCGCTCCCACTCGGCGGGCATCCGGCGCGCGAGGGAGAGGTCCATGGTCAGGGCGCCGCCTGACTTGCGAGCGGCGCCCGGTTTCCCGCCCCTCGCGGTAGGGGTCAGCCGAGATACCGGTTCAGGATCGCCGGATATGCGTCGATGCGACGGTCGCGGAGGAATGGCCAGTTGCGTCGCGTCTCCTCGATGAGGGATGTCTCGCACCTGGCGACGAGGACAGCGGGCTCGGTGCCAGCTTCCGTGAGAATGCGGCCGAACGGGTCGCTGATGAATGAGTGTCCGAAGAACTCGATGCCATCGGTGCCTGTTTCATCCTCATGACCGACGCGGTTCGGCGCCGCGACGTACACGCCGTTGGCAATTGCGTGCGCACGCTGCGCGGTGCGCCACGCATCGACCTGCGCCGCGCCGAACTCTGCCTTTTCGGACGGGTGCCAGCCGATTGCGGTCGGATAGAAGAGGATGTCGGCCCCGAGCAGGCTCGTGATGCGCGCTGCCTCCGGATACCACTGATCCCAGCAGATGAGCACGCCGACATTAGCGTAGCGCGTCTTCCATACGCGGAAGCCGCCGGCACTCTTGTGATCGCCGTTGCCGGTGGTGTGCGAGTCGCCGGGAGTGAAATAATACTTCTCGTTGAAGAGCGGATCGTCCGGGATGTGCATCTTCCGGTAGGCGCCCAGCAGCGTCCCGTCGGCATCGATAACCGCCGCCGAGTTCCGGTACACGCCAGCTGCCTGGCGCTCGAAGATCGGAACGATGATGACCAGCGAGAGCTCAGCGGCGATCTCCCGCATGCGCTCGATCGTCGGACCCGAAATAGGCTCGGCCAGGTCGAAGCGCTCGGCTTTCTGCGATTTGCAGAAGTAGGGCGCGTTGAACAGCTCCTGAAGGCAGATGATCTGCGCGCCCCGCGCCGCGGCCTCGCGGATGCGCAGGATGGCGCGCTCGACGTTGGCGTCGGCGTTGGCGGTGACCGCCTCCTGAACCAGGCCTACCGTGAAGGAGCTCATCTGAGAAAGGTGACGGGTTTAAAGCGGGTGAGGAAGTGGCACGGGGGGTGGGCCGATTCTTGTATTAGCTTGAGCCTAACCCCGTGAACCATGGAATCATCCGACAACAATCCAGCCGGAATTCCTCCTACGCCCATCTCTACCCCGAAAGAGGAGAGACGTGCGCGCCGGAGTGCGGGTATCAACACCGCTTTCCGGGCGATAAAAGCTCAGCACTCGTCGAATCGCACGCGGATGGAGATCATCGCCGACCGGCTGATCGGCACGGCGAGCAACACACTGTTCCTGTTTGCGCACGCGCTTTTTTTCATCCTCTGGATAATGTGGAACATCCCGGCTTCCGGGATGCCAATGTTCGACCCATATCCGTTCGGGATGCTGACGACGATGGTGTCGCTCGAGGCGATCGTTCTTTCGATTTTCGTGCTGATGACACAGAGCCGCGAGTCGCGCATCGGGGAGCTGCGCGAGGAGCTTACGCTGCAGGTGAATCTTCGCATCGAGGAGGAGCTCACCAAGACGCTGCACCTCGTTGCGGGTCTCTACGCCCGTCTCGACGTGCCCCTCGCGGAAGACCCGGAGCTCAGGCAGATGCTTGAGCCGCTCGATCCGAAAAAAATGGAGTCGGAGCTGTCGGAGCAGATGGCGGCCGCAATACCCAAGATAAAGCTGCTCAGAAAAAAAGTAGTGAAGCCGGTCGACCCCGCCCCCGAAGAAAAACTGGCGACGCCGGAAGACTAGCGGGCGACCAGCTGCCTCAACACGTACGGAAGAATCCCTCCGTGCCTGTAGTAGCTCAGCTCCTCGGGTGTATCGATCCTGCAAACGGCCTGAAACCGCTTTTCCGTACCGTCGGCGGCCAATGCGCGCACCGTAAGCGTCGCCCGCGGCTTCATCGAATCGGACATGCCCTCGATGTCATAGGTCTCGAAGCCACTGAGACCAAGCGTCAAACGGGTTTCGCCGCCGCTCAGCTCGAGAGGGAGCACCCCCATCCCGACAAGGTTTGACCGGTGGATGCGCTCGAACGACTCGGCGATTACGGCGCGCACGCCCAGCAGCAGCGTTCCCTTTGCCGCCCAGTCGCGCGACGAGCCGGTGCCGTATTCCTTGCCGGCGATGATGACGAGCTGCCTGCCGTCCCGCTGATACTCCATCGCCGCGTCGTAGATGGAGACCGCATCTCCACCAGGAGCGGTCGTCGTCCAACCGCCCTCCGTTCCGGGTGCCAGCTCGTTACGTAGGCGGATGTTGGCGAAGGTGCCGCGCATCATTACCTCGTGATTGCCGCGGCGGGCGCCATACGAATTGAAGTCGACTGTCTTCACTCCCTGCTCGATGAGCCACTTTCCGGCTGGGCTGGCCGCCGCAATCGAACCGGCGGGGGAGATGTGATCGGTGGTGATGGAATCGCCGAGCAGCGCGAGCACGCGCGCGCCCGCGATCGGCTTTACGGCGGACGGAGTGAGCGTCATTCCCTCGAAGAAAGGCGGGTTCTTGACGTAGGTTGACGACTCATCCCAGGCGTAAAGGTCTCCCTCGGGGACCGGCAGGCTCCGCCAGTTCTCGTCGCCGTGGAAGACGTTCGCATACTGCGTCTTGAACATCTCCGCCTTCACCGAGCGGAGGATTTCCTCCTCCACTTCGTTTGGCGCGGGCCAGATGTCGCGCAGGAAAACCGGACCGTCCTTGCCCACGCCGATAGGCTCGGTGTTGAAGTCGATGTCCATCCGTCCGGCAAGCGCGTAGGCGACGACGAGCGGGGGCGACGCGAGATAGTTGAAGCGCGTGAGCGGATTGATTCGGCCCTCGAAGTTACGATTACCCGAGAGCACCGCCGCGACGACGAGCTTGTTGGTCTCGATCGCCTCGGCGATCGGCGTCGGCAGCGGACCGGAATTACCGATGCAGGTCGTGCAGCCGAAGCCGACGACGTTGAAGCGCAGAGTCTCGAGCGCATCCATCACCTGCGCCTGCTTGAAGTAATCCGTGACGACCTTGGAGCCGGGCGCGAGGCTCGTTTTCACCCACGGTTTCGACCGCAGCCCCTTGTTGACGGCGTTCCGCGCGAGCAGGCCGGCGGCGAGCATGACGCTCGGGTTGGATGTGTTGGTGCAGCTGGTGATCGCCGCGATCACGACGGCACCGTGACGGAGCGTGAACTTCTCGCCATTCATTTCGACCGGCACCGTCGTATGCTGGCCCGCCTGCTCATCCGGATGGGTTGCGACGACCGAGGGCGAAAGCTGCGGCGATGCCGCCACGCTCATCGCCTGCTTCGCTGCCGCGACCGCGGCGACCGTGCCCGTCTTGTCGAGATCGGCCTTGAGCGCATCCCTGAACATCTGCTTTGCAAGCTTGAGCGGGACTCTGTCCTGCGGCCGCTTCGGTCCGGCAAGACTTGCCTCGACCGTGCGAAGGTCGAGCTCCAGGGTGTCTGTGAACACGGGGTCCGGTGTTTCGTCGGTCCTGAACAACCCCTGCGCTTTCGCGTACGCCTCGACGAGCTGCACCTGCTGCTCCTCGCGACCGCTGAAGCGGAGGTACTTGATCGTCTCGGCGTCGATCGGGAAGAAGCCCATCGTCGCCCCGTACTCGGGAGCCATATTCGCGATCGTCGCGCGGTCGGCGAGGGAGAGAGATGAAAGTCCGGCGCCGTAGAACTCAACGAACTTGCCGACGACTTTTTTCTTTCTCAGCATCTCGGTGACGGTCAGCACCAGGTCGGTGGCGGTCGTGCCGGGCGACAGCTTCCCGTGCAGCTTGAAGCCGACAACTTCGGGCACGAGCATCGACACCGGCTGGCCGAGCATCGCCGCTTCCGCCTCGATGCCACCGACGCCCCAGCCGAGCACTCCAAGGCCGTTGATCATCGTGGTGTGTGAATCGGTGCCGACGAGAGAGTCGGGATAGGCAGTCGTCTCGCCGCCGTCCTCGCGCGTGAACACAGCCGGCGCGAGGTACTCGAGGTTGATCTGGTGGACGATGCCGGTGTCGGGCGGGACGACGCGGAAATTGCGCAACGCCTTCTGTCCCCAGCGGAGAAATGCGTACCGCTCCTTATTGCGATGGTGCTCGAGGTCGGCGTTGATGAGGAACGCGGCCTCCGATCCGTACTCGTCCACCTGCACAGAGTGGTCGATGACGAGGTCGACCGGCTGAAGCGGATTGATCAGCTTCGCGTCGCCACCGAGGCGCGCGAGAGCGTCGCGCATCGCGGCGAGGTCGACGACGGCGGGCACTCCGGGGAAATCCTGGAGCAGCACGCGAGCGGTGCGGAACGCGATCTCCTTTTCGACCCTGCCCTTCACGTCCCAGCCGGCGAGAGAGCGGACATCGTCGGGCTTGACGAACTTGCCGTCCTCGTTTCGCAGGAGATTTTCGAGGAGGATCTTGAGACTGAACGGCAACCGGTCGGAGTTTCCGGCAGAGAGCTTCGAAAGGGAATCGAGCCGGAAAATCGTGTACTGCCGCCCGGCGACTTCGAGGGTGGCGCGGCTACCGAAAGAATTCGGATGCGTCATGATGATTTTCTGGTACTGGCCGCGTCGTGCGCTGGCCGGTGGGGCGCGGAGCCACTGTCACCGACAGACATCGTCGCGTGACAGGCTTTTGAAACTTACTACCTGCCGGGTCGAGTTGCTCAGGGACGAGGGAAACTGCAACCGAACATGAGGTTACATGGTCAGCTGCAGTTCAGGTGATCGCGCGCTACTCCGTCTCGGTCGTCGGCTCTCGAGTTGGATCCACCGTCGTACTGTGTATTCGCGCCTCTCCACCCTCGATGCGAGTAGCCTCGATCGCATACGTGGGGCAGTGGTGCACGAAGTCGCCGTCGGCGGGCGACCAGTCGACAACCGGCGTCCGCGGGTACGCCTTGCCTTGCGAGTCGAGCGCCATGAGGCCGGGCGCCATCGAAACGCATAACCCGCACCCGATGCACTTGTCCGGGTCGACAGTTACCTCGATCGACCGCCGCGGATAAACGCCGCTCCCGCTCGCCAGGCACTCCTCGTAGTGGTCGAGCGCTTCCAGCGCCGCTGTGTAGCCAGCGAGGATCACTTCCTCGGTGTGCGAGAAGCTGAACCAGCCGATGTGGGAGACCTTCGGCCGCACGAGAATCATCGGCGGCTTGCCCCACGTCGCGAACGGAGCGAGCTGGAGCGCGTGCATCATCGTCGTTGCCGCGCGCATGTAGATCGATGTGAAGCCGTGCACGGCGATGTCGTTCTCAGGCACGACATCGCTGCTTCCGGTATCGACCGCGATCACCGCGTCCATGCCGAGGCTCGCCGCCGACACGGGCAGATTGTCGATCACGCCGCCGTCCACGCAGAGGCGCCGGTCGATCGCGCCGGGCGGAAAGAATCCGGGCAGCGCGCACGATGCGTAGACGGCATCGGCAACGCTCACGTGCCTGAGCCCCTGCAGCCCCCACACCATCTGCGTGCCCCGCTGGATGTCGACGGTATTTACGAGCAGCGTCTTCCCGAGCTCGTCGAACCGGCGCTGCGGGACGACCGACTCGACCACGTTCCTGAGCGGTTCCTCGAGGTAAATCGACGGAGCGCGCTGCCGCTCCATCAGCATGCCCATCCGGTTGAGGCGGAACAGGTCGCGGCGCTGGAAATTCATCGCGCGCTGCGTCATCTCGTCCACACTTAAGCCGCTCGCGTAAGCGGCGGCAATCAATGAGCCGATACTCGTGCCCGCGCAAACCTCGGGGTCAATTCTGCGCTCGATAAGGGCCCGGATGACGCCGATATGAGCGAAGCCCTTCAATCCGCCACCGCCCAGCACGAGCGCAACGCGGCGCTCGCCCGGGCGGTGCGGCGGCGTGGAAACGGCAACCTCTTTCATCGCTCTGGGAGCGGTCGTGCGAGCATGCTGGGCGTCGGTGAAAGTGGGTATAATGTATGGACGACGAAATGCCACGTTCTACACAGGAAACTGATGGCGAGATACACCCCGCTCCTCTCAATTGCCCTGGCTGCCGCGCTCACGGCCCCTGAAGCCGCGGCGCAGACCAGCGAGAAGCCGTCGCCAATCTCGATTACGGAAATCGACGCGCACCTGCGTTTTCTTTCGACTGACCTGCTCGAAGGCCGCGCACCCGCCACGCGGGGAGGCAGAATCGCCGAGGAGTACATCGCCGCCCAGCTCAAGGTGTTCGGCGTAAAGCCCGGCGTTGGGGACAGCTCCTACTTTCAGCGCGTTCCGATCGACGTCGTCAGGGCGGATGCGAGCACGATCCGCGTCACGGCCAGCGGCAAGGCAACCGCCAGTCTCCGGTTCACGGATGATCTCGTCGTCTGGCCCGGCTCGGCGATCGAGTCGAGCGCCGCGCGCGGCGAGCTCGTTTTCGTCGGCTACGGAACAACGGCTCCGGAATACCGGTGGGACGACTTCAAGAACGTGGATGTGAAGGGAAAGATCCTGCTCGTTCTCGTCAACGATCCCCCCGCCCTTCCCGCCGAGCCCAACCTTTTCGGCGGCAAGGCGATGACGTACTACGGTCGCTGGAGCTACAAGTTCGAGGAAGCCGAGCGTCGCGGCGCCGCCGGCATGCTGATCGTGCACACGACCGACCGCGCCGGTTACGGCTGGCAGGTCGTTGTCGGATCCAACTCGGTCGCCCATCGCCTGCTGCCGCGTAATCCCTCGCTGCCTGCACCGATCGGCGTGCGAGGCTGGATCAAGGACACAGTTGCCACTTCACTGCTCGCGCAGGCGGGTCTCGACTTCGATCAGCTCCGCAGGCAGGCCGAGTCGCGCGATTTCCGTCCGGTGTCGACGGGAATCATGATCGATGCTTCGATGCGGAACAGCCTGCAGCACCTCGAAGCGCGCAACGTCGTCGGGGTAGTGCGCGGCATCGACCCGAAGGTGCGCGACCAGTACGTGGCCTACAGCGCCCACTTCGACCACCTCGGGATCGGCCCTGTCGTGAACGGGGATTCGATTTACAATGGTGCGCTCGACAACGCCTCGGGCGTCGCTGACGTGCTCGCCATCGCGCACGCCGCTACCGAAGGCGTGAAACCGCGCCGCTCTCAGCTCTTCGTGTTCGTGACCGCCGAGGAATCCGGCCTGCTTGGCTCTGCCTGGTTCGGCCTGAATCCGACGGTTCCTGCGTCTCGCATCATCGCCGCGCTTAACATCGACGGCGGGAATCTGCTCGGACGGGTGCGCGACCTTCGTGTTCTCGGAGACACGAAGAGCTCGCTCGGACCCACGGTTGCCGAAATGGTGAAGGCGGACGGAATCCGCATCTCGCCCGACGCGTTTCCAGAGAGGGGATACTTCTACCGCTCCGACCATTTTTCTTTCGCCAAGGTCGGCATTCCCGCGGTCTCGATAGCGGCCGGGGAAGACGTCGTGGGCCGTCCCGCCGGCTGGGGAAAGCAGCAGGCCGAAGAATTCACGGCGCGCCGGTATCATCAGCCGTCCGATGAGTACCGGGCCGATTTCGATCTTACCGGCGCGGCGCAGCTCGCGGGAATCGTTCACAGGCTCGGCTTGCAGCTCGGGAATGCCGAGACCGTCCCAACCTGGAACGCCGACGCGGAATTCAAGGCCGTTCGGGACGCGTCGCAAAGAACCCGGTGACGAGGCCCGCGGGCGAGCGGCCCGAGCAGCTTCTCGCTTTTCGCGAGGAGTTTCCGATCCTGAAAAAAACCAACTATCTGGTTTCCAACTCGCTCGGGCCGATGCCGCGGTCGGTGCCCGAGAAGCTCGCCGAGTATGGTCGCGATTGGGGTGAGCTGGGAGTGAAGGCGTGGACGCGGGGGTGGTGGGAGCGGCCGGTGGATGTCGGCAACGAGATCGCGCCGCTCATCGGCGCCGGGCCTGGCGAAGTAGTGATGATGCCCAACGTCACCATCGCGCAGACAGCCGTTCTTTCGGCGATCGATTTCCCCAGCGATCGCGATACGATCGTGATGACCGAGCTCGACTTTCCTTCGGTGCGCTACGCGTACGCGGAGATGGCAGGCCGGCTTGGCGCGCGAGTGGTGGTGGTGCGGTCCGACGATGGCCTCACGATCGATCCGGAGAAGCTGCTCGCGGCGATCGACGAGAGGACTCGGCTGGTTGCCGTATCGCATGTGCTTTTTCGCAGCGCGTACATAATTGATGCTGATGCGATCTGCGCGCGGGCCCACGAGATGGGCGCGCTGGTGTCACTCGACTCGTTTCACGGCGTTGGGATCGTGCCGGTAGATGTGAAACGAAGTAACGCGGATTTTCTGACTGGCGGCGTGCTCAAGTGGCTGTGCGGCGGTCCCGGAGCCTGCTTCCTGTATGTCAGCCCCAGGATAAGGGATGAGCTTCGTCCCGCGCTGACGGGTTGGCAGGCACACACGCGTCCGTTCGAGTTTGAAGAAACGATGGAGTTCACGACCGGGGCTTTTCGCTGGCTCAACGGTACGCCGGTCATTCCCGCACTCTACGCAGCGGCGGAAGGTCCGAAGATCCTGCGCCGCGCCGGGATCCACCGCATCCGGGCGAGAAGCGTCGAGCTCACCGAGCACCTGATCGGCCTTGCCGACGCGCGTGGCTACATTGTGAAGGCCCCTCGCGATTCCACGCGGCGTGGCGGAACAGTGGCCCTCGATGTGCCTCATGGTTACGAGGTGACGCAGGACCTGCTTTCGAAAAACATCCTGGTTGACTTTCGCTCCCGGACGGGTATCAGGATTGCGCCCCATTTCTTCACCCGTGAGGAAGAGCTGGACGAGGCTGTGGGTGCGATTGACGAATCTTTGCACAGCGGAACCTGGCAGCGTTTTTCGGAAAAAACGGCGGTTGTCACATGAGCTTTCGCAAGGCCCCCTGTTACTCCTTGAACAATGCCGTGTCTGAATGGTATATAGTCCTATATTCGATCCCTCGGAGGGTGTGTTCGCATGCCGACACCTTTTTTGAGCTCTGAAGAGTATGATGAGAGAGCGCATCAGCTATATAACGAAGGCCAGTACGATGAGGCGCTTGATGTACTTAGGGAGGGTCTTGGCCTCTATCCGAACTCCGTAGAGCTCCATATCGGGGTCGGCTACGCGTATCACGCACGTGAGGAATACGCGTGGGCACGGCGCAGCTTCGAGGAGGCCCTCGTTCTCGATCCGGAGCATGAGGATGCCCTCGCCGGTCTCGGCGAGACGCTGCTCAAGTTTGGGCAGCAGGAGCAGGCACTCCGGAGCTTCCGTCACACCCTCGAGCTCGGATACCAGGACGATGTGGAGCTCATGCTCCAGATCGGACGCGCGCTGTTTCGCGAAGGGTTGATTGAGGAATCGAAGCAGTTCTTCGAGATCGCCGCGCAGCAGACGCCCGACGCCGCCGAGGCGGTATCGTGCATCGGCTACGCCGAGCACAGGCTCGGCAACGATGACGCCGCGGTTGCGACGTTGCGCCGCGCGCTGCAGATGGATCCCGACCACACCGAGGCGCGCATCTACCTCGGCAACATTTTCTACGACCGCGGCGATTACGAGGCGGCGCTCTATCATCTCGACCGCTCCACTCCCGAGGACCACTGGGACGAGCTCGGCATCTGGAGACTGGTCGAGTTGAAGAAGATGATCTATCGCCTGCGCGACGGCGATCCGGAGCTGAAGCCGTGGGAAGAGCGGTTGAAGGACCTCACCGGCGAGCTCGACGACATCGACGAGATGCTCGCCGAGATCGAGGCCAAGGCAATGGACGCGGCGCAGAGTGAGGCGAAGGGACAGCTGGAGCTGTTCGGCGCTCTTCTCTCGAGCTTTGCGGAAGTGAAGACCGAGCCCCAGTCGCACAGCATCGCGCTGGATGATGGCAACACGTTCGAAGGGACGTGGGAGGAAATCGTCGAGAAGATGCGCAGAGCGAACGCGCTGGCCGGCGTTCCGAAGCCAAATCAGGATGCCGAGAGCTTCATCCGGCGGAGCGCGGACGCGGGACTGTTGCGCATCGTGAGGTGAGCGCGCAGAACCTGCGGGATGCGCGCACCGCGCTTGACGGCGCGCGCAAGGTACTGGCCCATCTCGAAGGCCCTCGCGGCGGAGAGGATCTGGCCGCCGACATCTTCGACCTGTGGCACGGCGTCGAGATGGCGCTGCGCGCCCTCATCGGCGGGTCATCGCTCGCCGGACAGCAGCTCATTCGGGTTGCGCGTCAGGGAGAGGTAATCACCATCGACCAGGGCCACAGCCTGCTCGAGTTTCTCGCTGCGCGGGACAGGGTGAATCGCACCAGCTACCGGCCAACGCAGGCCGATGGCAACGCCGCGCTCGAGGGATTCCACGCAATGGAAGAGGCGCTGAGCGGCGCCGGTGCCTCGGGCGATGCGAGGGAGAGCGCTCCCCCGGTTTATCAGCCTCCGGCATCATCACTGCCTTACGCGCCGGCTGCGTTGCGAGCCCCCGAACCAGCGCCGCGCCAGGCTGCGCCGCCACCACCACCACCGCCACCGCCGCCACCACCGCCACCACCGCCGCCACCACCGCCACCACCGCCGCCACCACCGCCGCCACCACCGCCGCCAGCACCAGCACCACCACCGCCGCCACCACTTCCGCCACCGCCACCGCGCCAGGCGCCACCGGCGTACGTACCACCAGTCAACACGCGCCCGACGACGATCGAACAGCCGCCCGCGGATTTCGCCCGGCCAGCGGCGCGCAAACCTCCTCCGAAAATCGGCGCGGCCTATGCGCCGCCCGCGGTGGCGCCCGCGCCTCCGCGCGCGCAGGCGGCGTCGAGTGAAGACGCCTTGCGCGCAACGGAGCGAAGGAAGTTCCCGCTCGCCGCGATGATCGGTGTTCCGCTATTGCTACTTCTGCTACTCGGTGGCGGTTACTGGGCGTTCACGCAGCGCGGCAATCCGGACGCCAGCATGAATGCGGGAATAGAATCGATGCGCTCCGGCCAGCGTGAGCGCGCCCGCGGAGAGTTCTCCAAGGTCGCGCGCGACAACCCCACGCTCGCGACGCCGCACGTCTTTCTCGCGCGGCTCGCCCGTGAGTCTGGCGACATGGCTGGAGCGCGGGCGCAGCTCGATACGGCGCTGCGTCTCGAGCCGACGAACGCCACCGCGCTGCGCGAGATGGGCCTGGTGCTGCTATTCAGCAGGCAGTACGACCTGTCGCGGAAATTTTTTGTCCGTGCCGTGTCCGCGAACCCCGCCGACCCGGCAGCAAAGGGTTATCTGGGCTGCGCCCTGATGCGTCTGAACCGTCCCGACGAGGCAAGGAGAATGTTTGATCGCGCGGGCCGTGGCGCGTGGAGCGTGTGCGCTCAGCCCAATGCGACCGCGCCGCCTTTGTGATCGAGTTCAAGAACGTCGGGAAGACCTACAAATCACTCCTCGGCAGTGCGGTCAAAGCGGTCGAGGAGTTTTCGTTGGTGGTCGCCGAGGGTGAGGTGCTGGGAATTGCCGGACCGAACGGGGCCGGGAAGAGCACGCTCATCGCAATGCTGCTCGGATATTTGCGGCCAACCACGGGAACGGTGGAGATCGACGGCATGCCGGCGCGTTCGTACGTAGAGGCACACGGCATCGGCTACCTGTCCGAGCTGATCGGCATCAACCCCAAGTGGCGCGCCGACACCGCGCTCGTTCGCTACGCAACGCTCGCTGGAGTTCCCGAAGCGGACCTCGCGCGCACGGTCGACGAGCTGATCGAACGGCTCGGGCTCGGCGAGCACCGCAAGAAGAAAATAAAGGCGCTCTCGAAGGGAAATCTGCAGCGGCTCGGCCTCGCCCAGGCGTTGCTGCGCGAGGAAAAAATCCTTGTTCTCGACGAGCCGACTCACGGCCTCGATCCGCTCTGGACGCAGAAGTTTCGCGATATCGTTAATGAACTGCGCCGGCCTGACCGCATCATCCTCATCGCCTCGCACAACCTCGACGAGCTGCAGCGACTAGCCGACCGCGTCGTGATCATCGACCGCGGCCGGCTGCAGCGAGTGGTCAGCACCGGATACGACGAGGCTCCGCAGAGCACGGGAACGTACCGCCTGTCGATGGCGTCGGGTCACGATCTCGTCGTCGAATGCTTTCCCGGCGCGATCGCTGCCGGCCGCGGTGAGTTCGACGTCACCATCGGCGAGCTGGGCGAGCTCAACAGGGGTCTGGCCGAGCTCATCGGACGGGGTGCACTAGTGGCGAGTGTCGTCCCGGCGCGATCGGTGCTGGAGCAGCAGTTCCGCGAAGCCGTTGGAGAGACGCGATGACGAAGGGCAGGCTCGGCAGGTACGCGCTGTGGCAATTTCGCGATTTTGCCACCGACCGCGCGATCGCGATTCTCATTATCGGTACGCTGATGGGGTACCTCGC
>DATLXE010000442.1:0-4488 GCA_035575795.1 Gemmatimonadaceae bacterium
CGGAGGCAACGGCGTCGAAATCCGCTGCCGCGGCGCGGTGATTTCCGTTGATGAACGCGATCAGCCCCGAGCGAAAGTTTGCGGTTGCCGCGTGACGGCCCGACGGGAATCGCTTGACCAGCGACTGCAGCGTCTCCCGTGCATCGGCATCGCGATTCTCATCGGTAGCAAGGTCCGCGAGCAGCAACAGTGCCGCAGCCGCGCTCGTGTCGGAAGGAAAATCTGTCGTGATCGATCTCAGCGTCGTACGGGCGGCCGCTTTGTTTCCGGTTGCGATCTGACCGCGGGCGCGCTGATACTGCGCGGCAGCAGTGAGCGCGGGCGGATTTCTCACCCGCGCGAACTGCGATGTTGCATCGGCATACCGGCGCAGCAGGAACAGCACGGTGCCATAGGCGAAATTATCGCTCGCGGTGAGCAAGCCGCTTTTCGCGGCGGCGGCAAAACCCTCCGCCGCGCGCGGCCTTGCGCCGGAGTTGGCCGCCGAGCGGGCAATTGCGAGCTGCTCCGCGGGCGTGGGCGACGGATAGGTGCGATCGAACATCGCGATCACTTCGCGCCGCTCTTGCGAGCTTCCCGAGGTTCGCAGGAACGCGAGCAGGTCATCCCGTACGCCAGCCTTGGCACTGTCGCTGACCGGCGGCCAGAGCCTGAGCCTCAGCACGTCCAGACGCGAACCCACCGCGGCGTAGGCCCGGGTGGCACCTGGAATGTCACCGCTTCGCTCACGCGCCAGTGCTTCCGTCCAGCGCACCCTGTCGCGGGCAACCGGCGTCCTGACCTTTTCGTAATACTCCGCGCGGGTGCTGCTATCCGGCGTGACACCGGCGGCGCGCAGGTAAAGCCAGTCAGCGATTACCGGCAGCGCCTCGGCGGCGGCGACGTACACCAGTCGGGCGCTGTCGCGCTTCTCGGCGCGGTCCAGTGCCCGGGCGCGTATTACGAGGTCGCGATCGTCTGCCGCAACCGTACCTTGGGCGACACTCCTGCCTGGAGCGGAAGGCTTCGCGGACGGCGTCGAGTCCTGGCAAGCCGTCGCCGAAATCAGGAGTGCCAGCAGCGAAACTATCACCGGCGTCACCGCCACCGCGCGTTGTCCTGGGCCAGAAGCCGGTCGGCTTCCGCCGGGCCCCAGCTGCCCGCGGCGTACTGCGGCAGGCTGTCCACCGGATTTCGTTCCCAGTAGTCTAGCAGCGGGTCGATGATGCTCCACGCCATCTCCACTTCGTCGCTGCGCGTGAAGAGCGTCGGGTCGCCGATCATGCAGTCGAGCAGCAGTGTCTCGTACGCAGGATGCGAATGGTTGCCGAACGCGTCGGCGTAAGTGAAATCCATATCCACCGGAGTTATCTCGAGCCCGGGTGTGAGCTCATGCATTGCGCCCGGAGTCTTCACCTGGAAGCGGAGGGAGATCCCTTCGTTGGGCTGCACCCGCATTACCAGCACGCTCGGTGCCATGTCCTCGACGGCGTGCTGGCCGAACAGCAGCAGCGGCGGAGATCTGAACTGTACCACGATCTCGGATACGCGCTTCGCCATCCGCTTTCCCGAGCGCAGAAAGAACGGTACTCCCTTCCAGCGCCAGTTGTCGATGAGGATCCGCATCGCGGCGTAAGTGGGTGTATTTGAAGACGGCGACACGTCAGCTTCACTCCGATATGCGACAACCGACTTGCCGTCGCGCGCACCGTCGGAGTACTGCGCGCGCAGAACTCCGGTTGGCTCGCCGTTCTGCGTGAGAGGACGAAGTGAATTCAGCACCTTCACCTTCTCGTCGCGTACCGCATCGGCGGTGAATGAGCTGGGCGGCTCCATCGCCGCGAGCGTAAGCAGCTGGAGCAGATGGTTCTGGAACATGTCGCGCAGCACACCCGATTCCTCGTAGTACTTTCCGCGACCCTCGACGCCAACGCTTTCCGCGGCGGTGATCTGCACATGCGAGATGTAGTGCCTGTTCCAGAGCGGCTCGAAGATGGAGTTCGCGAAGCGGAACACGAGGATGTTCTGCACCGTCTCCTTGCCGAGGTAGTGGTCGATGCGGTAGACCTGGTGCTCGCCGAACTGGCTGAGCACGAGGCGGTTGAGCTGTCGCGCCGTATCGAGGCTGCGGCCGAACGGCTTCTCGATCACCACCCGCATCCATGGGCGCGCCTCGTAGGAGTCCGTCCGCTTCGCCAGCCCGCTCTCGCAAAGATGCCTGATCGTCGTCTCGAAAACGCTCGGCGGGATTGCGAGGTAGAACAGCCGGTTCCGGTCTTTCCCGACTGTCGGCGCCTCGATGACGGCGAGCCGCGCCCCAATCGAGCGATATGCATCGGCGGTGCCGAAATCACCATTGGCGTAGAACATCCGCTGGCAAAGCCACTGCCACACCGCCTCGTCGATGCGGTGAATCTCGTCGGAGTTCTCCATCGCCGTCCGCATCTGCTTGCGATACGAATCATCGTCACTCGGCTCGCGCGCCACTCCGAGCATGGTGAAGTTGTCGGGGAGGAGCTTCTGCTCGGCGAGATAATAGATCGCCGGCATCAGCTTCCGCTTCGTGAGATCGCCCGCGCCCCCGAGAATGACGAGCGTGCACGGGTCAGCCTGCTCGCGGCTGCCTTCCGGACGCGGAGCGCGCATCAGCGGCACCGCGCTGGGAGTCTTCATGCCTTCTTTACCGCGTGTCCGCCAAATTGATTGCGCAAAGCGGCGATTACCTTGGCGGAGAATGACTCGCCCTGCCGCGATCGGAGCCGGGTCAGCAGGGAGAGTGTAATGATGGGAGCCGGCACATCGAGGTCGATTGCCTCCTGTACCGTCCAGCGCCCTTCGCCTGAATCTTCGACGTAGCCCTTCAGCTCGGTGAGCTCGGCATCGCCGGCGAAAGCGCGCTCCGCGAGCTCGTTGATCCACGAGCGCACGACGCTGCCCCGATTCCAGAGCGACGCGACCTGGTGGAGGTCGAGCTTGAAATTCTTCGAGGCGTGAAGAATCTCGTAGCCCTCCGCATACGCCTGCAGCATGCCGTACTCGATCCCGTTGTGAATCATCTTGACGTAGTGACCGGCTCCAGGTGGACCAACCCGGGCATACCCATCCTTCGGCGCAAGCGTCCTGAAGATGGGCTCGCAGAGACTGAACGCGGCCGGCGTCGCTCCGATCATCAGGCAGTAGCCGTTGGCGAGCCCCCAGATGCCGCCGCTGGTTCCCGAATCGACGAACTCGACTCCCTTCGCGGAAAGCTCCCCCGCGCGGCGGATCGAGTCTTTGTAGTTGGAGTTACCGCCATCGATGATAACGTCGCCTTTTGACAACCCGGGCAGCAGGAGCGCGATCGTGTCATCCACCGGTTTGCCGGAGGGGACCATGATCCAGACGATGCGCGGAGCGCCGAGCTCTTTCGTGACTCCCGCGGCGTCAGCGGCTCCCGTAGCGCCGAGCGCCACGTACTTCTGAATGGACTCCGGGCTGCGGTCAAAGACGACCAGCTCGTGTCCATCCTTCATCAGCCGCTCGGACATGTTGCCGCCCATCTTGCCGAGGCCGATCATCGCTAGACGCATGTGGCTATGCTCCCACTGGTTCGAGTTCAATCACGCGCGCCAGATCGGAGCGAAGCTGCTGCGCGGACTTGAACAGTATGACGCCCATTCCGAGAGCGCGCGCCGGAGTGAGATTCTGCTCGCGATCGTCGATGAAGAGCGACGTTGCGGGGTCGGCCTGCGCGATGGAGAGCGCCCGCTCGAAGAATGCGTGCGTCGGCTTCCTGAGTCCGAGCCAACAGGACGACAGAAATGCGTCGAACATCTTCGAGATTCCGAAATTCTCGATTCGATACCGGTTGAGCTCGTCGGACTCGTTGTTCATCGTCATCATTATGTAACGGCCGGATTTCGCCAGCGACCGGGCGATCGCGATGGCGCTGTCGTCGGCGACGCTTTGGGAGTACATGAACTGCGTGAACTCGCCGCGAGTGAAGTCCCGCGCCGTGTAGAAGACGGTGGTGTCGAGATATTCGTCGATTCCTATCCGCCCGGATTCCCACGTTCCGCCGATCTCTTCGTGACGGCACTGGAACTCGTCGGCGTCCAGCCTGAAACGCTCCATTGCCCGCGCCCGCTGTTCGCGGTCCCATCCGTTCGTGCCGAGCACGCCGCCAATGTCGAAAAAGATGTGCGTCAGCTCACGCGCCGGGCTCTTTTTTTTTGGCGCGTGTGTGGCGGCCTGAAAACGGTTGAGGTGCGTCACGATACCAGCACCGCGCGCGCGGGTGCTCCGTCGAGGCCAGCGAGGCGAAGCGGGAGGCAGATCAACTGGTATTCGCCGGGTGGCGGCACGGAGAGATCCAGCCCCTCAACGATGACGACCGAGCGCTCGAGCAGCGTACGGTGCGTCTTGTGGTGACCGGAATGGAATTGCTCGATCGACAGATAGTCCACGCCCACCAACTCGACGCCCTTGTCGGCGAGAAACTCGGCGCCGTCCGGAGCGAGAAAGGTGTAA
>DATLXE010000443.1:0-11963 GCA_035575795.1 Gemmatimonadaceae bacterium
CTCGATGGCGCCCAGAGCGCGCCGCACTTCCGCGTCGATTTCGACCGGCTCGGCGTCGATTTCTACGCCTTCAGCGGACACAAGATGCTGGGCCCGATGGGCTCGGGCGGACTGATCGGGCGGCGCTCAACGCTGGAGAGAATGCCGCCCTGGCAGACCGGCGGCGACATGATCGAGTTCGTGTACGACGACCGCACGACCTGGAATGTGCTGCCGCACAAGTTCGAGGCGGGAACGCCGAATGCTGCCGACGCCGTCGGACTCGCCGCGGCCGCGGACTATCTCGACGTGATTGGCATGGATGCGGTCCTCGCTCACGAGCGGTCGCTGATGGCCGACGCGGATGCGAGGCTGCGGGACGTTGAAGGAATGCGGATTTACGGGCCGCCCGTTGGCGAGCGGAGTGGGGTGATCAGCTTCACGCTTGCCGATGTGCATCCGCACGACCTTGCCACCATTCTCGACAGCGAGGGGGTGTGCATCCGCGCCGGCCACCACTGCGCCCAGCCGCTCATGCGCCGCCTCGACCTCAGCTCGACGGCGCGGGCGTCGTTCTACGTGTACAACGACCAGTCCGATATCGACGCGCTCGTTGCGGGCATCATGAAAGCGAAGGAGATCTTTGCGACCGCCTGAATCGTCAGCGCAGACCGCCGCGCTGTACCAGGAGATGATCCTCGATCATTATCGAAGGCCAAGGAACAAGGGCACCCTCGAGAGCCCGGATGCCGTCGCTGAAATGAAGAACCCGCTTTGCGGGGACGAGATCGTACTCGAAGTGGCGTTCGACGGGGACGGCGTGGCCGACCTGAGATTCAGCGGTAAAGGTTGCTCGATATCGCAGGCGTCCGCTTCGATGATGACGCAGCTGGTGAAGGGAAAGTCGGCAGCTGAGATCGGGCTGCTCAGAACCCGCTTCCGCGACCTGATGCTCGGAGACCTGTCAGCTGTGGACGACGCCACGCTGGGGTCGCTGCGCTCACTCTCCGGAGTGGCGCGCTATCCGGCCCGGGTGAAGTGCGCGCTGCTGGCATGGAACGCGCTCGAAAGTGCGATGAGCCGGCGCGGCTGAGCTCGGCCGGGGGATGCCCCGTGCAAAAGGGTGGTCCCGTTGTTAATCTCTCAGGAGCTGCCGTGGATAGCAGGGCGGGCGTTTTTTTCGTTGGCCTCGGCATCGTCGCCGTTCTTGTTGGACTGGCAATGATGCGCGGCTGGCTTGGCTGGTTCGGTCACCTGCCTGGCGACATCCGCGTCGAGCGTGAGAACATGCGGTTGTATGTACCACTGGTTTCGATGCTGTTGATTTCGGTCCTCTTCAGCGTGCTGTCATACGTCCTGCGCCGCTTTTTCTAGAATTTCCTTTTTTGGCCTGCCCGTAGCTGTCACGGCGGCGCGGTGGCGACGCGCGGTTGTAATTGCGCTGGCTGCTCCCGCCCTCGCAGCCCTTCCCGCCGGAGCTCAGGCAACCTTCGCCAGCAACCAGTCGGAAAGCAGAAGCGACTCCGCGGAAATCTCGCAACGCGCGCGAACCCTGCAAACGCGGTTCGAATCCCGCCGGCGGAAACTGCTGCCGCGCTTTTATCAGGGCACGCCGGATCACTGTTTGATCGTTGGCCGCTTCTGCGAGTGGCATCCGGCGTTCGACGAAGACCGGGTCCCCGAGGAGCCCAAGGAGATTCGCCGTGTCCGCGCCGAGTTTCTGCGTGAGCTGGCGCTGATCTCGGCGCAGATTCCCGGTGACGACTGGATCGTGGGGCAGCGCGTCCGCTACCTGCTCGAGGCGCGCGACGATACTACCGCGCTCCGCGTCGCCCGCGAATGCGCCGGGACGCGGTGGTGGTGCGACGCCCTCCGCGGCATGGCGCTGCATGCCCGCGGTGATTTCTTTGGCGCGGACAGCTCCTATGCAACGGCGCTCGAGAGGATGCCTTCGGCGCGGCGCTGCCACTGGATGAATGTTTCCCCGCTGCTGGACGGTGACTACGCGAAGACAATTCGCCGCATGCCGTGCGGCGCCCGCGAAGCGGCGGTCGCGCGCGTCTGGTTCATGGCCGACCCGCTGCTGATGATTCCCGGAAACGAGCGCCGCACCGAGCACTTCTCCCGCGTCGTCCAGACCTACATGCAGGAGGACGCTACCAACACGTACGGGCTCAGGTGGGCAGGCGACCTGGGCGAGATGATCGTGCGCTTCGGGTGGGTGGAGAAGTGGACACAGGAGCCATCGGCGAGCATGTATCCCGGTGTTTCGCCCTCGGTGACGGGACACGAGCGCAGGCCAGGCTTCCACTTCTTCATGCTGCAGCGCCCGCCCGATGACCTCGGGCTCGTCGCCGATTCGCTGTGGGACATCAGGCAGTTTCCGCCGCGCGAGCAGTTCGCTCCCCGTTACGCGCGGAGCTTCTCTCCCCTCGATGCGCAGGTTGCGCGCTTTCGCCGCGGCGACTCGACGATGATCGTCGCCGCTTACGATGTCGGTGAAGACACGCTGTTCAGGCAACGTCGCTTCACGGCTGCACTCATCGCGACGAGCGAGGAAGCAAAGATCCCCGCAGTTCGTGCCGTCGTCGATGCCCCGACCAGGCAGGTGGTGACGCTGATGAGCCCGTGGAAATCACAGCTCGTCGGAGTGGAGCTGCTCGCACGCGACAGCGCCGGCGCGGCACGCTGGAGAGCGGGGTTCAACGAGATCCCTCTCGACGATAACCGAATCAGCCTGTCCGACATCCTGTTCGTGGATGGGGCGACGCTGCCCGGAACGCTGGAGGAGGCGATTCCCATCACGCACCCTGGAACGGTTTTCCGCCGCGACAGAAAGGTGGGACTGTTCTGGGAGCTTTACGGAAGAGCACCCGCCGACAGCGCGCTGCCCATCTCCCTCACGATCACGCCGATCGAGGGCGGATTGCTCGGTAAGGCCGCCCGTGCGCTGCGCATCGGGCAGAAGCCAACGCCGCTCAACATCCGATGGCAGGAGAACGGCTCCGTCGGGGTTCTCTCGGCACGCGCGGTTTCGCTGGACCTGGCACTCGTGCCAAAGGGCAGGTACGAGGTGAAGCTGGAGATTGGCAGCGCGGAGGTCGCGAAGGCGGCGAAGGTGATCGAGGTACGCTAGCAGGTTTCGTAACTGCAACCGAGAGGAACACAGATGCTTTTGTCTTTAGAGCAACGGCGCCTCCCGCCCCTTACACGATCCTGCCGATCACCGCCAGAACGCCGAGTATCAGCAGCACGAACCCGATCAGCGTACGAAAGTGGCCGACGGCGTTCCCAGCCCTGACGAGATCGTCACCCACATTTGGGACTGAAGCCAGCGCACGCGCCCCAAGCACGAGGCCGCCGAGCAGCAGCAGGACGCCGAGCAGGCTGAAGATGTTGAGCACTCCAAAAATTATCGCGGTCACTCCGATGGACGCGTCAAAGGGACGCAGCCTGTCGACGAAGCGGCGGGTTGTCCCGTTGTCGAAGAAGTCTCCCATCAGCAGCAGTCCCGCCAGAATTGCGATTATCGCCCTGATCATTCGTTCTCTCCGGGTTTGGTGCGCGTTATCGGGCAGCGTAATGGCCCGCCCGTACTGGTACAACGGCTTCATGAAGCGATCAGTTTCACTGCCGCGACCAGCAGGACAAGCGACAGCAGCTGGCGGAGGACAGGGGCCGGCAGCCGTCCACTGCCGTAGCGGGACCCGATCCAACCCCCCGCCACGACAGCGAGTGCCCACACCCCAACGCCGGGATGCAGGTTAGCGATTCCCGCCGCGTGCCCGAGCAAACCGGCGATGGAATTGACGAGAATGAATACCGCCGCGACGGCCGACGTGGTGCGCACAGTGCTCCACCGCATCACCAACAGCAGCGGACTGAGAAAGATCCCACCACCCACTCCAGTCAGCCCGGAAAGGAATCCCAGCCCGAGGCCCAGGAGTAACGCCGCAATGATAGGTGGCCTGCGCACACTTTCATCGGCCTGCCGGCGAGCGGACCAGAACATCCACCCCGCGGCAAAGAGGAGAACGATGCCCACCACGAGCCTGTACTGCGCGGCCGGCAGAGTGACGGCGCCACCAGCGAATGCCGCCGGAACCGACGTCAACGCGAACGGCCAGAACAGCTTCCAGTCGAAGAGGCCGGCGCGATAAAACTTTATCGCTGCCACGCTCGCGACGAGAATGTTCAGCACGAGCGCCGTTGGCTTCATCACGTCCGGCGCGACGCTGAACAAGGCCATCGCCGCGAGGTATCCTGAAGCGCCGGCGTGACCGACGGATGAGTAAAGCGCAGCGACAGCGAAAAACAGCGCCGCCATCACCATCACGTTCGCGCCGATCACTTTTCGCCCGGCGTATATTCAGTCCGCACGCCACGAATTTAAGGACAATGGCAGACAACTACACGATCGACATCACCAACGTCACCAAGCGCTTCGCTGATCATACGGCAGTGCGCGACCTGACCCTGCGCGTTCCAGCAGGAAGCGTTTACGGGCTACTCGGACCCAACGGCGCTGGCAAGACCACGACGATTCGCATGATCCTCAACGTCATCGCGCCCGACACTGGCACGATCAGGATCTTCGGACAGCCGGCGAGCGAGCCGAGCATCACCAACCGCATCGGTTACTTGCCGGAAGAGCGCGGGCTCTACCGCAAGATGCAGGTTCGCCGTGTGCTTAGATTCCTCGCCGAGCTGAAGGGCGTGCCCGGTAAAGCCGCCGACAAGCTGATCGACGAATGGCTCGAGCGTCTTTCGTTGAAGACGCCCGATAAGGATTGGGGGCTGGCCAAGGTGGACGAGCTTTCGCGCGGCATGCAGCAGAAGGTCCAGTTCATCGGCACACTTCTGCACGACCCCGACCTCGTCATCCTCGATGAGCCGTTCAGCGGGCTCGACCCGATCAACGCGCAGGCGCTCAAGGATACGGTCGTCGAGCTCAAGCGCCGCGGAAAGACGGTGATCTTCAGCACCCACCTGATGGACAACGCCGAACGGCTGTGCGATTCCGTGTGCATCATCGCGCGCGGGGAGAAAGTGCTCGACGGGTCAGTCGTTGGCGTGAAGGAACAGCACGGTGCGCGCAACATCGCGCTCGCGCTCGACGGCGGCGGGTTGGAGGCCGTCGCTTCGATTCTGCGCGACAACTCGCTCGTGAAGCGCGCGGACGACTCGAACAGGTTCTTCGAGATCGAATTGGCGCCCGGTGCCGATCCCCAGGATCTGCTGCGGCGCGTGGTGGAATCTGGCGCCTCCGTACAACGCTTCGAGATGATCCAGCCTTCGCTGCATCAGATTTTTCTTGAAAAGGTCGGCGCCAGCGGCATCGAAGAGGGGATGACGGGACATGGCTAAGCTCTGGGCGATCATCAAGCGCGAGTACGTCGAGCGCGTCCGCTCGAAGTGGTTCCTGATCGGCACCTTTTTCGGCCCGATATTCTTTGGCGCGATCATCATCGTTCCGGCATTGCTCGCCTCGCGCACGAAGACGACGAGTGACGTCTACAACAGCGTCATCATCGACGCCACGGGCACCGGCTTTGGCGCAAGGCTGGCCACCGCGATCGCCGGCGATAAGGCAGAGGCGAACAGGACGCCGACCGTGCGCGTCGTTGCACCCGGTGATCTCGCGAAGGCGGAAAGCACAGCCACGGCGGAGGTAATGAAGAAGACGCGCAGCGGTTACCTCGTCGTGGACCAGCGCACCGTCGCCGGTGAAGCTGTGCGATACGCGGGGAGAAACGCGACCGCGGTGACGGACATGGCGCGCATACGGAGCGCCGTCAGGGAGACCATCCTCGCGTCGAGGCTGGAGAAGGAAGGCCTGGACCGGTCACGCACGAAAGCACTGACGTTCATCCCGCTCGACTTCAGCACGGAACGAATAACCGAGCGCGGGCGCGGCGGCTCGGGCATGGCAAGCGTGATCTTCGGCTTCGCGATCGGGTTCCTGCTCTACATGTCGATCGTGCTGTACGGGCAGACGATCATGAGTGGCGTGCTGGAGGAGAAGACGACGCGCGTCGCCGAAGTGGTAATGGCGAGCGTGCCGACGGATACGCTTTTGATGGGGAAGGTGCTGGGTGTCGGCGCTGTCGGACTTACACAGCAGGTGATCTGGATCGCGACGAGCTACCTGATGCTCAAGGCGCGCGCGCCGCTGATGGCAAGGCTCGGCGCTCCGACGACGAACTTTGCGCTGCCCGACATCACGCTCGCGGCAGGACTTCTCTTTCTGCTCTTCTTCCTGCTCGGCTTCATCTTCTACTCGTCGCTTTACGCGGCGGCGGGTGCGTCGGTAAACAGCGAGCAGGAGGCCCGTCAGGCCTCGAGTCCGCTGATGATCATGATCATCAGCACCGGTGTCTTCATTCAGCCTGTGCTTCTGAATCCGACCGGCACGATGGCCAAGGTTCTCAGCATCGTCCCGATCTCGTCGCCGATCATCATGCCGATCAGGATGGCAGTGACTGGAGTGCCGCCGATCGAAATGGCGGCGAGTCTCATTGCGCTTGCCCTTGGGTGCATGGGGGCGTTGTGGGTGGCATCGCGCATCTACCGCGTCGGGCTGCTCATGTACGGAAAGCGGCCGACGATGAGGGAGATGGGGCGGTGGTTGAGCTATTCGCGGTAGCTGAACAACTGCAACTGCCCCTGAGAAATACACAGATCCGGGCTGCGAGAAGCGTAGATGCGAGATGCTAGAGAGAAGCCTTCAGTCGATCTGAGGGTGTGGTCAACTGACCTTTTTTAAGGTCCTAAGCTTAGAAGCCCAGAAGGTCGCGTTGCCTTCTGGGCCTCTCGCCCAGTTTCCGTCGAACGGCCTCCCGTGCTTCACTAGCAACTACTAACTATGCTTCTCGCCGCGGGCATCTGCGTATTTCTCAGTGGCCGTTAAACCGCCCCGACCCGCGCCGCAGCCCCCTTCTCGCAGTATTTCCCGAACGCTCCCTCGAGATCCACCGCGATCTCTCCAGCCGACCGGCCCTCGATCTGGTGCCGCTCGAGCATGAATACAACCTGCCCGTCTTTAAGCAGGGCGATCTGCGGCGACGATGGTCCGTATCCAGTGAAATAACTGCGCGCCCGTTTTACCGCCTCGATATCCTGGCCAGCGAAAACAGTTGTCAGCGAATCCGGCTTGACGTCGCCCTTGATTGCCTGCGCAACCGCCGGCCGCGCGTTGCGCGCCGCGCATCCGCATACTGAGTTCACCACCACCAGCGTCGTCCCCTGCGCGCTCTTGAGCTTGGCATCAACTTCCTCAGGAGTGCGCATTTCGGTGATGCCGAGCTGTGTGAGCTCCTGCCGCATCGGTGTCACGTATCTCTCGTCGTACATATGCATCCCCTCTCTCAATGTCACTCGATGAATTCTGAAGGCAGCGTCGCCGCCTCCACCAATGATAACACGTGGGCTCGGTGCTCATACGCCGGACTAGCGCTTGCGCGACTCGAACTCCTCGCGCTGTCTCCGCTCGATGAACGGCTGGTCCTCGGGGATCTTCCCGCCACCCTCCTGCTCCGGCTTCCGCAACATCCGTCCGCGCACCACCTGTACGACCGCGCCAAGCATAAGCGCGAAGGTAAGCACGGCAACCAGGCGCCAGAAAAACACTCCGCGCGCCATCGGCTGCCAGTCGTGAAATTCTGCGCGCGCGGTTCCCCACGGCTCGCGGTGCAGCACGATGAGCAGCAGGCTCGTCGCCATCTCACCCGCCGTCTCGAAGACCGCGAAAAGACCGGCACGCCACGGCCAGTCGCGAACGGGAAACCGGCCGAGATGAAGTGTCGCCATCCCGAGCAGAAAAATCGTCCCGATGACGAGCGACGCGCCGACGTAGACGTTGCTGGTGGGAGATCCGTGCGTGAGCACGACGGCGCGAAACATCCGCATCACCACACCCGTGAGGAGCGCGAGCTCCACCGGAGAGCGGGCGATGCGCGTGAAGCTCGCCGGCTCGTTGAGGTCCCACTCACTCGGATGGTAGGGAGGCCTGCGCCTGTCAGGCCCGGGTGGCGGGGACGGGGGCGGAGATGAGTCAGGGCGCGCCATTCAACGCCCCAATGTACAGTGAGGCCGCCGCCTGTCTATGGAAATCTCCGCTGAGCTAGCGGATCCAGTGGCCGATGCGGCCCCAGCGGATGTCGGTAAACATCGGCAGCGGTCGGTCGCTGTCGTCGGCGTTGTACGCGTAGTACACGAACAGCGGCCGGCCACGCACGTTCTCACGCGGCACAAATCCCCAGTAACGGCTGTCCTTGGAGTTGTAGCGGCTGTCGCCCATCATGAAGATGCGCCGCTCCGGTACGACGAGCGGACCCCAGTTGTCGTGCGTCGGCTGGGCAGGCGCCGCGCCGAAGCGAGAGGCCCTGAGACCAGCTTTCTTCTGCCAGTCGAACAGCGGGCTGACCTCGTCCGCCGCCTCCGGACTCGGCGGCCCCGATGTCCCGAACCCCTGGCGCTGCGCGATTCCGTTCAGGTGCAGCACCCCGCGCCGCATGAACAGCGTGTCACCGGGCTCGCCCACCATCCGCTTCACGAGTGTCGGCGTCGGGTCGGCGCCGCGTTCCGCCTCGTCACTCTGGTAGGGCGACTTGAACACCACGACGTCGCCGCGCCGCGGGTCGCGAAACCCCGGAAGATTGATGTCTGTAAAGGGGATGTGCGGTCCGTAAATGGCCTTGTTGACGAACAGCCAGTCGCCGATCAGCAGCGTCGGGATCATGCTGCCCGACGGAATGCGGTACGCTTCGATGAGGAAGATGCGGAGCACGAGGAAGATCGCGACCGCGCCGGCGAACGCCTTCACGTTCTCCCACACCGCCCGAGCGGCGGACCGCTGCGCAAAGGGGCGCGCCTTTTGGGCGCGCCCCCTGTCATGCGAGGTTGCCAAGGACTTAGGTATTTCTGAGGTGTTTGTTGACCAGTCTGGTCATCTCGAACATGGAGACCGTTCGGTTGCCACCGAAGATCGGACGGAGGTTCTCGTCGGCGTTGATGTTGCGACGGTTCTTCGCATCCTGAAGTCCCTTACGCTTGATGTACGCCCAGAGTTTCTTGGTGACTTCGGTGCGCGGCATCGGGGAGCTGCCAACGATGTTGGCAAGCTCGCTGCTCGGCATCATCGGCTTCATGAACGCAGCATTGGGCGTGCGCTTCTTGCCGGACGACGACTTCTTGCGGGAGGCCTTGCGAGCGCCCTTCTTGGCGGTGCTCTTCTTCGTTGCCTTGCGCGGCGACGAAGACTTACGGGCCGAAGACTTCTTGGACGAGGACTTCCGTGCTCCGCTCTTCTTTTTAGCTGCCATCTTGTCTCCTGGTTGGTGATCGGAAGCGATTGGTACAGAGGTGAAACGCTTGTCCGTCAGGGGAGGAAAGTATAGCGCCACAACACAGGCGCAATAGGGAAAACGAAGATTTCCCCTATGGGAAACGCAACTATCCGGAGAGGAGCTTCATCATTCGGAGGTCGTAGGGATCGGCCGAATCGTCGTCATCGGCGATGTCGTAGTTCTGCTGTGGCGTCTCCAGGATCAGCGGAATCCCCTGCGTCCGCTTGTCTTTCATCAGCCACTCGAACGGCATCTTCCCGATCAACCCCTCGCCGAGGAGGGCGTGGCGATCCCGGTTCGACCCGAGCTCTCCCTCACTGTCGTTGAGGTGGAAAAACGACGGCGCCTCCCCCGTCTTGTCCTCGAAGTCGTCGAGTATCGCGGTGACAATCTGCTTCGACTCCCGGAGGTCGTAGCCGGAGGCGAACAGGTGGCAGGTATCGAGGCCGTAGCCGGTGCGCGGACGCAGCGACTTCGGCACGTGCGAGAGGATTTCGGCGACTTCGTCGGCGGTCCTCCCCATCGTTTGTCCGGCGCCGGCGGTGTTCTCCACAAGCAGGCGCGTCTCTGACTCCACCGTCTCGAGCGCGTGCACGATCGCCTTCGCGATTCGCCTGGCTGAGGCCGACCGCTCGCTCGTTCCGGCTGAGCCGGGATGAAAGCAGACGGAGCCGACGCCGAGCGTGCTGGAGCGCTCCATCTCCTTCGCCAGGCCGGCGCTTGCCCGTGCCCACTTGTCGTCATCGGGAGTGGCGACGCTCAGCACGTATGCCGCGTGGACGACGACATTCTCCGGCTTGATCTTCGTCTGCGCGAGCGCGTCCCTGAAGCGCACGACTCTTTCCGGATTGATCTTCGACTTGTCACCGTAAAACTTGGGGATGGCGGTGAAGACCTGGAGCGCCGTCATGCCGGCGCTGCCGGCGCGACGGACGGCCATGTGGATACCGCCGTTGTCGATGGTGTGCGCGCCGATGAAGCGGGTCATGCGGGGTGCTGTTGCAAATCCTCTACCGCCGCCAACGCCCGGCGCGCACCGCCGTTACGGAGTCGCCCAGCGATGTTGGTGGCCTCCATCTCACCGTGATACGGTCGCCGTCGGTGCTCACCAGCGGTTGAACTCCCTCGATTCCCTGGGGATTAACGACAAGCCTCTGCTCGAAGATGTGGCCAGCGGTTCGAGACAGGGCGAGCGAGAGATCGCGCCGGCTGGAGTTGGGATCTTCGTGCGCAATGACGACATTGTCGCCCCGCCCGGCGACGCTCGCCGCCGAGGGCGTGGTGCCATACACAACGGGCACGGGTTCGTGGAACATCACGCCGCCGTCCATCGAGTGCGAGAAGAAAACCCCCGCCCCATCCGCCGGCTCGATGAAGTAGGCAAGGTGCATGTAGCTGCTGCGTGGATCGAGAAACACGGATGGGTCCGGTCTCGCGCACCCGCGCCCGCCGCGGTCGCGCGCGTCCACGACGAGGCCAGGTGACCAAGAGAGTCCGTCAGTCGAAAGCTGCACCGCCAGCACGACGCTGCTGTCCGCTCTCGCAACCCACCAGGCGCGCGCGAGCGACTTCTCCGCCGCCGCGAGCGTCACTGAACGAAGGCACGGAGCCACCGTTCCCGGAATTGCCGGAACCGGTATTCCAAGCGCTGCCCCCCTGATTCGTGCGGGAGCGGGTGCGGGCTCGTACCGCACATCTCCCCACTCCACCGTAGGTCTGTCGCACGCGGCAACGATCAGTACAGCGGCGAACCACGCAGCGCGGAATCGGGGAGACATTCCGCACATTAGCCGCCTGCAACGTGGGAGAGAAGGCCGCCGGGGTTCGTCGTCCCGGAGAAAAAACGTATCTTTCGCCAACCGCTAAAGCTCGAAAGGATATCGAAATGCCCGCGTCCGCACCTCGTCCCAAGTCGAAAGCCCGCACTCCTGAACCCGTTGCCGGATTCAACGGCAATCGCCGCGTGCCCGTTCCCGTCAACGAGCCGGTCAAGAGCTACGCGCCCGGATCCGCGGAGCGGGCGTCGCTCAAGGAACGGCTAAAGACGATGGCGGCGGAGCGTGTTGACATTCCGCTCATCATCGGCGGAAAGGAGATTCGGACCGGCGATCTCGCGCAGTCGGTGATGCCGCACGACCACCGCCACGTGCTCGCCGACTGGCACCGCGCCGAGCCGAAGCACGTCGAGAAAGCCGTCGCCGCCTCTCAGGAAGCGGCGCGCGACTGGGCGCACTGGGCATGGGAAGACAGGGCCGCGGTTTTCCTGAAGGCAGCCGAGCTGCTCACGACGACGTGGCGGGCGACGATCAACGCCGCCACCATGCTCGGCCAGTCCAAGACGGCGTACCAGGCGGAAATCGATTCCGCATGCGAGCTGATCGATTTCTGGCGCTTCAATCCGCACTACGCACAGAGCCTGTACGACGAGCAACCGCAGAGCGACCACTCGATGTGGAATCAGCTCGACTACCGGCCGCTCGAAGGCTTCGTTTATGCCGTCACCCCGTTCAACTTCACGTCGATCGCCGGGAACCTGCCGACCGCGCCGGCGCTGATGGGCAACACCGTGGTGTGGAAGCCGGCGTCGAGCTCGATGCTGAGCGCGTACTACATCATGAAGCTGCTCGAGGAAGCAGG
>DATLXE010000444.1:0-2980 GCA_035575795.1 Gemmatimonadaceae bacterium
TACCTACTGCACGCGCACGTCGGTCTTACCCGACGCGATGTCTTCGAGACTCTTCCCAAACGCCAAGGCGTCAGGATTCACCAGGGTGCGCCCAGGCCCACCTGACGGCTTGGACCCGTTGGCGCCGGAACCCGTCGAGGCTTCGAACAACACGTCTTCGTCTTTGGCCAGGCGCGCCAGCCATTCGTCCGTGCTGAGCGGACGCGTCGGATCGTCCTGGCTGAAGCTGCCGTCCTTGGCGACCACGCGGCCATCCTTCAGCGTGAAGGTGTCCTCGGCGCGGCGCATGACGTAGTCGAGCGCCTTTTCGCGGACACCCTTGCTGCGCGCGACGGTCCCGATCTGCGACCGGAAGGCTTCGCTGTCGGCACGCTGCTGCGCGACCTCGCGGGCCTTCTTTTCGGCTTCGAGGTTCTGCTGCACCGGGCCGATGGCCTTGGCGATGGCGTCACTGATCAACGACTCGAGCTCGTCGAGCTTCTTGACGCCTTTCTTCTCGAGGCCCGACTTCAGGGCTTTGGCGTCGGCGGCGTCGATCCCGTCGAACTCGGCGAGCTTGGCGCGGAGGGCGTCGGCGTCGGTGACTTTGGTGTGGAGCTCTCGGTTGCGGTCGCGGAATTCTTCGAGCTTGAGTTTCTGCTCCTGGAACTTCGCCTCCGGCACCACGCCCTCGACGTCGAGGACGAACCGGCCGTCACGCTCGACGTAGAGCGCTCGCTGCGGCTCAGGGAGCGCGTCGACGTCAGCTTTCGTGGGCAGCGTGTATGTGAGCGCCATAAGGGGAATGCGTGGCTACAGACTCACACGCCCGCCGCCAGTGTCGTGGTGACTTATTGGTTTTTCTTCCACTAGGCGGATGTCCACGCGGCGCCCCAGGCCGGCGGCCAGTCTGGCGAGGGTGGCCAGCGTGAGGTTTTCGCCGCGCAGCAACCGGACGATCGTCTGCGAGGAACACCCGGTGCCCTCGGCCAGGTCGTCGATGCTCAACCCTTCCGCCTTCATGGCATCCGTGACGAGACGCCGGACGCACCGCATCAGCGCGGATGCTTCTGGACTCACGCCACGCGCCCTTTCGGGAACACGAGGCTCGTGCGACAGCGACATTGCGGGTGGGCCGGGGGGCCATCCAAGGCCCCGACGCTCGCCTGGAACGCGTCGTTCAGTGGCACCTTCTGGCCATCAAGCGCCGAACAGATCGGGCACAGCCGCTCGTCCTCTGCGGCCTGCCATTCCTTGAGCGTGTTCGATGGCAACAGGCCATCGGCCCGCGCGCTGTCCCAAGCCGCCTGTTGCCCGGCTGCGCTCGCGCGGATCGTCTCCGTCCGCGCGATGTTGACCGCCCGCTGTCGCTGGAGTTTCGCGGCATACCGTTCGGCGGCCGCCTGTACCGTGGTCGGTGATCCGCCGGCGCCGAGCAGGGACGTCCGGTAGTTCACGACAGCCATCGCCTGGCGCTCGGTCAGACCGACCAGCGGCCGAATCAGTTTCGCCGCCTCACGCGGCGGAATCCCATCCGTGATCGCGCGGGAGATGACTGCACGAATCGCCTCGCGCGTGCTCTCTGTCACCTCGCGGACCAGTTGCGCGCCTTGGCGAGCGGCCACGTCGACTGCCTTCGGGTTGACGATGTCGAACCTTCCGCCCATGCGGAGGCGCTTGAAGATCTCCACCTCCGCCTGCTGGGCGCTCTCTTCGAAGATCCGCACGATCGTGGCGGCGGCGCCACGGAGCTGCACAGGAAAGCTGTTGATGACCTTGTTCAGGGGGGCCGAGTTGCCACCGCGGAGCACGGCTTCAGCGAGGATGGCGATCGAGAGTTGATCCTGGATCGCCGCAACGGCCGTGAGCCATTGGCGCCGCAGCGTGGGCGCGAGACGATCGGCGATGGCGTAGACGGCGTTGTGGTCCATTGATCCGCTACAGAGTCCCGAGGTCTATCTCCACGTCGTCCACGATTCGCTCTGTGCCCTTGCCGAAGCTCGTTAACTCGACCATCCTGACCCGTATGTCCGCTGGAGTCAGACCAGTCTCATCAGAGAATTGCTTAACAGCGCTCACGGCCGCCGCCCGTATCGCCTGCTTCATCACGTCAACGCTTGCGCGAACATCTTTCATAAAGGGGCCCTCAATCTCGGCACGTACGGATGTCTGCATGTCAGTCTCGGGTCACCGTACCGGTGAGTCGCTGCCACGTCCGCGAGAGCACCGCGAGCTCGACAAACTTCGGGAGCCCGCAGCGGTAGTTGTCGAGAAGCAGCGTGCCGTCCTCCGCCTCCCGCACCACCACGGCGAACACCCCCCGGACCGGAACGGTCAGCGTCGCATCGTCCAGGTCCTCGCGAATCATGGCGAGCAACTGGTCAGGCGTGACCTGCATGTTGTCGCCGGTGTGCTCGCCGATATAGACGACGTGTTTGGGCGCCATCAGCGTCCGGTCAGCAGCCCAGTTGAGACGGCCCCAGAATCCGCGATCATGAACCTCGCGCACCAGCGCCTCAAGTATTTGGTAGGCGGTGTCCACGTACTGCCGATGCATTTGAGCCTGTAGGGCGCTCTGTTCACGCTCTCGCTCTATCGCCTCCACGGTGGACTGCGCGACGTTGGCCACGCGCTCGTCGAGGGCCGCGATCACCAGCGCCGTATCGTCTGCGACCTCCCCGATGCGCCGTTCGAGCGCCTGGGTGACCGTCCGGTGGGTCCGCTGTTCGAGTTCATTCATCTGTTGCGCCTTTCCCTGCTGTGACCGACATGAAAGAACTGGCACCCGTGACAGCGGTATACCCCCAGCGTGCCGGACATCCGACGTCGAGGACGCCAGAGCGCATCGGCGGCCAGGACACTCTGGACATGCCGTTCCGCGTCGGCCCGTGTCGCGTGGCGAACCTTGCCGCGACAACACCGCATCCGATCCGGCGCCGGACGCCCGAGATCAATGCCGGACTCCGCGAAGGCGCGCCGCAGCTCCTGCAGTGACCGCCAC
>DATLXE010000445.1:0-1637 GCA_035575795.1 Gemmatimonadaceae bacterium
CCGAAGTAGGAGTTGAGCGAGAGCTCGTGCGATCCTGGCCAGCCGTCCCTAATGTGAAGCGGAGCGTCGGCGTGAGTTCCGACGTGCGGGCTCGACGTGACGGAAGAGACGTTCACGCTCGCGCCACCCGCGATCGTCCACGCCCAGCCGCACGAAAACGCCGTGTCGCCGGGCCACTCGGGTGTTCCAGGATTGAGCGTGACGCTGATGTCACGCAGCTCCGGCTCAGCCGCGGTCACTTTTTCCCGGCGAGCTTCGTTGCCGTCTCGACGAGGCGATCGACTGTGATTCCCAGCTCGGTGTATAGGCGCGCCGCCGGCGCCGATGACCCGAACCGTTCGATGCCCAGCACCACTCCGTCGGATCCCACCCATTGGTACCACGACATCGGGTGCGCGGCCTCGATCGAAATCCGCCTGACCCCGCGCGGCAGCACGCTGTCGCGATATTCCTCATCCTGCCTCGCGAACAGCTCGTGGCTCGGCATGCTGACGGCCCGCGCGCGAACACCGGCAGCCTCGAGCTTCTTCTGCGCTTCCAGTATCAGAGAAACTTCGGAGCCGCTCGACATCAACACGACCTGCGGATCTCCGCCCCTGGCATCGGCGAGGACGTAGGCACCGCGCGCAGTGCCGCCCGCCGATCCGTACTGCGAACGATCTACGAACGAGAGCTTCTGCCGCGTGAGCACGAGCGCCACGGGCCCGTCGCGGTGGCTGAGCGCGACGCGCCACGCCTCGGCTGTCTCCGATGCGTCCGCGGGACGTATCACAGTTATGCCGGGAATCGCACGCAACGCGCTGAGCTGCTCGATCGGCTGGTGTGTCGGCCCATCTTCGCCGAGTCCGATGGAGTCGTGGGTAAAGACGTAAATGACCTGGCGCTTCATGAACGACGCGAGCCGGATCGGCGGCCGCATATAATCCGAAAAGATCAGGAAGGTCGCGCCGTAGGGAATGATTCCGCCGTGCAGCGCCATCCCGTTCATCACCGAGCCCATGCCGTGCTCGCGGATGCCAAAGTGGAAGTTCCGGCCCGCATAATCTTCCGACGAAAAGCTGGGCACGCCCTTCATGAGCGTATTGGTGGAGCTCGCCAGATCGGCGGAGCCTCCCATCAGCTCGGGAAGCTTTGCCGCGAGTGCGTTGATGACGATGCCGGAAGCGGCCCGGCTGGCGACGTTCCCGTCCTTTGCAGTAAATACAGGAATCGCCGTTTCCCAGTCGGCAGGAAGATCGCCGCGCAGGCGGCGCTCCAGTTCGGCCGCGAGTCCGGCATTCGCTCCCTTCCACTTTGCGTACAGCTTGCCCCAGTCCTTCTGTGCCGTCGCCCGTGCCGCCGACGCATCGCGCCAGTATTTCAAAGCCTCGGGCGCGACGTAGAACGGCTCCTGTGAGGGGTAGCCAAGCGCTTCCTTCGTCAGCGTGATCTCTTCTGCACCCAGCGGCGAGCCGTGCGCTTCAGCGGTATCGAGCTTGTGCGGACTGCCGTAGCCAATGTGCGATCGCACGATGATCATTGACGGCCGGCTCGTCTCCGCCTTCGCGTTTTCGATCGCCTTTTCCACCGCGCCGAGGTCGTTGACGTCGGGCACGTGCTGCACGTGCCAGCCGTACGCGGTAAAGCGCGCAGCGCTG
>DATLXE010000446.1:0-5186 GCA_035575795.1 Gemmatimonadaceae bacterium
GCTACTGCCCAGTCGGCTGCCGGCGATTCCTTCTGGTGTCGCGGAGCCCCACAACGCCGAGCCTGGTGACGAACGCACCGGCAACTGCTGCGGCAACGACCGCGGCGGTGCGGGGAACCGATAGACGATATTCGGCGACACGCCCGATATCCCCGTGAGCGATTCCGACCAGCTCCCTCTTCCACAGGCGCTCCTCACCGCCGCGCAGGGTCGTCTGAATCACGCCGACGCGTAGCGAGTCGGCGGCGGGCCCGGTAACGGGACGTCCCTTGATCGATATCGTTCCTGGACCGACCACCGCGGCAATGTTCTCAGTGCCGCGGTCGGTGAGATGAACCTCGACGTCACGGGCGGGAGTGGCGGAGCCGACCGTGATCGGAACCGCGTTGTAGCAGGCAGACGTGCCGAGCAGAAGCGCGGCCAACGTGATGATCCTCATTCTTCAAGTTAGCCATACACTCGCTCCCGCGAAAGAAACAGCCCGCCGCCTCGGAAGAGGCGGCGGGCTGGCTCGTCAGGCTATCGAATCGCCGTTGGTCAGGTGCAGGCGTTCGGGTCGTTCTGGTTCCTCGCCGGCTGGGCCGAGGGCTCGGGAATGTTGGTGTTCGCGTTCCGCTCCACGAAGGGATAGACGAGCCGCCCCGGGATGACGGTCTTCCCGGGTGCCGGTGTCAGCCTTGGCAGGCAGGTGCGCTTGTACGTGTTCCAGACTTCGATGTTCTGGAAGTCAGCGATGTACTTCTCCACCGCGACCTGCTGCAGCGTGACCGCGGCCAGCGGAATATTGCCTGCCGCAACGCGAACCCGGTTCACAGCCGCCAGCGCCTCGGCAGAATTGTTGGCGCGGATGGCCGATTCAGCGATGATGAGTTGAGTTTCCGCCCAGGTAATGAGCGGCTGGCGGAAGTCAAAACTCTCGGTGGGGCCGAACAGGCGGAGATCGGCGATGTCCGAAGCAGTGCCGAGGTTCTGACCTGGCGCCGACCCGGTGGTGCCGTTGAAGTAAGCCGCGCACCAGTTGCCTGACGCGCAGTCCTTGTTCAACCGCGCATCACCGCGGCCTTTCATCGTGTCCACAAGCGCCTTCCCGGCCCGCATGTAGGTATCGCGGATCAGGTAATCAAACTGCGACCAGATGTTGTTTTCAGTCGGCAGGGGGCTGTGGAAAGACAGGTAATCGTTTGCCGGCGAAGAAATTCCCTGCTTTGCTTCCGCATTGGCGAGAGCGTAGGCACCGGGATTTACTTCGGCGGTGTGCATGTAGAACCGCGCCTTCAGCGTGCGAGCGGTGGCAATCCACTTCGCGGCGTCGCCGCCGAACACGAGGTCCGCGCCAACCGGGCCTCTCCCCACTCCGGCCTGCAGGTCGGCTATGGCGGAGGAAAGCAGGGTCTGCAGCGCGGCGTAAACGTCCAGCTGCTTGTCGAGCTTCGGGGTGTTGATGGCGTCGTTGTTCGCCTCCGAATAGGGAATGTCTCCCCAGATGGACGCCGCCGTCCCGATCTCGAAAGCTTCGTAGATCTTGGCGATGCCGAGGTACCTTCTGTCACCGCTCTTCTGCGTAAGGTCGCGCAGCTTGCGAATGTCGATCAGGCCGCCCTGCGCGAAGATGAAGTTCCACTCGCCTGAGTAGTCGTCTTCTCCCACCGAGTAGATGTCGGTCGAGCTGTACTGCCGGTCCACTCCGGCGAAGTGCTGGTGCCAGATACCCGCCGTCCGCGCCAGGGCGCCTTCCTGCACCGCCCATGTCGCCGCCTGAATGGCAATGAAGTACTGGTCCGGAGATCTGACTTGCGTCGCCAGGTTGGGATTCTCATCCAGCTTGGGGCCGGAGAGATCGTTGCCGCACGCCGCGGCTCCCAGGAACGGGAGCGCCACGGCGACTACGAGCTTCGTTATGCGCTTCATGTGATTTATGGTCTCCATTAACGGTTGAGGCCGATCGAGAACACGAACGATTTCGACTGCGGGTTATTGAAGTAGTCGATGCCACGAACGGCTACTTCGGCCCCGCCGAGGTTCGTCTCGGGGTCAACACCGGAATACTTGGTCCACGTCTTCAGGTTGCGGCCGGCCAGGCGGAGATCGATGCTGCTGAATCCGAATGGCCTGCTTCTGTCATCGCCACCGATGGTATACGTCACTGACAGCTCTCTCAGCTTGGCGTAGCTGGCATCCTCGATGAACTGCGCCGAGACCGAGCCGAAGCCCGAGCCATCGCCCTGATACCAGTTCTGGTCGATGGTGACCGGCTTTCCAGCGCCGGGGCCGGCGACTGCGCCAGAGGCACCCGGCCGAGCCGGCATGAAATCCTTGCCGAAGGTGCGCTCAACATCGCGGACCTCGGTGTCCTTGTGCTTGCCGAAATTGTAGAGCGCGCCCTTGGTGCCGTTCCAGTTATCCCCGCCCTCCTTGATGTCGAGCAGGCCGGAGAAGACAAGCTTCCGGGCGATCGTCATCGAGCTTCGCACACTTCCCGTCCAATCCGGATTCCCATCCGCAATCACGCGGACCAGTGGATCCACGACGGGGAAGCCGTTCGCGCCGATGAACAGCGCGTTCTTTGCAGCACCAGCGCCGCATAGCGCGTCGATGTCCGTTCCATCGTCGAGCTTTACACCCCTGCCGCAGCGCGCGAAGTCCTGACCGCGCAGAACTCCAACGCGGGAGCCCTTCACCGCCGCGCCGGCAGCGCCGGTGAAGTATCCACCGGTATTGAGGTCAACAGATTCAAAGCCGAACAGGTCGTTAACCTTGTTGTTGTTCCTGGCGTACTGAAGCCCGATGTCCCAGCCGAAGTTCGGGCGCGTAAGCGGGCGCATGTTGAGCGAGACCTCGACGCCGGTGTTGCTGATCCGGCCGGCATTCTGTGACTGCGAGAGGTAGCCCGTAGAAGGCGCGACAGGCGTGAAAAGAATGACGTCTTCCGTCCTGGACCGGTATGCCGTGAAGCTCATGTCGGCGAAGTTCCGGAAGAGAGCGATGTCGAATCCGCCCTCGATTTCCTTCGATCTTTCCGGGCCCAGGTTTGGCTGCGCCTTGATTGTGCTGGTGATCAGACCGCCGATTCCGTTCTGGGTGGTGCTCAGGCCATCATCGACGTATCCCTCGGCGAAAGCGCCAGTCGTGAGACCGGTGAGGGTTGAGTAAACGGTCGGCTCCTGTCCCGATTCTCCGTAGGCGAGGCGCAGCTTGCCGGTAGGCAGAATGTCCCCGAACTTGAGCTTCTCGGTAAAGTTCCAGGCGATGCTTGCCTTGGGGAACCAGTGACGCGGCTTGCTCTTGCCGAAAGTCGATGACCCGTCGTTGCGGATCGCGGCCGTGAGAAAGAGCTGGTTCCACAGGTCGAACGTCGACTGGGCGAAGTAAGACTGAGTGTGGATGAGCGACTCGAACTCGTCGGTCTGGAGATTTGCAGCAATGGTGTTATCCAGCTGGAACGGCTGGGGAGCGATGAGGCCTGCACCCTCGGCGTAGAGCTGCTTGAAGTTGCGGCTGTTAAGATTCTGGCCGAGCGTCAGTGATGTCGCGAAGTTGGGGCTGATGTCCCACCGACCGGTGCCCAGCAGGTTGTGGTCAAGCTGCAGGTTGACGAAATCGACTCTTTTGACCGCGCCTATGCCACCGTTGAAGTTGGTGGCCGTGAGCGGAATGCCTTCGAGGCGCTCATCAGCGTAGTAATCGCCGCCCAGCGTGTACTTGAAGTTGAGCCAGTCCAGCGCCCGGTAATCAACGGTCGCGTTCCCGTACGTGCGCCCGACCTGCGTAGTGTTCTGAAATCGGTTGACGACGAAAAACGGGTTATCGTACCCGCGGCCGACGGGGTTGCTTTCCGAGGTCGCGGTCGGGCGTGGGTAGCGGTACGAGCGGTGAAGCCCAAAAAGCGTGTCCGTGAATGCCGCGTTGTTGAACTCTGGGGGCGTGCGCAGCCCGCCAAGAAGGAGGCCGCTCAGGTTCGAGCCCTTCTGAATGAAGGAGCCTCTGTCATCCACGTAGGCAACGTTGCCGCCGACGGTGAACCGGTCGGTGAGGCGGTGCGAGCCCTTGAGACGGAACGTGGTCCTGTCGTAATAATTGTTGGGGCCGATGATGATGCCCTTCTGATCCACTCGGCCGCCGGACAGATAGAACAACGTCCGGTCGTTGCCTCCCGAGATCGTCAGGGTATTATCGACAGTGGATCCGGTGCGGAACAGCTCACCGAAGTGGTCGAAGATAGGGGTCCCTTCAGCCAGCTTCGCGCCGTAACTGAGGGACGTGAGGCGACAACCATCCGCCGCGCACACTGCCGCCCTTCCCCGGCTGCCCTGACCAAACGTCGTCTGGAGAGGGTAATCGGAGTTCACCTTGTCCGCGGTAACCGAGGTGCGGAGCGAATACCGGGTCGGCCCGGCGCGTCCGCCTTTGGTGGTGATCAAGATGACGCCCTGGCCAGCGCGCGCGCCATAGATGGCAGCAGCGGCGGCGCCCTTCAGAATTTCGACCGACTCGATGTCGTTCGGATTGATGTCGGACGCGCGGTTGGAAGCGGCGGTCGATTCCGTCGCGGGACCGGTGGAAATCGTCGAGTTGTCGATCGGACTGCCATCGACGACGAAGAGCGGCTGGCCGGTTCCGTTGATGGTCTTGGAGCCGCGGATGCGGATATAGGAGGAAGCGCCGGCTTCACCGGACTGGGAGCTCACCTCGACGTTCGGCGCCTTGCCGGCAAGAGCGTTGACAAGATTGGTCTCGTTGCTCTTGACGAGGACCGTCGAATCGACGTTGTTGCGCACGTTGCCGAGCTTGTTCGCCTGAGTGCTGGTTCCGGCGCCGGTCACGACGACTTCGTCGAGCCGGAGCGGATTCGCGCCGAGCGTGAAGTTGCGCGTGATTGGACCGGGGGTGAGCACGATCGTCGCGCTGCCGGCGGTGAAGCCGATGAGGCGCGCGGTCAGGCGTACGGTCTGCCCATTTGCGCGGGCTGCGGGAACGCCGAAGCTATAGACGCCATCGTCGTTCGTCTGCGCCCCGAGGGCCATACCTTCCAGGAAGACTTGCGCACCGCGTACGGGCGCCCCTCCTTCACCGATAACACGGCCGGAGATCGTGGCGCCCTGTTGGGCCTCCACCATCACCGGAGCCAGCGCAAGTGCCAGGCTCACTAACAGTTTGAATGGTCTCATGGGTCTCCTCGCTGTGGACAA
>DATLXE010000447.1:0-1862 GCA_035575795.1 Gemmatimonadaceae bacterium
AGAATCAGCCAGATAGCGAGCAGCAGCATCCCGATGTTTCTCTGAACGGCCATGAGCACCTCAATCCTGTAACGCTCCGCGCGATCGTGCGCGGAGCGTGACAAGCCTACACCCCGCCCGGCCGAATGTGGCCACAGAATTGGAAATCTGGAATTGGCGATAGACTCGGTCGGCTTGAGTTCAATCCACCGGCACCCTCCGCGGGAAACGGAACGTCGCCGCCGCGAGCGCGCGCGTCGCCACCACGTCACCCGGACGGTTCCGCTCATTCGTGCGCTCGGCATGAACGCCATCCTTGCCGCGGTCTTCCTGCACCATTACCTCGTCGGGCCTGCCGTCAGCACGAACCAGCTCTGGATTCTCGCCGTGGCAATCGAGGCGTACTGCGGACTGTCGTGGCTGGTGCTCGCAACGCTGTGGGAGCGCTTCAGGCCGGTGCTGGATCTGCAGTTCCCGCTCACTCTCCTCGACATCATGACGTGCGCCGTAGCGACCTACGCCACAGGAGGAGAGCGCAGCTGGCTCTTCTTCATCCTCGTGCTGCGCCTCACCGACCCGAGCCTGAGCTTCCGGCATGTGCTGTTCCTGTCGCACCTGATACCACTGACATACGTCGCGATGCTCGCGTATATCGCAGAGGTCGACGGACGCGCCATTCTCCCGGGTCCGGCGGTCGCCAAGGTCTTCAGCTTGTACGGCTCGGGGGTCTATTTCGCGCTGATCGCCCGCATCGCCGAGAATCTGCGCGCCCAGCTGGTCGCCGCCAACCGGGTCGGGCGCGATCTCGTCACCCAGCTGGAGGAGAAGTCCGCCAGGGTGGAATACTCGATGAACAAGGCGGAGGAAGCCAGCCGCATGAAGACCCAGTTTCTGGCCACCGTGAGCCACGAGCTGCGCACCCCGCTCACCGCCGTCATCAGCCGTACCGAAATGTTGATCGACGAGTCGGACCAGGAGCGGGACGCGGTCCTGATCGGGGACCTCCGGCAGATAACAGCCTCGGCGCACGAGTTGAACCGCATCATCGGCGACGTGCTGGACGTCGCAAAGATGGAAGCCGGAAAGATCCCGCTCCGCCTCGAGCGCTTCAGCGTGGCGGAGGTCGTCGACGACGCCGCGCGGACGATCGAGCCGAGCGGCGAACGCGCCGGGATCCGCGTCGTCGTGCGGCAGGCTGCGCCCTTGGGCACCATGTACGCCGATCGGGGGAAACTGCGGCAGATCCTGTTGAAGCTGCTCGGCAACGCCATCAAGTTCACCGAGGTAGGCACCGTGGAATTGGACGTCCAGCGGGTGGCCGGGTGGAACAATAGGGACCAGATCACCTTCGTTGTCAGAGATACCGGCATCGGCATGACCCCGGAGGTTCAGGCGCGTCTGTTCACCCCGTTCATGCAGGGCGACGTGTCTTCGACGCGAAAGTACGGCGGTGCGGGACTGGGGTTGGTGATTTCCAAACAGTTCGCGGAGTTGATGGGCGGCACGCTACGTCCCGAGAGCACGGTTGGCGTGGGAAGCGTGTTCACGCTCACCATGCCAGCCGACGTCGGCCGGACGCCCTCTCCGGTGCCTCCCGGAGAGCCGCCCGTGGCGTGCGCCGCGGACGGCCTGCCCGTGGGGGTACCGTGACGACGCTTCTCGTGGCTGACGACAACGAGCAGATCCGGGAGATCATGAAGCGCAGGTTGACGCGCTCCGGGTATCAGGTCCTGCTCGCAGCCAACGGTCTCGAGGCATTGGACATCGCGCGCTCCGCCCTTCCGGCGCTCATCCTGCTGGACCTGAACATGCCGGTGATGGATGGATGGTCTGCGGCGCGGGAGCTGAAACGTGACCCCGGCACGCGCGCCATTCCCATCATC
>DATLXE010000448.1:0-10220 GCA_035575795.1 Gemmatimonadaceae bacterium
CAACCTCGACCAAGGTCAATACCGGCTTTAACAATCCGGAGCTCGGCGCCGCCTTCGCCATCGATCGCGTCAAAGGATTGAACAAGCTGTTCTGCGCGTTCAATACTATGGTCAAGCTTCCCATCCGCGGGGGCGGTGATCCGATAATCGGCTTCGCACAGACGGACGTCGAGTTTGGGCTTCGCTCGCTCGGTAACTTGCGCATCGGGTTGCCGGGCGGGTATTGGGTTTCCGACATAGCATATCGCACGAGATTCGGGGCGCCGGCCGACGAGCTTCGCTACAACGCCAACGCCTCGGTTCGCGTCGCGCTCCATTGGTATGTCGTGGCCCTTGCCCAAACCACGACCGGGATGCGCAACGGACGACCGACCCAGATTGGAGCGAACTACATACTGAACCCCGACTACTCATCGTATTCGGCGCAGCTTACTACGATATACAAGGCCACCCGCACCCGCATGGTGCAGTTCGGCTTCAACCGCGAGCTCGCGGGACGCAACGCCGGCGCTGGAACAACGGCCATTATGACCATCTGGCAATACTTCTGATTCGTTTTTCTTTCTTCGTTCCGGCATTGATAGGGGTCTCCCTGCTGGGCTGCGCCTCAAAGTCCGTGCAGCGTCTGCCCGACCTTCTAACGCCCGGCGCACCAGCGCTCCAACGCCAGATCGAGATGGCTGACGCACGCGTGCGCGAGACTATCAGCTTGGTGCGGAACGTAAACGAGCTCGCGCGGGCAGACGGGTACGTATACACGGTCGACGTCGCCCAATTGCTCACGTACGCGGCGCTGCGCCGAGATTCGGCGCTATACCAGATGCTGCGCAGCTATGCCGTAGCGGAGCTGATTCAGAACAGCGATTCAGATCCATATGTTCGCGGCTTTGTTGCGTGGCGACGCAAGCAGGGCACGCCCCCAGACGCATCCGGCACCACGGAGGGATTGCGCGTGGCGGAAGGTTTGTGGACGGGTGCGGAAATGTTCGGCGACACCGTCGGTCGCAGTCTCGCCGTCCTGATCGTTCGAGGCTATTTGCGCCACGCCTACGAAGACCAGGGAACGTGGTTGATCCGCAACTATTTCAATTTCCAGAACCGGAGCTTCGCGACGAATTCTTTCCTCGTGGATTACGACCCTGATTTTCTCGCTACGGTGGCCGAGGTGACGAAGGACACGGCGATCGCGACGGGCGCGAGGAATTCGTACCAGCTCGTCGAGCGTGCTCGCACCAAGGCCGGCCTCATCTACGAAATAATTCAGCCGGAGGTCTTGACGGCGCTCCCGCTGTTAGAGTCGCCAATCTTTTCGCCCAACGATGTGGTGAGCACGCTCAATAGCTGCACCGTTGCGGAACGCGTGGTGCGGGGCCGCCCCGACATAGCACGCCGCGTTCTCCGATTCTTCGTCAAGCATGATCGCGAGAACGCGCTCTACTATTACGGGCGAACAGGCGATGCTGTTCGCGAGAACGACGTCTCCGCTGAGCCACTCGCCTGCCTTACCAGGCTGGCGTTCAAGCTCGGTGACCGCAGTGCGCGCGATCTTTTTTTGCCTCACCTCGTGGATGAGGTGGTACGCCGTCTGGCGAACTCCGCCAAAATGGGTTTGTTCGCAGCGACCGAAGTGTTGACGGCGTTCAATCTCGCGCTGCATCCGGCGGCTTTGGCACGGTGATACGCCCCATGCTCGTCGTGCTGCTGTCCTTGGCGGTCACGACTCCGCCAGCGATGTCGCAAACCACGCATGGCGTGAACCTCGTGCAGTCGCAGAGCGCTCGTCTCGGGTCCGCTGCAGCCCGTGCCTCGCTCGAGCGAGTGCGAGACATCGGCGCAAACACGGTTGCGATCGCGCCGTTCCTGTATCAGGAGAAACCCACAGACCCACGCGTCATCTCAGGCGACGCCGTCTCCGACGCTGAGCTGGTAGCTGGCATCCGCGCGGCGCGGGCGCTTGGGCTGCGCGTTTGGCTCAAGCCGCACATCTGGATCCCGGGGCATTGGGCAGGAGAAGTTCGGATGGCCAACGCGCGAGCCTGGCAGCAGTGGTTCGCCACGTATTCTCCGCTGGTGCTGCACTACGCGGCGCTCGCCCAACGGGAAGGCGCCGAGCGCTTCTCCGTTGGGGTTGAGCTCGAGCAATCTATCGACCGCCCGGAGTGGACAGCACTGATCACCGCTGTACGAAAGGTGTATCGCGGGCGCATTACGTATGTCGCGCATGGCCTCGAAGAAGCGGAGCGCGTCACGTTCTGGGGCGCGCTGGACGACATCTCGCTGAGTTTTTATCCTGCGCTTGGCCCGACCGCGACACGCGAAGCGCTCGAAGCTCAAGTACAGGGCCAGTTGCGACTCCTGCGGCGATATGCCGAGCGGCAACGCCGCCCTGTGCTCATCGCGGAGCTCGGGTTGCGATCGGCTGTCGGCGCGCAGGAGCGGCCATGGGAAAGCGCTGAGGAGCGACAGGCGGCACCTGACGAGTTGGTGCAAGCGAACGTTTTGGACCTGTGGCTCACCGCCTTGAACCAACCTTGGGTGTCGGGCGTGCTGGTCTGGCGTTGGCTCTCGGATCCCCAGGGCGGCGGCGGCTCCGACACAGACTTCACACCGCAGCGCAAACTTGCCGAGGGTGTACTGCTCGCACACTGGCGGCGATGACGCTACTGCGCTCCCGACATCACCCATCGAAGGCTCTTCCACCTCCAATGACGATAGCATACGACTGGAGACGCCCGGTTCACCCCAAAACCAGCATTCCGTGAATAACCACATTAAATCGCTTGCCGCGATCTTGTTCGCAGTGGCCACGGGGAGTTCACACGTCGTGCTAGCCCAGCAGCCACGACCTGGAACTTCGCCAGTTACGACCACGCGGCCGGGCACTCGCTCCATTGTCTGGCAGTCCACGTATGCGCAGCAGGGCTTTCGGGACGGGGTCACACTTAACGGGGTGTCGGGCCTCACCGATCAGTATTTCCGAGTGCCGGCGGGGCCGGTCGACCGCGCCGTCCTGCATCTGCGCATCGATCACGACTTTAGCGACTACCGCTACGCCGCGCTCGAAGTGCGCGTGAACGACGTGACGCGGCGAGTGGTGTCACTCAAAGGCGCGGGCGTGTCAACGACCGTCGATGTTCCGATAGCGGCGCGAGAATTCAGCGGTAGACCACTCACACGTGTGACGCTGCGCCTTTCCAGTGCGTTGACCGATGATCGCTGCTTCGACCAGCGCGTCGCGGTGGGCTTCGTGCACGTCGCGCCCGAGTCTGGAATGCGCGTTGAATTCCCCGGCAACTCCCCGATCAGCATTACCAACGCCTGGTCTATTCTTCCGGAAACCACCACGATCATTCTGCCTGCCACGGGCACGCGCATGACGCCGGCAGAATTCCGCTCGGCGTGGCAGGTATACTCGGCGCTGGTGACGGCTGGCCATCAAGTGCGGCTAGCGCGCGGGTGGACTGACCCGGTGGCGATGCGGGGACAGCCCGCTGTGGTGATCGGTGATGCGAGGGCTCCGGACGCCGTTTCGCCGACCGCTGTGCATTCACAGGATAATGTGAGCGTCGAGATGGTCGCCGGTGCACCAGTGCTACGCGTGCGCGGCGGTGACTCGGCCAGTGCGAGCGCGCTGCTCGCGCTTGACTGGCGTGACGTCGCGACGTCTCCATCACTGCGGGTGTTGGCGGCCCGAGCAAGTGTTCCGGGTGCCCGCGATGGGTCGCGGTCCTTCGATGAGCTTGGCATCGGGAGTGTGGTACACGACGCAGTGGGCCATTCGGAATGGTTTGTCCCATTCAGCGTTCGCGACTTTGGCAGCGGCGCGGTTCCCTCTGTCGTGACACTCGATGTAATAGCCGGAATGACCCCCGGCCAGCGTGACGATTCGCTTCACGTCGACCAGCGTGACGATGCGCTTCATGTCTATTTGAATGACGTGCTCGTTCACAGCGCACAACTGACTTCGCGCGGTCAACCGCAGCGCGTCCGGGTCGTGTTGCCGCCGTATTTGCTCGGCGCCCGGAACAATCTGCGGATCGTCTTCCAGCGCCCGACGGAAGGAGGCGACTGCCGCTTCTCGCAAAGTGCCTCACCCGTTCAGATTCTGGGCACGAGCCTTATTTCGACGACAGCATCGGAAACAAGGCCGGCGGATTTTTGGCAGCTTGGTCCGCTATTCCGAGCAGGCTTCCGTGCGTATCTCCCCGCGGCGTATCTCGACAACGCGGCGGTTTCGCTGCCGTTTCTCGGAGCGCTCAGCCATTCGCTGCCGCTCTGGGCGCTGAAGGATGTGCGGTTTTACACAGGGGGGGCCGACATCGCCGGGGATCTGCCGTTTCTCGTGGTGAGTCGCGCGGCACCCGCCGGCCTCACGGCTCCGATTCGGAGCGAGGGGCGTGGAGCGCAGCTTCGTTCAGGAAATGGGGAGCTTCTGCTCGACGTGGAGGGTCTTTCGTCGACTTTTCTTCAAATCGCGAATCGGAAGTCGCTGTTCGGATTGTGGATCGTGCCGCCCGCCAACGACCCGCTCAGCGCGCCGCGCGCACTCCGGCTCGACCGGGGAAACGTGGCATTCGTCGGCAACGATGGAGTCGAATTCGCGTTCCAGTCAGACCGCGACCGCACCGTTCGTGTGGCCTACGCGACCGACATCTCATGGAACACGCTCTACGAGCGGTATCGATACTGGTTCATCGCGGTACTCTGGGTACTCGCTACGGCAGGCCTGATCTACCTGGTGAGACAACGAAACGAACGCCGGCGACGGACGAGCTGACGCGTGATCGCCATTTCGGCCGCGTCGATCGGACCGCCGATGGCGCGGCGTGTGAACTGGGCGGAGGATGATTTCGTCGGCAGCCTCCTGCTCGATCAGGGAGTCGTGACGGCCGAGCAACTCGAGCTGGGAAGGATATCCCAGCTCAGCTGGCAGGTACCGCTTGGCGACGTGCTCGTCGCCCTGGGATTCGTCACGTCCGCGCAGTACTATCCGGCCGTCGCCACGTACTTTGGCTCGCCATACGTGAACCTCATCGACGAGCCGCCGGATCCGGTGCTGCTTACTCCGGCAGCTGCCTCGCAGTATGGGCAGCAGCTGTTCATCCCCTGGCGGCGCATCGACGGAAAGCTGTGGGTGGTCACGGCCGATCCCGGCCCGGAAGACGTGCTTCGCGTACGGCGACAGTATCCGGATGTCCATCGCATCGCGGTGACGTCGAAGTTCGACATCCTGTGGACATTGCAGCGCGTGTACGAGCATGTCTATACGGAGCGCTCGCTGAATGCTTTGGCGAAAGTCGACCCCAAGATGTCGGCAAGTGTGGTGTTCACCTTGCCACAACTGGTTGTCCTGTATGCCGCCGCTGTCGCGACGCTGAGTGGTCTGGCCGTTGCCGCCATTCCGACATTGATCGTGCTCAACATCTTCATGACGGTGTATTTCCTTGGCAACTTCTTCCTGAAGGGGTTACTGGCGTGGGAAGGCGGCGGTCACGGTCTGCACCAGGCCTCTATCTCAAGCGAAGAAGTGGAAGCGCTGTCCGACGCGGCTCTGCCGGTGTACACGGTGCTAGTGCCGATGTTCAACGAGCCGCGAGTGCTTCCGATCCTCACCAGCGCATTGCGGCGGATGGACTATCCTCTGGCCAAGCTGGACATCAAGCTCGTGCTGGAAGAGAGTGACCACGTCACGATCGATGCCGCGAAGGCGATGGGCCTCGAGAGCATCTTCGAGATCATCCGCGTGCCCGCGTCGCAGCCGCAAACCAAACCGAAAGCGTGCAATTACGCGCTGCATTTCGCGCGTGGCGAGTATGTCGTCGTGTACGATGCGGAGGATAAACCGGAAGCCGATCAACTGAAAAAAGCGATCATCGCTTTTCGCAAGGCTCCGGCCAATACCGCCTGCATTCAAGCACGACTCAACTTCTTCAATGCGGAAGAAAACTGGCTGACGCGCATGTTTACGATCGACTATTCCTTGTGGTTCGATCTCATGCTCACCGGTCTCGAAGTGCTGCGCATTCCCATTCCGCTCGGAGGCACTTCCAACCACTTCAAGACTTCCGTCCTTCGCGAGCTCCATGCCTGGGATCCGTACAACGTGACCGAGGATGCGGATCTCGGTGTGCGACTCACACAGAAGGGGTATCGGGTGGGCACGGTGAACTCCACGACCTTCGAGGAAGCGGTGGTCGACGTGCAGGGATGGATTCGGCAGCGCTCCAGATGGATGAAGGGGTACATGCAGACGTACCTCGTTCACATGCGCCACCCCATCGCTCTGTACAAGTCGCTCGGCGGTGTGGGCTTCTGGGGGTTTCAATTCTTCATCGGCGGCACGGTGACGGCGGGCCTTTTCAATCCGCTGTTCTGGGGGATGTTCCTCTTCTGGCTGGTGTCGCAGTCCAGTTCGCTCGACGTCGTGTTCCCCGGCGCGCTGCTTTTTCTCAGCCTGTTCAACCTGCTGGTCGGGAACGTGATGTTCACCTACCTCGCTCTCATCGCCCCCGTGAAGCGCGGACGGTGGAATCTTGCCCCCTTTGCGCTCTCAATATTTTTTTATTGGGTCCTAATGTCGATCGCCGCCTATAAGGGTCTCTGGCAACTGTTCACTCGGCCCTTTTATTGGGAAAAGACTCATCACGGCCTGAGCAAGGTCTCCAGCGAAGAAATGGCGGCGGCCGCGTGATCGTCTTCCAGACGTCCGAGCATATCGGCGACCCCCTGCCCAAGCGCCTCCGACTGATCATCATGCTGGGGAGTTTCGCTCTGCTCGCGATGGTCCAGATGTCTCTCCTCCAGCATGATTACGTGGCACTCGAGGCGATGCGCCAGTGGGCCGACGTGATGATGGTGTGGCAGGCGAAGGAGATTGCCAGGAACACCATGGTGCTTTTTTTCCCTCCTATTCCATATGGAGTACTGCTGGCGTTGCACGCCATTCCGCTACTCGGTGGTCCTTCCACCCCGTACCTCCTTGACAACGTGGCGGTCGCCGCCGTGGTGGGAACCTTCGCCGGCAGCGTGTACCGCCGATCGCAATCGGTTCCCTGGTCGCTGTTCCTCGGCGCCCTGGTGCTGTTCAACCCATTGGTCGTCTGGATTGCGACCAGCGGAGAAGGACACGGAGTGTTGTTCGGCGCCTACTATCTGCTAAGCGCCGCGATCCTGCGGCTCAAGCTCGTGCCGAATGTTCGCACACAGATTGGCCTCAGTGCTGCGCTGGCGTTCCTGGCATTATGCGATATTCGGTTTCTGTTCATCGTTGGGGCGCTTATCCCCCTGATCGCAGTCATGGGGGAGCCCGGAACGATCGAGAAATCGGCCGGCAGCTATTACTTCGTTGTCCTTTTCGCGCCGGTAGTGGTGCTTCTCAGCCATGCATACCTCAACTGGGTCTTTCTCGACGATTCGCTCGCGTTCATCCGGCATGTCGACGCGCCATTTCGAGGTGCCGCAGCTATGGCACCGCAGTTTCCATGGCTGCGCGACCACGGCGGATCGTTCCTGAAGCCGATGATCGTTGCCCTCGGATTCACCGTGTTGTGTGCGCCGCTTGTGCTCTTCGTGCTGCCACCTTTGTTGTTCGCGCGCAGGCTGGCGTTTTCCGCGCTCGCGATCTCGATTACGATGCCGATGATCGCGTTGGGCCTCGCCACGGCAACGTCGTATGCACCACACCCGGCACCATTCGTGGCGCTCGGCATTGCCCCCGTGATCCAATCGGCCGTTGTCCTGCTTGAGCGCGGGAGCCGACGCGCGATCGTGGCGACATTTCTCGCAGTCGGCGCCCTGGGCGGATGGATACTCGTGAGCTGGCGACCGACGGAGCAGATGGCTCGGTGGCGAACAGCGCTGGTCTCGCCGGTACCGATCATCAACACCGCCGCGGACCTTGCATTGGGGCGGTGGCTTCACGAGAATCAGGAGGAGACACTGCTCGACGATCGTCAGGCTTTTCCCGCGATCATCGCACGCGGGAGCGCACGTGGGTTGCTCCTACCGCCGTCGGAGGACTTCAAAATGGCCGTCATCACGGGACGACTGGAGGCGACGCAAATCGCCGTACCAGAACCGGGTAGCGAGGCGGCGCGGAGTGACCGGCTTGCCCGCGCGCTGCCCGCGCTTTTCGAGCATGGTCGTCCTGGTTACGTTCTCGCGTATGACGGGCCCGGGTGGCGCGTTTACCGATCGGTTAGGCCACACGCGAATCAGAAGCTATCGCTCGGGAGCGATCGATGAAAGTGCTGATTGTGGAAAACGACCCGGCGATGGCGACACTGCTGTATGAGATGTTGACATCCTCGAACTTTGGCGAACCCGTCGTGGCGGAGTCCGCTGAAGCCGCGTTTCGTATGCTCCGCCTCGACGACCCAACCGGCCCCACGGGAGAGCCGGAGCTCATCTTCATGGACATCCAGCTCGGAGGCATTGACGGCATCGAGGCATGCGCTCGTATCAAATCCGATCAGCGATATGCGGACGTGCCGGTGATCATGGTTACGTCAGCTTCGCCGACAGACAATTTGGAGATGGCATTCCTCGCCGGTGCCGTAGATTACATCACAAAGCCCCCCAATTATCGTGAACTGCTCGCGCGTGCCAGATCGGCCATTCGGCTCAAACAAGAGCTCGATCGCCGGCGCGCAATGGGTGAGACGGCGAAGGCGCTGCGCGAACGGATCGCCGAGCTGGAAGAAAGCCTTGGCGCGCATGGTGCCGTCGACCCTGTGACGCGGTTTCCCGTCCGCGGCGCGCTTCGAAAGGTCGCGTGCCGGCACTTCGATGCCGAGCCATCGGCCGCCACATCGAGCGCGCGCCACGCAGTCGCCATCGTCAGGGTCGACGCGTTTGCTAACTACGAGATGTTTCACCGGGAGGCATCCGCCGATGCGCTGCTAGCGAGAGTCGCCAGTGCTCTTACCGATGTAAATGCGCGCGCCGGCGATTTGCTCGTGCGGTCCGGAAGGGACAGCTTTGCGCTCCTGATGCCCAACGTTCGCGAAGACGTGGCGCGCCAAACCGCTGAGCGGCTGCGCCTTGCGGTGTTCGAACTCACGATTCCGCACGAGTACTCGCCCGTCGACTCAGTCGTGACCGCGAGCGTTGGGGTGGCGGAGTCAGGCGCGCACGGGAATGGTCATCATGCGACCGTTATCGCAGGCGCGGAGCACGCAGTCGCTCGCGCGGTCGACGGCGGAGGCAATCGGATCGAGTTGACGGCGGAGCTCATCCACCCCCGACCTGACACCGTCGTGGGGCGACCGTGACGAGCGAGCCCACAGCGCCCGACGCCAAACGGCGCCCATTTCTGGACGCCGCTGGACTTCGGGGGACTTTATAAAAGTGGACCGCGGGATTCGAACACCCGGTAGATAAGAACAACTGCAGCAATAACTTATCCCTTAGCATGCCGCCGCTTTATTTCGGAGATACCCCCACCAAAAACCCCCAGGCGTCGAACGTGCGTTAGTACCCGATCCACGTCGTCGAGTAGCCGCTCAATCGGCCTCATACTTCGCCAGATCGCTTCCCTCATTAGGGACGCCCGGACGCCGGGAGCCGCGATCATCGGCCGCGCGGGTAGTTAGAACGGGTCACTTGCGCCCTTCGCCCGGGCTGAACTTGGTCTCGCATTTGAGGCACGTAAGAATGATCGCTACCGATCGCACCGGTCCAAACACTCCAGCCGCGCTTCTCGGCACGAATCTGGGACGACCCGCATTTCGGCACTTCACCTTCTCTTCTTCCGTTGCCATAAGCGCCTAGCCCTCGGTATGGGTCCTTTGCGAGTCGTTTCCAGCAGATCGCCGGGCTCGCACTTCAACATCTTCGCCACACCGTCCAGATCTCGAGGAAATACCTGGCGCGTGGTATTCGTGCACGGCCGAGGTTGTTGAGTCAATGGGGTGCGGTGGCCGAACTAGGCAGCGGCGCGCCACGTTTGAAGTGATCTATCAGCAGACCAACGATCTCCGAAGGCGCCACTCTGGCACGTCGGGGCCGTCGCCAGTACCTTTTGCGGCTCGCGCGTTACGATGTGCCACACGATGATCCACGCCAGCACCGCCGTCTTGCCGACGCCGTGTCCCGAGCGCAGGACTCGTCCCATTTGGAATAGCGCGGCTTCACGTCGTGGCTCGAATCTTCCACTCCGTGGCCTGAGGCAGCGCGCATCTCGATACCTAGTGACAGGAGCCACACAATGACCACCGTTT
>DATLXE010000449.1:0-8858 GCA_035575795.1 Gemmatimonadaceae bacterium
CGCGGGCGCGGTGCGCACGACCAGGAACGAATCCTTCGAGTATCCCGACACCGCCCAAGTGGTTCCTCGGCCCGGTCGTGGAAAAGGCCGAAGAGAGCAGCCCACACCCCCGGCCATCGTTCGCACCGATTCGGCGTTTGCTGAAAACCTGGCCATCGGATCTCTTCGCGCGGTGTGGAAGCAGCCTGGAACGGCGGGGCTAATCGATCTTCGCGCGTCCCGAGCGCTCCTTGACGCCACACCAGTGCTTGTCATCAACAGGGTCATGCGCCGGGAGCTGGCGGCTCGAGTTGATGTCCCGCTTACACGGAGATTGCGACTGCGAGGTGGGGCCAAGGCTGGCAGCTACGACGCAATCGGCGAGAGCAACACGCGCACATCACGTCTTGGAGGCGTGGCGGCGTCGGTTACCAACGCAGCCGAGGTTGCCGCAATCTTCCAGCAGATCGCCTTCGATCACGCGACGACGAGCGGCTACTTCGCACCGCGAGTCGCGCAACTGGCGGAGCTCGCGACATACACGGAGGTCGAAAGCGACAGTGGGCGTTTGCTCATTCTTGACGCTGGTGCGGGCGGTCAGCGATACGCCGAGTTCGGCTCGGCAGTCAGCCGATGGACGCCGGTGTTTCGGGTGTTGGCAGAGCTCCGGCTCCCAATCAGACCCGGCAGTGAACTCCGCGCCGCGCTCGACACCTACAATTCACAGATCGCCAGCGAGGCCGCGGCTGGAACGAGCTGGCGGTACGCCGCGGCGTCACTGGCGGTTCGCATCGCGTTGAGGTAATCCTGGTGGTCGCGGCCCGGAATTATGGAGAGCTCGCTGCTAGCCTCCCTGAGTGGCTAGCGCCATGTAGTCACCCCAGATCGCCTCGATACGTGACAGGCTCGCGGTCAGTGCGTTGCGGGAGGCCGCCGGAAGACCCGCCATCGCATCACCACGCAGCCGTGCCCTGGTCTCTTCGCCGACGCGAGTCGTGTCCATCGTCATCGGGCCCTTCATCTTCCCCTGGAAATCGAGCGTCTGCAGCATCGGGATGATGGTGGACCTGACGGCCGTGTAGCGGTCAACCGACATTCCCGCGGCGCGCGCAGCCTCGGGAATTCGCGCTTCCTCTCTCATCATTTGAAGGGCATCGACTCGCTGCTGCGGTGTTGCCGCGGTGCGCTGCCGCTCCTGTCCGGCACGAAGAATCTCCGTTTCCTTTCCGAGCGCCGTGATAAACGAGTTGAGGTCGGCATCGGAGAAGGCCGCCATGGCTGGCATGTTCCCCGCCGGCTCGTCGGTGGCAGAAAGGGTATCGACAGGCTTCAACCGCTCCGGTTCACTGCTGCACGCGATAGCGATCGTGAAACAGAGCGCCAACGCCGTTCGTGCCGCGATTGTACCTGCTTTCATGAAATCAATCTTCCGGTGAATGCATGGCGTGCGAGGAACGTGGTGAGTGCGACTGTTGCCCGGGACCGTGGTATGCGTGCACGAGCGCGTGGCCGCGCCCGCGAGAGATCAGCCACATGTTGAGTGGAAACGCGGCGATCCCGGCAATAACCAACGCCGCCGCCAAAGCAACCCAGAATATTGCGCTGGAAAGCGGCGACTCCATGGCGCCGGGAATCATGAGCATAATGCCGTTGTCAACAAGCTCCATCAACGCGATCGACGCGGTATCGGACGCAAAAGCAAGCGGCAGGGCGACACCGATTGGAAGTCCGCTCCTCAGCAACGGAAAGAAGGTGAAGGCGTAGCCGAACACGAACGCAAGCGCGACCGACAGCACGATGGTCTGTGTAGTTGACCATCCCAAGCCGGTGCCGATCACCATTCCCAGTACCTCCCCGACCGCGCAGCCAGTGAGACAATGGATCGTCGCACGTAACGCTACGCGGCGGACCGAGGGCTCAGTGTGCCCGTGCTCATGAGCGATAGAGATCTTCCCGCGTTAGTGGCAGCCCCGAGGGGCCGTCCGGCTCCGCTTTAGAAAGCAGCGTCTGCACGAGGTTGAGACCGCCGTGGTGAAAGTTGTAGGCGGCGGCCGACATGTAGAGGCGCCAGACGCGGTAGGTACGTTCGCCGACGAGCTTCACCGCGTCAGTCTTGCGGCGCTCGAGCCCGCGCAACCACATCCGGAGCGTCATCGCGTAGTGCTCGCGCAGACTCTCCACATCGCGCGTCTCGAACCCGCACCGCTCCGCACTCCTGATGACGCTGCCCAGCGCGACGAGCTTGGCGTCCGGGAAAACGTACTTGTCGATGAACTGATCGCGCTTCCAGAGCCAGCGCGTGAAGCTCTCGCCGACCGTGTTCAGGCGGCGGGCGGTGGTATTGCTCACTTCGCAGTGATTCAGGAACAATCCGCCGGGACGCAGCGCCTGGTAGACGCGGGCGAAATACGCGGGCTGCTGGTCCTCCGGCACGTGCTCCGTAACTCCGACTGAGCTGGCCTTGTCGAAGGGCGCGCTAACCGGAAGATCCCGAAAATCCATTACCTCGACTCTGCACCTGTCACCCAACCCCTTCTTTGCGATCACCTTCTGCGCCCACTCGGCCTGAGCTGCGCTCAGCGTAATGCCGAGTCCTTCGACCCCGTAATTCTCGACGGCGTACATGATGAGCCCGCCCCAGCCGCATCCGATATCCAGCATCTTCTCGCCGGGCTGGAGGCGGAGCTTCCGGCAGATGTGATCTATCTTGTTCACCTGCGCAGCCGTGAGGTCGTCGGACTCCTTCTTATAGTATGCGCAGGTGTAGAGCATCCGCTCGTCGAGCCACAAAGAATAGAAATCGTTTCCGACATCGTAGTGAAAACGGATTTCCGACTCGGTGCTCTTGCGCGCCTTGGACTTGAGCACCTTGAGACCGCGCTGATACCGGCTCGTCTCGACATCGGGCGATTGGTCATCGGCAGGTAGCTTCATCACCTGCGGGATCAGCTTCGCGAACCCGCCGGCGGACTGAATGCGCTTGCCCACGGCGTCCGTCAGGCCCATCGCCGCCTCGAGACTGCCCTCAATGTCGACGTCACCAGATATAAAGGCCTCGACCAGCGAAAGCTCGGTCGGTGGGAGAAGCATCCGTCTGAGCGCGCCGCGACGCCTGATGTGCAAAGAAAATTCTGATTGCCGACCGCCCTTCCCGCGCCTCACACTGCCATCCCAGAGCGTGATGTCGTACGAGCGCTCGTCGGCCGAGCCGAACGCCATGTCCAGCACAGCCCAGGTCCGGGCTAGTCCCGGGTCAGGGGCAAACTGCGGTGGCGGCGTGCGATCGGGCTCGGTTCGCTGGGGGTGTGACATCCGTCTCCGGCTGTGGCGTGGTGGTGCGAATATGGGCCATAGTGGCGCGGCCGGGCCCTCAGGTCAAGATTCCGCACAGCGCAGGCCAGTGCGCCTGTTCGTTTGACACTCCAGGAGGTCACGCATGAGTCTAACCCCGATGGAACGGATGTCCCTCGGCGCCGTCGCCGTGTTCGGCATGCTCGGCCCGAACGCCGTGTTCGTCTATTACGCGCTGGCGCGACGTGCCGAGTTCGTGGCGGCGATGCGACACCCGGTGGGGCTCTCGCTGCTGGTGGACGCGATGATCGCAATGGCAGTGCTGGCGTGGGCGATTGCGAAATACGGGAAGCTGCGGCACGGCTGGCAGTCGTTTGTCGGGCTCAGCCTGCTAGGCGGGCTCGTATTCAGCATTCCGGTCTTCGTGCTGATCAATGCAGACCGCGACACCTAACTGAGGAGCGCAGCTCCGCAATTGGAGCAGAAGTGTGCGTCCGACTCTGGCCGCGGACCGCAGCCGGCGCACACCGAGCGGTCGCCCGCACGGATCACTGCGAGAGCCTGCTCGGAGTAACGAGACTTGAGAAGGTCGTAGTCCTGGTCGGAGACCTTGCCGGTCTGGTGATCGAACTCGAGGTCACGTAACGCTTCGACAGCGGGACTCTGCGGGCGGGCAGTAACTCTGTTGGGGACGAGCGCCGCATCGCCGCGAAAGAGCGGCCATAAGACGAAGCAGAGGGATGCCACCGCCAGCGCCGTACCGACCAACAGAGGCATCATCGCTCGGCCCGGACGGCGGCATCGAGTTGGGCTAACTCTTCGCGAGTGGCATCGATCGGAGTGGCGGCGGCGAAGACGGTCTGCGTGGCTGGACGCTTCCACCTGCGTATCAGCGCGGCAACGAGGACAGAGCCACCAGCAAGCGCGATGAACGGCATTGTGTAACCCAACAAGTTGAAACCGCTCTTGAGCGGGGCCATCAGCACCGATTCGCCGTAAACGCCGAGAAACGCCTTGAGGATCTCGGGACCATCGTATCCGCCGTCAACGAGTCCCATCACGTCGGAATGCATCGCCGGCGATACGCCGCACGAGAAGTCCGTCGTGCGGCAGGTGTAAATGTCGAGCACGCATCCGCACTGACATTTGATCTGGTGCTCCAGGTCGTCGCGCTTTGCAGACGTCATCGACGGCTTCGCGCCCGGCTTAGCGGGCAGCACGACGGGCCGGTGCGCGCTTTGCTCCATCGGGCCGGAGAAGGTCTGCGCCTGCGCACTGGCCTCGCGACGCGGCTGGACGAAAGTCGCCGCCGCACCGAGCGCCGCAAACCGGAGAAAGTCGCGCCTCGATGACGTCACGCGCGCACCAGTCCGGGGAGTTGCTCGTGGACGGGCGCTCGGGCGGGCACGGCAGACTTTGCGCGTGCGCGGTGTCTTTCCGCCTGTGGCCACATCACGACGAGCCCGCCGAGCGCCATCAGCGCGCCGCCAAGCCAGACCCAGCGCACGAGCGGGTTGAATGTTACGCGAATCTCAGCCGCGTCCGTCCCGCGCACGCCGGCGAGGACGACGTAGACATCCTGCTTGAACGAGCCCTTGATGCCAACTTCGGTCGAAGGCTCGAACGTCGGCGCGCCGCGACTGTCGACGTGCTGCCGTTTCTCGCTGGTGATAACGCCCGCAGGTTTTCCATCGCGCGTGACATCGAGCGCGATCGCGGTCACTTCCCGGTTGAGCACGCGGTAACGCGAGATCCCCTGGCTGAGGAACGTCCACTGATGTCCCCAGGAGTCGGTCACTGTTTTCGACTCGCCGGCGCGCAGATTGATGTCGAACTCGCGCTTGAACGCGAGTCCGGCGAACGCCGCAAAGATGACGACGATGCCGAGGTGGACGATGTAGCCGCCGTAACGCCGCCGGTTGCGCGCAACGAGGCGCGGCAGCGCGACGATTGCCGATTCGTCGTACATCCTCTTGCGTGCGCCAACGCCCTTGATGAACTCCTGGGCGATCGTCGTCAGCACGAGCGCGCTGAACGTATACGTGAGTAGCGCGGCGAAATTGCGCAGACCGAGAACGAAGAAGATCACTCCCACCGCGACGGCGCCGATGACGGGCGCGGCGAACTGGCGTCTGAGGTTCGCGACTGAGGCGCGCCGCCACGCGATCAACGGACCGATACCAGTGAGCAGCAGCAGCAGCAGACCGAGCGGGACGTTGACCGTGTTGAAGAAGGGCGGGCCGACCGTAATTTTGTTGCCGCGCACCGCTTCGCTGATAATCGGGAACATCGTTCCCCACAGCACCGAGAACGCGATGCCGATGAAGATCAGGTTGTTATAGAGGAACGCCGCCTCGCGGCTGATCATGCTCTCGAGCTCGGTGTGCGAGCGCAGGTCCTTGAGCCGCGTCGTCACCAGATACGCCGTTGCGATGATGGCAACGATGAGGAAACCGGCGAACCATTTCCCTACCGGCGACTGCGCGAAAGAGTGGACGCTGGAGATGATCCCGCTCCGCGTGATGAACGTGCCGAAGATGCTGAGCAGGAACGCCGACACGACCAGCGTGACGTTCCATTTGCGGAGCATGCCGCGCTTTTCCTGCACCATGATCGAGTGGAGGAACGCGGTGTTCACGAGCCAGGGGAGCAGCGACGCGTTCTCGACGGGATCCCAGGCCCAGTACCCGCCCCATCCGAGCTCGACGTATGCCCACCACATGCCGAGGATGATGCCCGTGGTGTTGAAGAACCACGACAAGAGCGCCCATCTGCGCACCGCCGCCAGCCACTCGGCATCGAGCCGTCGCGTGAGCAACGCGGCGATCGCGAACGCGAACGGGATCGTCGTGGCGATGTAGCCGAAATAGAGATTGGGTGGATGGATCGCCATGCCCGGGTTCTGCAGCTGCGGATTCATTCCGCGGCCGTCGGGGGGAATCCAGTCGAGCCGCTCGAAGGGGTTCGAGCCGAGGCAGATGGTGGCGAGGAAGAAGACGAGGACGAGCGCGAGAGTGCCGGAGACGTACGGCATCAACTCGCGGTTGCGGTCGCGATTGGTCCAGAGCGCGACCGAGCACATGCCGGCGAGAATGAGCGCCCAGAAGAGGAGCGATCCCGACTGTCCACCCCAGAAGGCGGTGATGGTGTAGATCTTCGGCAGGTTGGCGCTGGTGAACGACGCGACGTACTTGATCGAGAAGTCGTGCGTGAGGAGCGCGGTCCAGAGTCCGAGCGATGCGAGGATTACCATCGCGAACGTCGCGTAAATGGCGCGCTCGCCGCTGGCGATCAGGTCGCCGCGTCGCATCTGTCCGCCGGCAAAGGAGACCGTCGCCGCCCAGACCGCCATGAGGAGCGCGACCCAGAGCGACAGCTCGCCAACGAGAATCACGCCCTCTTCTCCGCCTGTTTGTATCCGGGGGTGTCCTTGTACTTCTCGGGCGCGTTCTCGTAGCGTGACGCGCACTTGGCGAGCAGGGTGGTCGCGCGGAAGGTGCCGTCGCGGCCGAGGCGTCCCTCGACTACCACATCGACGTTGTCGGTGAAGGTATCGGGGGTAATGCCGCGGTAAACGACGTCGTAGGTCTGGGCGCCGTCGGTCATCTTGAACGCGACTTGGCGGCCGCCGGGATCTCGGACGATGGAGCCATTGACCACGCGCGCGCCGACCTTGACGCCGGTCTCGTAAAAGGTCGGGTCGGTTTTCGTTTTTGCCGACAGCTCACCCGGAGTGAGATAGTAGACGCCGGTCTCACTGATCGCGCTTGCCATCAGGTAGCCGGCGGTGCCGAGGACGAGGGCGCCGCCGATGATGAATTTGATGCGGGGTTTCACACCTTGAATATGGCGCGCTGCCCCAGCGGAATGAAGCTGGGGTTGAATCCAGTCACGGACCTACCTCAATAGCGCTCTTTCAAGCCGGGCCGTGCCAGCCTCACGACTGCCGAGGAAAATGGCTCCCCCGCTGCCAAATCCGGCGATAACGCGGCCAACGGGCAGTTGTACGCGGTCAATCACTTCGCCCTTGCGGTTGACGACGTTGTAGACGGCCAGCCCCTTCACGTTCTGGCTCGTCCGTATCCAGAGATTGCCCTCGGGATCAATGCGCGTCGCGTTGCCGGAGAACGGCGGCTTGTAGTCGGGCAGTTCACTGGGCGGCACGAAGCTGAGCCCGGGAAGCGCTCCGCCGAGCGGGTTCGCACCGCCGGACCCGGCGACACCCACGGCTGCGCCTGTTCCGGTCGTGACCGGAGTCGAAACTATCACGTCCCCACCGCCGGGCGATGGAACGCGCCTCGTTGGCCGATTCCCGGCTGCACCACCCGGTGCAGCACCCTCGGGGCCGGTACGAATCGTCATCATGGCGCCGCCACCGCCGCCGCCGCCGAACATGCCGGCGAGGGCGCCGCCCATGTTACCGCTCGCGCGCGCCACCTCCATCGCCTTTCTCGTCGAGTCGATGAACGCGACCTTGTCATCGTCCGACAGACGCTGCCACTCGAAGGGAATCTTTGCCGTCGACGTCATCGACTTCTCGGGGCTCAGCCAGTCGATGTGATAATCCTTGCCACGCACCAGCGCGACGGTCCCGTCGGGAAGAATGCCCCAATCGTCGACGACCGGTAGCGGATTTATCGTCGACTGCATCTGAATTCCACCGTTCGCATCTCGCGACATCTGCATCGAAATCTTGGGCGTCTTGATGAAGGCGAGCGTGTCGACCTTTCTCGTCGCGAGGTCAACGCGCACGAGCGCCGCAGAATCGGGAATCGCGGACGAAATGAACCCGGAACGCGCGCCGCCACTACCACCGCCACCGCCCGGCAGCCCGCCTGTAAACACCGGCCTCGGCGGCGCACGATAAACGATGCGTCCCTGCGGATCGAAGCCCGCCGAACCGAACGGTCCACCGATCAGGAACTGGGCATCGTTCGCTCTCGGCACCGACATCACACGCCCGATCTTGCCATTGCCGTCGATCACCAGCATCGACAGCGACGCGGGATCCACGAACAGGGTTGAATCGCCGCGATACTGAATCAGCCCGCCCGGACGCGTACCATAGGCGTTGCCGGTCGCGCTCGTCGTGTCCGCGACAACAGTGAACTTTTTAAGATCCGCATCGAACAGCAGCACCCTGCGGCCGACGATGTCGTTTACCAGCACGCTGCCGTTGGGAAGCTGGCGCACCGCCGACACCGCGCCGAGCTTCTCGGTCGTCGTCGTGACGACGGCGCCGATCTGGCGAATGGGCGGAAGCTGCTGCGCGGTTGCCGGCATTCCACCCGCAATCAGGAGGGCGGCAGCGAGAACGACAAAACGGGTTTTCTTCATGGCAGTTTTCTCTGTAAGTGACACTGTTGGCGATCTGTTCAAGTCTACTGTCTGATGATGATGGTCTCACGACCACCACCCCCGGGCCCGCCGCCCTGCATCATCATACCCCCGGGGAACGACATCATTGCACCGGCAGCGCCGGCCGTTCCTGACCGGATCGCGGCGAGATACCGCGTGTCGAGGAAGCTTGTGATGTTCGCTGGCAGTTTCCTTCGCTGCTCTGAGGTGAGCAGTCCCCTGATGTCCGG
>DATLXE010000450.1:0-3214 GCA_035575795.1 Gemmatimonadaceae bacterium
CCCCGCCGGGCGAGGCGGACTATCGCCCAGTCGTGCCCCGGGCCGCGCCGGCGCTTCGTCTCCCAGCCATCGCCCATGTGCGTCGAGCGGCCGGGAAGGATGAGGTTCTGCCGGTTTCCGTAATGCATGTCGCTGCACGACACGACGTAACCGCCCTGAGCGAGAGCGGCAAGATCGATCTCCCGCGATTCGAAAACGCTTTCATCCGGGACCACCTCGCCATGAACGCGAAGGCGCGCGACTCCGCCGTCGGGAAAAATGTTGAGGCGGAGGTGGGTACAGCGCACTCCGCTCCTGATCGTGAAAGGATTCAGTGCGTTTCCCGCGAGATCTGATTTCCTTAGCAAGGGCTTCCACGGAGTTTCTTCGCTGGCGAGCCGCCTTGCCGACGGATTGCCTTCTACCGCGCAGGCATCGATGCTCGCCCGCTCAGGATAGTTGCCGGTGAAAAAGCTCGTATCGATCACCACGCCGCGGACGATGCCAGGAATGCCAAGCTTGAGAATCGCCCAATCGTAGCCGGGCGTGCGTCGCCGGCGCGTCTCCCAGCCGTCCATCCACTTGCCGCGATCGGTGTACTCACCTTCGCGCCAGACCGCCGCGCCCGCTTTGACCAGGTTCTCCTTGGGGGCGAAAAAGTCGTCGTTGGCAGCCACGACTTCACCACCGAGACGCTCCGCGGCAAGGTCGGGCAGGTCAGTGAACTTCGGCAACGCGACGGCGGCACTCTTTTTTTTCGAGGCTGGAGGCATCGGGAATACGCTACTCTTTTCGGCGGTTAGTGGAAGCGGCGATCATCAGCGAATACGAGTTTCCCGCCCACAAATGTCGCGGCGACGGCACCGAATAGCTCGCGGCCGGCATAAGGGGTGACCTTGTGCCTGTGCAACAGTGTGGCGGGATCGACCATGAAGCTCGCATCCGAGTCCCAGATCACGACATCCGCGTCGTAGCCCGGAGCCAACGCTCCCTTGCTCGCATCGAGGCCGGCAAGCCACGCTGGCGCTGCGCTCATCCACTGCGCGAGCCGTTCGGGTTTCACTCCTCGTGCGCGCGCTCCAGTCCAGACCGCGGCAAGGCCGAGCTGTAAGGAGGCGATTCCGCCCCACGCCGAAAAAAAATCACCGTTCGTCCGCTTGAGCTCCGGCGGACAAGGCGAGTGATCCGATGCGACGAGATCGATCTCACCGTCGATCAGCGCTTCCCAGAGGCCGTCCCGATCCGCGGCGCTCCGGATTGGCGGGGCGCACTTGTACTCAGTGGCGCCATCCGGAACGTCCTGCGCGGAAAATGTCAGGTAGTGCGGACACGTCTCGACCGATATCGGCAGTCCTCTCGCGCGCGCGGCGCGCACGATCTCGAGCGAGCTGGACGATGAAAGGTGGACGATGTGTACCCGCGCCGGCGTGCGCTCCATGAGTCTGACGAGCATCGAGATCGCCGAACGCTCGGCCTCGGCAGGACGTGACGCGAGATATTCGGCGTACACACTCGATGCGGACGTGGTCTCGGAAATCAACGCCGGATCTTCCGCGTGAACCATCAGCACCAGCCCGGTGCGGGCAAGGAGAGGAAGGGCCTCTCGAAGTTCGCGCTCGCCAACGGCGGGAAACTCGTCCACACCCGACGGCGTGAGGAAGCATTTGAAGGCGCGCACGCCGGCCGCCGCGAGCGGCTCGATTTCCTTCGCATTTCCGGGCACGACGCCACCGATGAACTCGACGTTCACCGCGCATTTTCCCCGAGCGGCTGCGCGCTTGGCTTGCAACGCCTTAACGGAAGTGGTCGCCGGAACCGAGTTGAGCGGCATGTCGAGCAGCGTCGTGACTCCGCCCGCTGCCGCCGCGCGCGTCGCCGTCTCGAATCCCTCCCAGTCCGTACGACCCGGCTCGTTGACGTGCACATGCGTGTCGACGATTCCCGGCATCACCAGCAGCTCGCCCGCGTCAAAGGGCGTGACGCGCGACGGGACTTCGTCCCACTCTGCCACCCGCTCGATGCGACCCTGTGCGATATGGAGCGATAACGGGCGGACACCGGCCGGGGTCAGGACACGACGGCCGCGAATGACGAGATCTATCAGCTCGTCTCTTCCCAGAATCGCCGCAGCAGATTCACCGCGACTCGCAGCCGATACTCGGCGGTCGACCTGACGTCGTCGATCGGCTTGATCTCGCCTGACAGAATCCGCGTGGCTTCGTCAATGCCCGCGCCGGACGAGAGCGCTCGCTCTGTCTCAGGGACGCGCACGACGGTGGGCGCGATGCTGCCGAACGCGATTCGCGGCGACTCGGATCTCACGCCCGCGACGACGATCTTGGAAATCGCTTGCGCCGCCCGCGTGCCGACTTTGCGAAACCATTGCTTTCCTTGGACCGGTGGAACCTCGATCGCCACTACCAGCTCGTCGGGCCGCATGACCGTCGCGCGGTAGCCCGTGTAGAACCGGGTGATCGGCACTCTTCGCTCGGCTGTCGCGCTGCGAAGCACGATGATAGCGTCGGCAGCAGCGAGCACCGGGAGCGAATCGCCTGCCGGTGATGCGTTGGCGATGTTCCCGCCGATCGTGCCGCGATTCTGTATCTGCGATCCGCCCACCTGCCGCGCAGCTTCGACGAGCATCGGCAATCTCGCGCCGACTACACGCGAGCGAATGAGCGAAGTGTAGGTGGCAAGCGCGCCGATACTGAGATTGGCTCCGTTCAGCGAAATGTCGCGCAGCTCGCGGATATCCCAGATGTCGAGGAACCGCCGCGGCTTTAGCGTGCCGAAGTTTAGCGCCACGTAGAGATCGGTGTTCCCGGCCATTGGCGTGCGCGGCTCGTCACGCAGAATATCGAGCGCCTCATCGAGCGATCTGGCGCGGCGGAGATCCAGCTCCGCAACCGCGGCCCTCATCCCGCTGCCGCAGTGGATGCCCCGGGCTCGGGCATTCCCCGCCACTTCATTATCGCGCGGTAAATCGCCGAGTAGCCAGTGCAGCGGCAGAGATTTCCGGCAAGGGCGGTCTTCACATCATCGAGACTCGGCTGCGGGCCGAGCGTGATGGCGGTCATGATCATCCCAGGCGTGCAGATCCCGCACTGGGCACCCACTTCGTTCATGAACAGGTGCTGCAGCGGATGATCGTCACCGAGGCCTTCGATCGTCAGGACTTTCGTGCCTTCCGCCTGTGCGACCGGGATCAGGCACGAGCAGACTGGATCTCCGTCGA
>DATLXE010000451.1:0-5305 GCA_035575795.1 Gemmatimonadaceae bacterium
GGTCGCATGGTGCTGAACCGGAATCCCGACAACTTTTTCGCCGAGACGGAGCAGGTTGCCTTCTGTACGGCGCACGTGGTGCCGGGGATCGACTTCTCGAACGACCCGTTGCTCGCCGGCCGCATTCATTCATATGTGGACACCCAGATCTCGCGTCTCGGCGGTCCGAACTTCCACGAGATCCCGATCAACGCGTCGGTGGTGGACGTGCACAATAATCAGCGCGACGGCATGCACCGCCAGGCGATTCATCGCGGACGCGTGAACTACGAGCCTAACTCGCTCGGCGGCGGTTGTCCGTTCCAGGCTGGTGCAAAGGGATTCGTGTCGTTCCCGGAGCCGATCGCCGAGGACAAGCTGCGCGGCAAGCCGGAGAAGTTTGCCGACCACTACACGCAGGCGACGTTGTTCTACAACAGCCAGACGGAGTGGGAGAAGGCGCACATCGTGGGCGCTTTCCGGTTCGAGCTGAGCAAGCTGACGGTACCGGCGATTCGCACGCGGATGCTTTCGTCGCTGCGCAACGTGGATGAGGACCTGGCAGCGCAGGTGGCGGAAGGACTGGGTATGGATCTGCCCGATCCAATGCCAAGAGTGTTGCCGAAGCCGCCCAAGCCGGAGGTGAGGGTGTCGCCGACGCTGTCGTTGACGGCGCGGCCGGGCGAGGCGGGTGTGCGCACCCGGAAAGTGGCGATCCTCGTCGCCAACGGAGTTGAAGGAAAGTCGCTCAAGGAATTGCATGCCGCGCTGACGAGCGCGGGGGCGGTGCCGCGCTTCGTTGCGCCACGGCTCGGCACGTACTCCACCACAAACGGCGGCAAGATCGAAGCGGATGCATCGATGGAGAACTCGCCGCCGGTGCTGTTCGACGCGCTGATCCTGCCTGACGGCGAGACTGGTCTGGGCGCGCTCGAGGCGGATGGTCACACGATGGAGTTCGTGACCAATCAGTACCGGCACGGGAAAACGATCCTAGCACTTGGCGCGTCTAGCGGATTGCTGGAGAGTGCGGGCATCTCGCCGTCGCTGCCGGGTGGTGTGATTGACGGTGGCGTGCTGCTGGTGGAGGCCGATGGCAAGAACGTCGCGCAGAAGTTCATCGCTGCGGTGGCGAAGCATAAGCACCCCGAGCGGGAGACCGATCCGCCGGCGGTGTAGCCAGAAGCAGAGATCGCGAGTGCCGCGATGGCGATGACGTTGTGGATCGACGCCGACGCGGCACCGCGAGAGGTGAAGGAGATTTGCTACCGGGCGTCGGAGCGGCTGAAGCTCGCGACGATCCTCGTAGCAAACCAGCGGCTGCAGCTACCGACGGGGTATTCGCATCTGTCGGCGGTGCGAGTTGATGGGGGTCCAGATGTGGCCGATCTCTACATCGCGGAGCACGCGACTGCTGGCGATGTTGCGGTCACGCAGGACATTCCGCTGGCAGCACTGCTGGTGCCGAAGCGCGTCGTCGTCATTGATCCGCGCGGGGACGAATACACGCCGGAGAGTATCGGCGAGCGGCTGTCGGTGCGGAATTTTATGGATACGCTCCGCGGGCAAGGTGTCGAGACCGGCGGTCACGCCGCCTACGGCGCGCGGGAGAAGCAGGCGTTCGCAAACGCGCTCGACCGGGCGCTTACACGCGCCGCGCGGTCGCCCTGAGCGACAAGCACTTTCCTAAGGACTAGGCAACAATTTGCCTTTGCAATGCTTGCTAGCGTTAACGTCGACCGGGAGATGCAGCTTGCGCCGAGGAGCTTAGCCAAATCCTTCTTGCTGACGCCGCTCGTATCATATTTCATCAGGATTGCCGGACACTTTCCCGCCCAGACCAATGACAGCTTCTCCAAACTCCCGCAAAGCCGTTCTCGTCGACATCGCCTCCCGCCCGGTGCGTGCTCCCGCGGGCCTGAGCGCCGACGGCGTCCCGCTCCCCATCTCCGAATACTTCGGCATCAACACCCTCGGCGTCCGGCAGATGCGGGAAAAGCTCCCGATCCCCGCCTACCAGAGCCTCGCGGATTCCATCCGCCAAGGTAAAAAGCTCGACGTCTCCATCGCCCCCGCCATCGCCAAGGTCATGAAGGAATGGGCCGTCTCGCGCGGCGTCACTCACTTCACGCACTGGTTCCAGCCGCAGACCGGACTCACCGCCGAGAAACACGACGCCTTCTTCGCGTTCGATGAAGACAAGCTCCCGATGGAAGCCTTCACCGGCGAGCAGCTCATCCAGAGCGAGCCCGACGCGTCGAGCTTCCCTTCCGGCGGACTGCGCGCAACCTGGGAAGCGCGCGGCTACACCGCCTGGAATCCGGCCAGCCCCGTGTTCATCGTCGAATCCACCGGCGCACGCACGCTCTGCATCCCGTCCGTCTTCATCGGCTACAACGGCGAAGCGCTCGACGAGATGACGCCGCTCCTGCGCAGCTCCGACGTCCTCTCCGAGCGCGCCATCACCCTGCTCGAGCTGCTCGGCGACACCGGCGTCCAGCGCGTGTTCACGACCTTGGGCGCTGAGCAGGAGTATTTTCTCATCGATCGTACACATTTCGCGATGCGCCCTGACCTCGTCATGGGCGGCCGCACGCTGATCGGCGCACCGCCGCCGCGCGGACAGCAGCTCGAGGACCACTACTTCGGCGGCATTCCCGAGCGCATCCAGGGTTGCATCTCCGAGGTCGAGTTCGAGCTCTACAAGCTCGGCGTGCCAATCATCACACGCCACAACGAAGTCGCGCCCTGCCAGTTCGAGATGGCGCCCTACTTCGAGGAAACCGACCTCGCCGTCGACCACAACATGCTCGTCATGGCCACGCTGCGCCGCGTCGCGCTGCGGCACGGACTCCAGGCGGTGCTCCACGAAAAACCGTTCGCGGGCATCAACGGATCCGGTAAGCACTGCAACTGGTCGATGTCGATCGCCTCCGATTCCGAAGAGCTGAACGGACTCAACCTGCTCAAGCCGGGCAAGACTCCGCACCAGAACATTCGCTTCCTCGTCTTCCTCGCCGCCATCCTGCGCGGCGTGCACAAGCACTCCGGCCTCCTCCGCGCCGGCATCGCCTCCTCGGGCAACGAGCACCGGCTCGGCGCCAACGAAGCGCCGCCGGCAATCATCTCCGTGTTCATGGGCGAGATGCTGACGCGCGTCATCGAGGAGATCGTCGCCGGCCGCACTTCGGGCAGCGCCGCGCAGCAGATGATCAAGCTCGGCGTCGAGCGTCTTCCCGAAGTCCAGCGCGACAACACCGACCGGAACCGCACTTCTCCCTTTGCCTTCACCGGATCGAAGTTCGAGTTCCGCGCCGTCGGATCTTCCGCATCAATTGCATTCCCGGTCTGCCTCGTTAACGTCGCGGTCGCCGATGCAATCCAGGAAATCACGGTGGAGCTCCGCGCCGAGATGAAGAAGACGAAAAAGATTGACGACGCGGTACTGAAGGTCGTGAAGAGATTCTTCAAGGAAAGCACGCCCGTTCGCTTCGAGGGGAACAATTACTCTGCCGAGTGGGTGGTCGAAGCGGAGAAGCGCGGGCTGCCCAATCTCCGCCGCAGTCCGGAAGCGCTCAAGCAGCTCATCACCAAACAGTCGCGCTCCGCGTTCACGAAGACCGGCGTGCTCACCAGCGCGGAACTCGACTCACGCTATATGGTCCGCGTCGAGCGCTACGTAAAGGACATGCTGATCGAGATGCACACGATGCGCGAGATGATCGACACACTCGTCATCCCCGGTTCCTACGGATATCTCGGCGAGCTTTCCGAGGCTGCCGCGAACGCGCGCGCGGCCCACATCACCGTCATCCCGCAGGTCATCACTGCAACCCAGGTGGGCGAGCTGGTGCAGGAGCTCCAGGAGTTCCGCGAGGACATGACCGACGTGATCGCGCGCGCCGAGGCGCTGCACGAGGAATGCGCCGAGCAGGCGCATCTTCTTACAACCGAAGGTGCGGACACGATGGCCGAGGCGCGGAAGGTTTGCGACGCGCTCGAGGTGATGGTGGGGGACGATTACTGGCCGATACCCAAGTATCGGGAGATGCTGTTTCCGGTTTAGCACGCTCTGCACTACAGGCGGCCACATTGTAACTTGAGCGCATGACCGCCCCAACCAACACCGATTCTATAGTATGCTCCGGCTGCGGAGCTTCCGCGTCGGGGCGTTTCTGCGCCGCCTGCGGCGCCACCCTCACCGGCACGAAGTGCTCATCCTGCTCGGCTGACCTCTCCCCCGGCGCAAAGTTCTGTCACCGCTGCGGAACAGGCCTCGGCACCGTTGCCAACGCGCCGGCGACCCGCGCATCGAGAACGAACATCCTCCCGTGGAGCGTTGCAGGCCTCGCGTTCCTCGCGCTCTTTGCGATGGCTGCGGGCAGAAATTTCAACCGCAGCCGAGGCGCGACCCTCGACGCCCCGCAGAACGCGCTGCCTCAGGCGGGACTCGACGACCGCGGATCGGCGATGGGGGCTCAACAGCAGGGAATGGCGCGCGCACCTGACATCTCGAACCTCTCTCCGCAGGAACGCGCCGACCGCCTGTTCAATCGCGTGATGCTGCTCGCCAGCCAGGGAAAGAGTGACAGCGTGCAGTTCTTCGCACCGATGGCGATCACCGCGTACCAGATGCTCGCGCCCTTGAACGCCGACCAGCGCTACGACATGGGCCGCATCGCTGAAGTCGCCGGCGCGCTCCAGGTCGCCAAGGCGCAGTCCGATTCCATCCTGCGCGCCGAACCCACTCACCTGCTCGGCCTGATACTCGGTGCCCGCGTCGCGACGCTGTCGGGTAACGCCGTCGCGGTGCGGGAGTACGAGCGCCGTCTTCTCGCCGCCGAAAAATCGGAGCCGGTCGCCAGGCGCGAGGAGTACAAGCGGCACGAAGACGACATCGTCAACGCCTTCGCGCTTGCGCGGCGCAAAAACGGGGCGGCGCCGTGATCGCACCGACCACAATCCGTCTCGCGCACAGCCCCGATTCCGACGACGCCTTCATGTTCTACGCGCTCGCCGACGGGAAGATCGACACCGAAGGGATAACGTACGTCCACGAGCTGCAGGACATCGAGACACTCAACCAGCGCGCGACACGCGGCGAGCTCGACGTCACCGCTGTCTCCATCCACGCCTACGCGTACCTCTCCGACACCTACGCGCTCCTCCCGCACGGCGCGTCGATGGGCGATGGCTACGGGCCGCGCCTCGTCGCGATGAAGCCAATGACGCGCGACGAGGTTCGCGGCAAGTTCATCGCCGTTCCCGGACTGATGACGAGCGCGTACCTCGCGCTCCGCCTCTACCAGCCGGACTTCATCCCCGT
>DATLXE010000452.1:0-3705 GCA_035575795.1 Gemmatimonadaceae bacterium
GCCAGGGCCAACGATAACAAGACGAGAGCGGATTTCGTGATCATCGTGCGAACGAACCTCAGATAAGGACCCGATTCTGGTGGACCGTTTTTACTGACGGTTAGTTAACGCCGAAACGACTGATCACAGTGTCCAGCGCGGCCGACACGCGCTCGTGGGGCAGCTGCTGGATCTCGGGCTCGCTCCAGGAGACGATTTCACCGGGGGTGCCATACGGGGCGTAGGGCTTGTGCTCCCGCTTGAGGAGCACAAGTGACGGTTTGCGGAATGCCGAAGCGGCGTGCGAGATGCTCGTATCGGGGGTGAAAACAATGTCGGCAGTGCCGACGAGAGCGAATGCATCTCTGAGCTTCGGCGTCGCGACCGGATGCGCGCCTGTCGCCGTCGCCACTTCCTGAACACTCTTCCATTCCCTCGGCAGTCCGATGATGATCATCGACATCAGTGGTGCCCGGGACCTGATGAAGGTAAGCGTGGCGATGAACTTTCCGTCTGGCCAGCGGCGCTTCGTCTCGGATGCCGAGAGGTTGATGAGCAGGCGTTTCGCCGCCGGCGGCGGGTCACCGGGCTCCGGCGGTACCAGGCCCGCGGCCCTGACCCATTCCCTCTCCGCGCGGTCGCGCTCCCCGACGGTTAGAAAAATCTCGGGCTGCCAATCCACCTTCGCCGGATCGACACCAAACGGAATCGCGAGCTGCTTGGACCCGTCGATGTAGTGTTCTCTCCGGTTCCACTCCGGGACACAGACGTTATAGATGGAGGAGTTGCGCGCACCGGCGGCACCTACGCGGTACGGTGCCCCACCGGCGAGCATGAGCAGCGGGGTGGATGTGTAGACCGGCGGATTATTGATGCGACCGTCGACCATGACGTCATAGTGGGCGCGCCGAAGCTTTTTCATCAACCCGATGTAGCTGCCCCATGAGCGGCGATCGAGCGTCAGGATGTTTCCGACGTGCGGATTCCCCTCGAGAACCGGTGCCGTCGTCGGCGTGGCGAGCACATCGAGCTTCCTGCCCGGCACCGTCTGGGCGATCACGCGTATGAGCGAGGTTGCCATGATCATGTCGCCGATGCGCTCGTAGCGAATGAACAGCACCTTGTAGTTGCCCGTCCTCGGATGGCGTAGTGTCGTGCTGCGGGGCCCGGGAAGCGATACGCCAATGAGACGCATCCAACCCGCGCGCCACATTATCTCAACTTTTCTGGGATCCACCGGTCAGCCTCAGCTCGAGCAGTTTGCGGGAAGGTTGAGGGTCACGCGTGTGGTACACCTGGATGGCCTCGATTACGAACGGACGGCTGATCCTCGTCTTCAGCAACTCTGCGCGCGCCGGCTCGGCAAGTGTCTGATACAAGCTGAGCGTGCAGTGCGGGCTAAAGGTATGGCGTGCGCGGCCGAATGGCAGACCGCTGGTCGCGATCCTGTCGTGCAGTCGGCGCAGCTCTCCGTGCGGGTCGAGCGGCAGCACGATGATATCCGTCTGCATGAATCGCGTTGGTGCGTCGAACGACACCCTGATGGGCGATGTGTCTGCGGCAATGGGCTCGAGCTTCGCCGCCATCTCCTCGACCGTCACGAACGGTGGGATCGGACCAACGCCGGAAGATCCGGTGAGAGTAATGTGCGGCGGCTTGTACCTGGCGAGACGCGGGTCGTAACGCTCGTTAATCGCCCTCAACCGTTCCGCCACCCCGTGTGGCAGCTCGGCGAGGATGAAGATTCCGTTCAGCTGCAAGCAGTACTCGCGATCGGAGCCGGCCTGCCTTCCATCAGTGCAGAAGCAGTGAGCCGGGAATTTGTCCCGCGCCGGTAATCCAGGTGACTTTCAGCAGTGTGCGATCGAGACGATTGCCTGGATTTGAGTGCTGGTGCCGTACGACGTTGAGACCGATGAGCGTTCCGATCGCGGCGCCGGCCATGACATCGCTCGCCCAGTGCTGATTGTTGTACATGCGCGATATCCCGACCAGTGTTGCGCCGCCATACATCACCGGACCGATTGTCCACCGGCTGTGCGGCCACCACATCACCGTTTCCCGGCTCACCGTCGAAGCAAAAGCGAACGCAGCGATGGCGTGGCCGGAAGGGAAGGAGCGAAACCGGTCTCCGTCGAGTCCGCGCGCCAGTTGAAAGTCGTGCGGGTTCTCGACGTCCACGTACGGCCGCGCCCTGCCGGCGAGAAGCTTTATTGCTACTCCCACGCCGCTGCCAAGCAGAATCGCCTCGCCACTGTGCAGGCCCAGATCGGTCAGCCGCCTCTGCCCCTGAATGCGGCCGAGCAGGTAGAGTCCCGCGCTCGTGCCGATCGAGCCGGGAACGCCGAGCAGTCTGAAACCGGTCGCCGACCTCCGCAGAAAACGGTTCTCCTGCGCTGCCGGATCCTGTAGCCGGGTCGCGAAGTAGCGGTCGATCGGTGCCACGGCCACCGTTGCCAGCGCGAAGCCCCCGAAGATCGCCGCATCGTTCGCGGTGAAGAGCGGAGTCTTGCGCGAGATCGTATCCGCGACCTGGGCCCCCGCGCCCGTCGGGCCGAACAGCAGGAACAGCATCAGCGCGGTATTGCTGCAGCGTGTCTTTCTCGTCATTGGTCTGTGGAAGGAACTCGCAGGGCCGCGGGATTGCAATCCCGCCCCTTGTCAATCAACCCGCAAATTGCGATATCAGCGACATGCTCAATATCGATCTCAGCGGCAAGCGCGCGCTCGTGGCGGGGGTTGCGGATGATGGCGGTTTCGGCTTCGCCATCGCAAAATCGCTCGCGGAGGCGGGGGCAAGCATCTGCGTTGGTACGTGGCCGCCGGCGCTCAACATATTCACGAATCTGATCGAGCGCGGGAAGATGGATGAATCCCGCCGGCTATCGGGCGGATCGCTGCTCCAGTTCGAGAAGGTGTACCCGCTCGACGCCGCATTCGACACACTTCCCGATGCGCCCGAGGACATCCGCACCAACAAGCGGTACAAGGATACGGGCGACTTCAGCATCGATGGCCTCGTGAAGCGCATCGAATCCGATTTCGGCGCCAAGTCCCTGGACATCGTAATTCACTCTCTGGCGAATGGACCCGAGGTAAAAAAACCGCTGCTCGAGACAAGCCGCGCCGGATACCTGACGGCGGTGAGTGTCAGTGCCTATTCTCTCGTGTCGATGGTGAGCCGGCTCGCGCCTCTGATGCGTGCCGGAGGGTCCTTCCTGTCTCTCACGTACATGGCCAGCGAGCGCGTGATACCTGGCTACGGTGGAGGGATGTCGTCCGCGAAGGCATCTCTTGAAAGCGATACGCGGACGCTCGCCTACGAGGCGGGACGAAAGTACGGTCTTCGCCTCAATACCATTTCCGCTGGACCGTGGGCATCGCGCGCGGCAAGCGCGATCGGCATCATCGACCGCATGGTGGACTACTGCGCCGCAAACGCACCGCTGGCTGAGCCGCTCAGACCCGAAGAGGTGGGGAACACCGCCGCATTTCTGTCCAGCCCGCTCGCCGCCGGAATCACCGGCACCATCATTTACGTGGACAAGGGATACCACTCGATGGGGATGTCGGTCACCGCACTCGAGTCGCAGGGGTAGATCAGGGCGCTTTCTTCGGCTCCTGTTTTTTCAGCGCATCCAGCCGAACCCGGATCGCGCGCAACTCCCCGACTGTAAACGGTCCCGATAGCGTAGATCGCCTGCCGGTGCCGAGATCCACCCATGA
>DATLXE010000453.1:0-12221 GCA_035575795.1 Gemmatimonadaceae bacterium
TCTCTCGATCTCGGCGACGATTCGCAGTGCCATGTCGAGTGCCAGTCGTCCCTCCTCCCCGGTGACAACCGCCGGACCACCGCTCGTGAGCGCGGAGACGAAGCTTTCCAGCTCGAGCTTGAGCGGTTCCCCTTCCGGCGCCTCGAGCGGAACCCTGTCGACGAACATGGCCATGTCCACGGGTCCGCTTTTTACCGCGAGCGGGTCGATGTCGGCGCGCAGTCGGAAGAACTCGCCCGTGCCGGCGCCGAGGTCCAGCGAGAGATATCCGCTCTGCTGAAAGATCCGGATCTTCCGCTTCTTCTCGCGCGAGATTCTGCTTGAGGTGATGTTCGCGACCGCACCCGACGTGAACGTCACCCGCGCGTTGGCGATGTCGAGCATCGGCGTGAGGACAGGAACGCCGACGGCGGTTATTTCCCTGGCTGGCGCACCGACCAGAGTTAGCAGCAGGTCGATGTCATGAATCATCAGGTCGAGAACGACCGCCACGTCGGACCCCCGCGGGCTGAATGGGGCGAGCCGCTCGCTGTCGATGAAACGCGGCTGCTTCACGTACGGAAGCGCGGCGCGCACCGCGCGGTTAAACCGCTCGATGTGCCCGATCTGCACCATCACGCCCGCGGCGCGCGCCGCGTCCAGCAGCTTGTCTGCCTCCTCGAGCGTCGCCGTGATCGGCTTCTCGATGAAGATGTGCTTGCCACGTTCGATCACTTTTGCGGCGACCTCGAAGTGGAGCGATGTCGGAACGACCACCACTACCGCGTCGGACTCGTCGAGGAGCGCATCGAGCGACGGTCGCCTCGCCACGGATAATTCTTTCTCCACTTCTCGCGCGCGCTCGTCGCGAGTTTCGAAGAACCCGGTGAAGCTGGCACCGGGAAGGTCGCGAAGAATTCTGATGTGGTGGAACCCCAGGCTCCCGGCGCCTACTACACCGACCCGCGGATGCGAGATCAAATGACGACCCCCCGTTCGCTGGCGTGGACGAAATCCATGAGCTCCCTCACCTCGGGGAATTCCTCGAGTTCCGTCTGTGCCCGCTCCATAGCCTGAGTCACGTTGAGGTCCGACCGAAAGAAGAGACGATAAGCACGCTTCAGCTCGCGGATAACGTCATCGGAAAACCCGTTGCGCTGCAGCCCGACGGTGTTGAGTCCGTAAAGTTTGACCGGGTTGCCAACCGCCTTAAGAAAAGGCGGTATGTCTTTCGACACCCGCGACATTCCGCCGATAAAGCTGTTCCGCCCAATGCGCACGAATTGATGCACCGCGCTCAGTCCGGAGAGAATGGCCTTGTCATCGATCGTAACGTGACCGGCAAGCTGAACGACGTTGGAGAGGATAACCCCGTTGCCGATCTGGCAGTCGTGTGCGATGTGGACATACGACATTAGCAGGCAATTCCTGCCAACGGTCGTCTTGAACGAGTGAGCGGTACCCCGATTGATCGTCGCGTACTCGCGGATGACCGTGTTGTCACCGATCTCGACTGTGGTTTCCTCACCCGCGTACTTAAGGTCCTGGGGCGCGCCGCCGATGATGGTGCCGATGCCCACCTGCACACCTTCGCCGAGTGTGGCGTTGCGCTCGATCGTCGCACGCGAGGCAATGACGCACCGGTTGCCAATCTCGCAGTTCTCGCCGATCATGGCGTACGCACCAATTTCGACGTCGTCACCGATCGCCGCTCCGGGGGAGACAATGGCCTTTGGATGAATCCTCGCCGTGCTCACCGGTCGCGCACCATCGCGGCCATGTCAGCCTCGGCAACGACCTCGCCGTCGACCTTCCCCACTCCGCGCATCTTGCACACGCTGCCCCGCAACTGGACGATCTCAAGCTCGAAAATGATCTGGTCGCCCGGCTTCACGGGCCGTCGGAACTTGACGTTGTCAAGCGACATGAAATACACAACCTTCGACTCAGGATCCCCAGCGCTTCCCATCAGCAGCATGCCGCCAACCTGCGCCATAGCCTCGATAATCAGCACTCCCGGCATGATCGGGTGCCCGGGAAAGTGACCCTGAAAAAAAGGCTCATTGATCGTGACGTTCTTCAACCCGACGATCCGCTTGTTCTCCTCGATCTCGAGGATCCGATCCACGAGCAGGAACGGGTACCGGTGTGGCAGAACCTTCATGATGTCTTCTATGGTGTACATCCCTCCCCCTTTATCCTTTTTACCTGCCGCCTTCACCATTTCGCGAATTAGCGTAACGGTGCCACGGTGACTTGGCTTGACCGCGACGATACGAGCTTTTACTCGCGCGCCGGCCAATGCCAGGTCCCCGACGCAGTCCATTGCCTTGTGACGGACGAATTCATCGTCCCAGCGCAGTGCGCCGCTGAGGAGGGCGGTTTCGTCGAGCACCACGGCGTTCTCCAGCGACGCCCCCTTGATCAGTCCCTTCGCACGCAGCGCATCGACCTCGCTGATGAATCCGAATGTACGGGCGCGTGCGAGCTCACTGGCGAACAGCGCCGGCGTCACCGAGAACCGGCCTGACTGTTTTCCAACGAGGGGGTGCGGAAAGTCTATCGTTACGTCGAGCTCAAGACTGTCAGCCGGGTACGCCTCGTAGACGGAAGCGCCGTCGATGATCCTTACCGGCTCGCTGAGCGTCAAGAACTCCGGTTCTCCTTCGAGCAGCGCAAGTCCGGCCGCGATCAGCGCATCCAGAAACGGCGCGGCGCTGCCATCGAGGATGGGCGGCTCGGGACCGTCCATTTCAATGATGAGGTCATCGATCTCCGCTCCAGTCACGGCCGCCAGCACATGTTCGACGGTATGAACCGCTTCGGCGCCCGTGCCAAGGCGGGTATGTCGGTCGCTGCCGCTGACCTCGCTAACGTGGGCCCTTATGCGCGAAGCACCCTTGCAGTCGGTGCGTTGGAACACGATTCCCTCGCGCGACGCGGCAGGCAGAAAAGTAAGCTTACAATTGACCCCGTAATGGAGGCCGACCCCCTCCAGCTGCGCTGGCCGGGCCACCGTTTTGCGGCTCACTTGGCTTCCGAGATTTCCAGCAGCTTTTCGAGGCGGCGCATCATTCCCGCCAATCTAAACAGGGCGCCCGAGGCGCGTAGCGATTCGCGATGCGGCCGGGCGGGATAGCCAGACCAGGTTTCGCCTGCGGGGATGTCGCCGAACACTCCCGCCTGGGCAGCGATGCGCGCGCCCGCGCCGATGGTCAGGTGGCCGCTCAGCCCCGCCTGCCCCGCAATGACACAGTTGTCGCCGATGATCACCGAGCCTGCAACTCCAACCTGCGCCATCAGCAGGCAGCGCGTTCCAATGCGAACGTTGTGCGCCACGTGTACGAGATTGTCGATCTTCGTGCCGGCACCGATGACGGTATCGTCGATGCTGCCGCGGTCGATCGTCGCGTTTGCGCCGATCTCCACATCGTCGCCAATGATGCACCTTCCAACGTGCGGAATCTTCGTGTGTGCTCCGTCCCTGAAGACGTAGCCGAAGCCGTCGCTGCCGATTTTCGCGCCGGCGTGCACGTTCACGCGCGCTCCAAGCACCGCGCCGGGATAGATCACCACCGACGGCCACAGGCGGGAACCATCGCCGATCTGCGCGCCATCGCCCACGACGGTATGCGCGCCGATGACAACGCCCGTGCCAAGTCGCACGCCGGCGCCGACGACCGCGTACTCTCCAAGCGACACGCCATCTCCCAGCCTCGCGCCCGCACCGATACGGGCTGTCGCGGCAACGCCGGGCGCCGGTAAGGTCTGCGGGTAGAGGCGGGGGAGGACCGCCAGCAGCTTCTCGAGTGGCTGCTTGACGAAAATGCGGGCGCGCGGCGCACCGACTGCCTCCCGGAACTCCGGGTCGATCAGCACCACCCCGGCCTTGGTTTCGGCGAGCATCGGCGTGTATCTGCCACCGGCGAGGATGCTGAGGTCCAGCGGCCCGGCGCGGTCGAGGGGCGCCACTCCCGTCACGACGGCGCTGCCATCACCTACCAGTTCACCGGACACGAGGGCCGCAATGACAAGAGCGGTGATGGTGTTTTCACCATCACCGCCATTCACAGCCTTTGCGTGCCCGGCAGGCGTCACCGCGTCGGCGGTCGCGTCACTCCCGCTGGACGAGGCACGACGCCGCCCGCCGGTGCGGCAGCGGGCGGACCCGCGGCCTTCAGGCGCGCCAATACTTTCTCAGTAAGGTCGAGCCGCTTATCGGCGGCGACCACGACGCTCACCTGCGAGCCGACATCGAGGATCATCGAGTAACCGTCCTCATTTCTGATCGTTTCGATGACGCCCTGCACGCGCTCCATGATCGGCTTGACGAGCTCGGCCTGGCGCGTCTGCATGCGCTGGTCGAGGTCACGCGCGCGAGTCTGGTACTCCGTTTCGCGGGCGCGGATCGCTCTCCCGCGCACCTCGCGGGAAGCGCTATCCAGTTTCGGCGCGTCACGGTCAAATGTCGTTGCAAGCGTGTTTAGCGAATCGTTCATGCGCTGGAGCTGTTGCCGGTACGCGCCGACTTCGCGCTCGAACTGCGCTTCCGCCTCGGCGCGGCCCGGCGCCTGCTGGAGCAGCTGCGCCGAATTGATATAGCCGAGCTTGATCGGTGCGGCCTGAGCTGATGCAGCTCCGGCGAAGACGATCGATCCAAAAAGTGCGAGCGAAGCCGCACGAATCTGCAAAACCATTAAGACTCCAGTGTTAGAAGAACTGTCCGAGCTTGAAGTGGAGCTTCCAGCCGGGGGCTGGGCGCCCGGCTGCATCCGTCCTGTCGAATCCATACCCGATGTCGACCCCCAAGGGTCCGAGCGGACTGAGTGTCGCGGCGCCGAAACCGGCAGCGCGGAACAGCCGCGTCGGATCGAACTCGCGCGCGCGGTTCCATACATTGCCGCCTTCGAAGAAGGTGTTCAAGTACAGCGACTGGCTGACCCTGAGCCCAAGCTCGGCGGAACCAGTGAAATATGCGTTGCCAAAGGACTCGCGCCGCGCGCCGGTTCCTTCCGCGTTCGGGTCGTAGCCGCTCGGCGTAATTGAAAATTCGTTGTAGCCGCGCAGCTGTTCGCCGTACTGTGTGCCGCCGAGCGAGAACGCCTGTGAGTAGAAGAACGGCCCCGGGTTTCCGAACACCGCACCAGCTTTCGCGTTCAGGCCGACGACGAAGGTCATCCCGCCTCCGCCCAACAGCCCGCTCCCGATGCTGCCAATTGGCGCGTACGACTTAAGGTCAGTGGTATAGCGTTGGAATGCTGCCGTGCCACCGAGTGGACCGCCGTTGAACTGCGCGTTGAACGACTGCATTCCGCCGTCGGCCGGGAACGGCAGCCCCGTCCGGGTGTCGTGTTGCGCCGTGAAGCCCAGTGTCGAGCGGAAGCAGTTGTCGCACCTGTCAGCGACGGTCCCAAGCAGTCCGTTCTCCGCGTACTTCACTCTCTCGCCGCCGTAGGAAACAAAGAGCCGCGTGTAGAGCGAATTGGGAACGGGAAATCCGAGCTGCACCTGCCCGCCCGTCCGCGTCGCGCCGCCAAGCTGCGCGATCTGGAACCGCGAGCGCGTATGGTACGCCGTCGTACTGCCCGATATCCGCGACTGACGGATGTTGGGGTCGCTGAAGGTGGCGTTGAAGTCGTTGATGTAACGGCCAAACTGCCATTGCAGCTGCGCCCGCTTGCAGCGGCCAAGCAGGTTGGGCTGGTCGAGGCCGATAAAGCCGCCGAGGCCGGTACCCTGGCCCATCGAAGCGCCAAAGTTGACGTTGCCGGTACGCTTTTCCTTGACGTGGAAAAGAATATCCACGTCCCCCTGCTCTCCCCTCGGCCGCGTCTCCGGTGCCGCCATCGGCGTCTCGAAGAAGTTGAGGTTGCCGATATTCTGATAGCTGCGGATCAGGTAGTTCCTGTTGAATACCTGGCCGGGTGCGAGCACGATCTGCTCGCGAATGCACGATTCGTGAGTATAGTCGTTGCCCGAGATCTCGATGCGGTTAATGATCGCGGGGGAACGCTCTTCGATTTCCCACCGGAGATTGACGGTGCGGACGGAATCCGACGCGCCTGCTCGCTCGGTGACGGGGCGGATCTGGGCGTAGATGTAGCCTTCGTCGTTATACGCCTCATTGAGCTTGCCCTGCGCTTCTTCCCAGCGGCTGGCGTCAAACGTGTTGGGCGGATTCCGGTAGTTGCGCCGGATCAGTCCGGCCGCGCGCTGCGTGAGAGTGGCCTGCTGCTTCGCGCCGAAAGGATAAAACGTTCCAATCTGTTCGGAAGAGAAGCGGCGATTGCCGATCACCTCGAAGTTGCCGATCGAGTATCGCGGTCCTTCGCTGACCGTAATGTCGATGAGCGCCTTTCCCCGCTCCCTGTCCACGATGAGCGTGTCGTTCAGGATGCGGAAGTCAATGAAGCCGCGGCTCCCGTACAGGCGCGGAATGTTCTCGGCGAGGTCGGCGGAATACTTCTCGTCGTCGAACTCGCCAGGGCGTGTCCAGAGGAAGCCTTCCGGCTTGGTCTGCATCGCCGCAACGATGTCGTCGTCAGGTACGCGGGCGTTGCCGTTGATTCGCACGCCCGAGATCGCCAGGCGGCGCCCCTCATCGATGCGGAAAATCATCGAAAGCTTGCCGTTGGCCAGTGTCGACTCGGGTCGCACCCGGGCGAGGTAATAGCCCTTGCTCTCGTACAGCGAATCGGTCCGCTCGATTGCAAGCGCGATCTTGGCCGGATCGACAGGCGAGCCGGTGGCGAACGCAAGGCGTTCCTTCACGTCCTTGTCGGCCACGCGGTCGACGCCAACGATATCGTAGCCGGCGAGCACTGGGCGCTCCCTGACCGTGATCGTGAGTGCAGCCGTCGCGGTGGAGGTCACGCGGCAGTTGATCTGCACGTCGTCGAACTGGCCCGTGGCGTAAAGGCTCTTGATCGCGCGCTGGATATCCCGCACGCTCAGCTGGGTGCCCGAGGCGAGGCCTGCCGTGCCTCGGACCGCGGCCGCGTCAACGCGCGAATTGCCGGCTACATCGACCTCGGTGGGGGTCGAGCAGACGCCGGGAGCAGCCTCCTGGGCGTGAACAGAGCCCGCGCCCGAGATGGCAAGCGCGAGGAGGAATGTAGCGGCTTTAGGCATGTCCCAAATATACACTAGTCAGTTTGTTGAAGGTCCGCGCACAGATGCTACTTGGACAACAAAACCGCCGGATAGAGTTGCCTCTGTCCGGCGGCTGTCTTCTGGCGCTGATGTCTCCGCCCGCTAGGTCTTGGCGCTGCCGCTCAGTACACGGAAGTCGAGCTTCTCGCCATCGGGGTTGAGGTCAACCTCGATTTCGTCGCCCTTCGAGAATTCCGCGAGCAGAATCTTCTCCGAGAGCGGATCCTCGATGTAGCGCTGAATCGCTCTCTTGAGCGGACGCGCACCGAATTTCTCGTCGTACCCATGCTTGACGAGGAAACCGGAAGCGGCATCGGTAAGCTTGAGCGTGAGCTCTTCGTCGCCAAGACGCTTCTGCACTGCCGCGAGCAGGATACCGACGATCTCGGCGATGTTCTCCCGCGACAGCGGATGAAAGACGATGATGTCGTCGAGCCGGTTCAGGAATTCAGGGTTGAAGACGTGCTGCATCTCTTCCTTCACCTTCTCGGCGATGCGCTCGAAGTTCGACTTCGCATCGGGAGCGTGAAAGCCAAGTCCCCGTCCCTTCGTGATGTCGCGCGCACCGACGTTCGACGTCATGATGACGACCGTATTCTTGAAGTCGATCACGCGGCCGTAGTTGTCGGTGAGGTGTCCCTCGTCGAGCACCTGCAGGAGAATGTTGAATACATCCGGATGCGCCTTCTCGATCTCATCGAGCAGCACGACGCTGTACGGCTTGCGCCGCACGGCCTTCGTGAGGGTGCCCGAATCCTCGTAGCCGACGTAGCCCGGAGGCGCGCCAATGAGGCGCGAAACGGAGAACTTCTCCATGTACTCGCTCATGTCCACGCGGATGAGCGCGGACGGGTCCGCGAAGAGAAACCTCGCCAGCGAGCGCGCGACTTCCGTCTTCCCGACTCCGGTCGGACCGGAGAAGATGAACGAACCGATGGGCCGGTTTGGATCCTTCAGTCCGGCACGGCTGCGGCGGATCGAGCGCGCGAGGGCACGGATGGCTTCTTCCTGCGCCACCACTGTTCCATGCATCTCCTCCTCCATCCGAAGCAGGCGGGCCGTCTCCGCCTCCTGCAGTCGGGTGACGGGGATACCGGTCCAGCGGCTGACGATGAAGGAAACTTCCTCCTCGCCGAGCACGGGCCGGTGCGACTGGCGGTGCTTCTCCCACTCCTCCTGCTTACGGCGGATGTCGCCCTGCAGCTCACGCTCGCGGTCGCGCAGTGAGGCAGCACGCTCGAAGTTCTGGTCGCGAACGGCCGCGTCCTTATCGCCGTTGACGGCGTCGAGGAGCGTCTTGAGCTCGACGACGGCGGTCGGCGGCGACTGGGTCGCCAGGCGCGCGCGCGCTCCCGCTTCGTCGATCACGTCGATCGCCTTGTCGGGCAGGAAGCGGTCGGTGATGTAGCGCTCCGACATCTTCGCCGCCGCAAGCAGCGTCGTGTCGGGAATCGTCACCTTGTGGTGCTCTTCGTACTTGCTGCGGAGACCTTTGAGGATCTCGACTGTCTCTTCGACCGAGGGCGGCTCGACGATGACGGTCTGGAAGCGGCGCTCAAGGGCGCCGTCCTTCTCGATGTACTTGCGGTATTCGTTGAGCGTCGACGCGCCGACGCACTGCAGCTCTCCACGCGCAAGCGCGGGCTTCAGCATGTTGCTGGCGTCAATCGCGCCTTCGGCGGCGCCTGCCCCGACGAGCGTGTGCAGCTCGTCGATGAACAGGATGATGTTCTTGTTCTGCGCGATCTCGTTCATGACCGCCTTGAGGCGCTCCTCGAACTGTCCGCGATACTTGGTGCCGGCGATCACGGCGGCCATGTCCAGCGACAGCACGCGGTTGTCGCGCAGCGAGTCGGGGCATTCGCCGTTGGCGATGAGCTGGGCAAGGCCTTCGACGATCGCGGTCTTTCCAACGCCCGGCTCGCCGATCAGCACCGGGTTGTTCTTCTTGCGCCGCGTGAGAATCTCCATCACGCGCTCGATCTCCTTCGCGCGGCCGATCGTCGGGTCGAGCTGGTTATCCGAAGCAAGCTGGGTGAGGTCGCGGCAGAAATGGTCGAGGGCGGGAGTCTTCGACTTCTTCTCTCCCTTCCCCGTCTGCGCCGGCGTCGCGCCAGGAGCAGCCTGCGTCGCCCCCGTAGCGCCGCCCTGCGGCATCTCGGTGCCGAGGAGGCGCAGAGTTTCGGCCTTGGCGGCATCGAGATTCACGCCCGCGTCAGTAAGGACCTGGGCGGCGATTCCCTTCTCTTCCCGCAGAAGTCCGAGCAGCAGATGCTCCGTGCCGACGTAGCCGTGACTCAGGTCGCGAGCTTCGCCCATCGCGAGCTCGAGCACCTTCTTGGCGCGCGATGTATAAGGAAGGTCAGGGCCGGTTGCAGCGGCAGCCTTACCCTTCTTGACCGTCTCCTCGATCTTCTGCTGAATCTCGTCGAGGTCGACGCTCAGGTTCTGGAGGACGGCGGCGGCAACGCCTTCGCCCTCGCGGATGAGGCCAAGCAGAATGTGCTCGGTGCCGACGTATTCGTGATGGAGGCGCGCAGCCTCTTCACGGGCCATGGCGAGAACTTTTCGTACTCGCTCGGTAAAGTTGTAACCGTTCATCTCTACAATCCTCAGTGCGGGAGCGTTTTCTGTGTTGGTACGGTGAACCGTCAGGTACGACCGTGCCGCCCGTTAGTGCCCGCCTACCCTTCAGCTTCGTTAGCGAGGATGTCGCGCACGTAACGCGCACGCGCGATGTTCGCCTCGCCTTCAGTGAGCGCTTTCCCCTCGGTACGGCTGAGATGCGCAGACTGACTGAAAATCAGGAGCTTGTTGAGGGTATATACACTGAGACCGGTGATCAGTTTCAAACCGACTGCCAGTCGCACGCCACTCAGGTAATTCATTGCTTCGTCAAAGCTCAGGCTGCGTGCGTAGCGCAGCGTGCCGAAAGCACGCCAGAGCTTGTCTTCTATAATATAACCGGCATCGCGCAGCAGCACGCGCCGGGATTCTTCTTCGCGCTCGATTACATGCTTAATGACTCGCACGAGGTAATCGAGTAACTCCCCCTCCGACCGGCCGAGTGTCGTCTGATTGGAAATCTGGAAAAAGTTTCCCACCACCTCACTCCCTTCGCCGTACATGCCGCGGTAAGTGAGACCCACCTGCTGCAGGCCGGCGAGGACTTTCGTGATCTCTTTCGTGAGCACGAGTCCGGGCAGGTGAATCAGCACCGATGCCCGGAGCCCCGTTCCGACGTTGGTGGGGCACGCGGTCAGGTATCCGAACTCATTGTGGAACGCGTAAGGCACGCGCGCGCCGAGCTCGTTGTCCAGCCGTTCAACGACGCTGAACGCGTCGGCAACGTGAAAGCCCGAGTGCAGCGCCTGAATGCGGAGGTGATCCTCTTCATTGACCATGATGCCGACACCACGCGCGAGATAAACGGCCGCGCCGGTGCGCACTGGCTGCTCGTTGAGTCCTGCCAGCTCCTTGCTCACCAGGTGGCGCTCGTGCAGAAGGAGCCGGTCTTCCGGACTCAGCTCGTCGACACGGATCAACACTCCGTCTTCGATCGACTCCAGGCTGCCGAACGCCTCACGCACCTGGGCGAGGATGCGGAGCCGCTCGCCGTCGCGTGCGCGGGGCGTGAATGCATATCCCTCGAGATTTCTCGCGAGCCGGATGCGCGTCGAGATGACGATGTCGGCATGCTCCCCGGACGCCTCGAGCCACCCCGCACCGCCGTCGGGCAGCAGCGACAAGTCGAGCACTACTCGAGCCCCCGCAGCTTGTCGCGAATGTCCGCCGCAACCTCGAACTGTTCGGTCTCGATCGCCCGCTTGAGCCTGACGCGCAACTCGGTCGCGCTCGAGACGTGGGGAAGCTGCGACGGGGGCGGCGCGGTGTAGCGGCGGCCCATGTGGCGGGAGTTACCGTGCACCCGCCGCAGCAGGTCGCGCAGGCTCGGCTCGAACGCGTCATAGCAGGCGGCGCACCCGAGCCTGCCCGTCGACCTGAAATCGGCAAGAGTTCCGGAGCAGAACGGGCACCGTACCGCGTCGCCCTTGGTGTCGGCAGCCTGTTCGTGAATGGTCTGCAGGAAGTTGCTGATCTGCGGCTTGGTGGCGGCAAGCGTTGTCTCGACTCCCCGCTCCGCCGCGCACTTCTCGCAAAGATGCAGCTCACGCACGCCGCTCTTTTCCACTTCGGTGAGCCGGATTACCGCCTCGCCCTCCTTGCACAGATCACAGACCATCAGACGACGACCTCGGTGAGATCGGTAGGCGCCAGCTTTCCGTTCTCCAGCAGCAGCACACGGTTTGCGCGGGCAGCGAGGGACCGGTTGTGCGTCACGACGACCATTCCGATCTCCAGATCGTTCACCACCTCGGTGAGCAGATCGTGGAGCATCTCGCCATTCTCGCGGTCGAGGTTACCGGACGGCTCGTCCGCGAGCAGGATGCCCGGATCCATCGCGAGGGCGCGTGCGACAGCGGTACGCTGCTGCTCACCGCCGGAAAGTTCTCCCGGGCGGTGGGTCATGCGGCCGCTCAGCCCGACGCGCGCCAGCAGCTCAGCGGCGCGGCTGCGCGCGTCGGACTCCGTTTTCCCCGCAATTCTCAGTGGCATCATCACGTTCTCCAACGCGGAAAACTCGCGCAGCAGGTGATGAAATTGAAACACGAAACCGACCGTGCGGTTCCGGAGCAGTCCGAGCTCAGTCTCATCACGTCCGTGAACCGGCTCGCCGCCGATCACCACGTACCCGCGACTCGGCCGGTCGAGGGCGCCGAGCACGTGCAGGAGAGTGCTCTTGCCCGCGCCACTCGCGCCGACGATGGCGATCATTTCGCGCCGCTGCACGGAGAGATTCACACCGTTCAGCACGATCAGCGAGTTCCCATCGCCGCCGACATAGTTCTTGTGCAGGTCGTGCGCTTCGAGGACCGTCATTCGTGCCTGATCGCGTCGATCGGAAAGAGGCGTGACGCCTGCAGCGAGGGGTAGACGGTCGCGATCGCCGCGACGACGATGCTCGAGACCACGATCCAGATAACGTCGCGCGGCTCGGTCGCAACCGGCAGGTGGTCGATGAAATACAC
>DATLXE010000454.1:0-1570 GCA_035575795.1 Gemmatimonadaceae bacterium
TGCGAGGACCAGAAGACCCTGCTTTCCGCGCGCATCGAGCCATCGGGGTTCCGCACGTGCACGACCGTGTTGCGCGCGCGAAGCGGCATCGACGAGCCGTCGAACAGGTAATGGTCCGGCCGCTGCGGGTCCATCGAGAGCGCAAACACGTCGTCGAGGTCCGGTGCGTTGTTCGTCGTGACGAAGCCGAGCCGGTCGTTGAAGCCGGCACGCAGCACCGGGATGCCGGGCAGCGATGAGCCGTAGAAGTCGATCTTTCCAGGCACCCGCACGTGGGCTTCCCAGTAGAGTGAGGACCATTGCAGGTGAGGATTCCCGAGCAGGATCGGCTTGCCGGTGGACGTTCTCGAGCCTGCGAGCGCCAGGGCGTTCGAGCCCGGCTGGTCGATCCACGCGTGCTCCTCGTCTTGGCCGCCGCGTGCGGGAACGCCTTCATACTTTTCGCGGAGTCGTCTTAGGAGTGCGGCGCCGCCCAGTGATTCCGCGGCGCTGGCGCGGGTGCCGGCGAGGGCGTCCGCCGCCGTGATCGTCGGCATCCAGTCCGGAAGCTCGGTGCGATGCTGGGTGACGTATCGATTCACGCCTGCCGCGTAGGCCGCGATGACTCGCCGATAGACCGGCGTGATCCGGTCGAGGCCGCGCCGGGCCTCCGCGAGGTTGTCGAACTGCGCCATGGCGATGTCGCCGGCAAGTCCAGAGTCGCCAAAGTAACGGGCCTCTTCACCGCGCGCGCTGATGTAGCGTCGACCGATCTCTTCGGCGTGGTCCTCTGCCTGCGCGTACCCGAAACCGAACGCCGCAGCCTCTTCCGAGTCCGCAAGGATGTGCGGGATCCCGTACGTGTCGCGCCGGATCGTGACGTGCTGGGCGAGCGCGTCGGGGTCAGGGAACGAAAGCTGCCGGTTGCAACCGATCACGCCCGTCGCGGTGAGGGTCGTGGCGAGAAGCAAAAGGATCGAACGGCGCGGCATGCAGCACAGTCTAATCGCTCTCCCGGCATCCCAGCGCAGCGGATATGCTGTCGCGATGCGTTATCCCATGCTGACGGCTCTCGTGCTCTCGCAGTTTCTTCTTGTGCAGACTCCCGCGGCTCAGTCGCCCGCGCCGCTGGGTTTTACATCAGCCTCAGCGGAGACCCACGCCAGGGCAGAAAAGGTTTTCCTCGATACCGTCACTCCGGCCTCCGCGCGGCGATGGCTGGCGGCACTGACCGAAGAGCCTCACGTCGCCGGTACTCCTGCGGAAAAGAAGGTCGCCGACTATGTGCTCGCGCGCTTCCACGAGTTCGGCCTGACGGCGGAGCTCGTGCGCTACGACGTCTTCCTCAATCATCCGAAGCATGTCTCGCTCAAGCTCGTCTCCCCTGTCGAGGAGGAATTAAAGCTCCGCGAAGATGCGTATGACGTCGACAAGGACTCGACGCAGGAGGGCATGTTCCCGGCCTTTCACGGCTATGGCGCGTCGGGCAGGGCCGACGGGCAGGTCGTGTATGTAAATTACGGATCACCGGGCGACTTCGCGGCTCTCACCGCCATGGGCATCTCGGTCGAGGGCAAGATTGCGCTCGTGC
>DATLXE010000455.1:0-1917 GCA_035575795.1 Gemmatimonadaceae bacterium
TCGCCTGTCGGCTTCTTCTTGACCGTCAGACCAGCAATTTGTTACTTTTGCCGCCGAACAGGCTCCTCAGGAGGCGACAGGATTGGCAAAACAGAGCCGGGTCACCAACGCCCGGTCCAAGGCACAGCAGAAAAAGGCACCCACCCGCAAGGCGGCGCCGCGTCCGCGTCGCGCACCGGGGAGGGCTGCCAAGCCAGCCGCGAAGCGTCCGCTGGTAAAGCGCGCCAAGCGCGCCGTTGCCAAACGACCGGTCCCGAAACGCGGCGTCGCCACGCGTGCGGTCCCCAAGCGTGCGGCCGCGCCGCGCCCGCCAAAGACTGGCGCGGCGAGGCCAGGGGGACCGACGCGCCCGGCGCGTCAGGTCGCTCAGCCGGCACCGCCCCCCCCCGCGCCGCCAGCCGCGCCGCGAAAACCCGGCTTCTATGAAGCGGTGGCCATCTACGAACGCGGCGTCCAGGGCCTTCAGCGCCATGATTTCGCCGGGGCTGCGGAACTGTTCCGCACCGTGATCGAACGCTACCCCGAGGAACGGGAGCTTCTCGAACGCGCCCGGCTCTATCTCCGTGTCTGCGAACGGGAGACAGCCCGCAACAGTCCGCCGCCGGAGACTCCAGCCGAGCAGGTGTACGCCGCGACGGTTTCCCTGAACGCCGGGGACCATGTCACGGCGTTGCACCACCTGCAGCGGGCGGTCACGGCGGACCCCGACAACGATCACGCGCACTACATCATGTCGGCGGCGCTCAGCATGCGCGGCCGTCTCGATGAATCTCTCGAACACCTGCAGCGAGCGATCGAGCTCAACCCCGAGAACCGGACCCAGGCACGGCAGGATCCCGACCTCGAGAACGTCCGGGTTCTCGACGGCTTTCGGGCCGTGCTCGACGCCCCACCGTCGACGAAGCGCCGCACCCGCCGACGGTAGCGCGAAGCCCGGACGCCCGGGAGACGCTAAACTGGGTCTATGACCGACCTGCACGTCGTCATCCTTGCCGCGGGCAAGGGGACCCGGATGAAATCCGCCCTGCCGAAGGTCTTACACCGGGCAGCAGGCTTTACCCTGATTGAACACGTCATCCGCGCCGCGGATGCACTGTCCCCGGCGTCGGTCACGGTCATCGTGGGCCACGAAGCCGAGAAGGTCCAGCAGGCCATGCAGGCGCGCACGGGCCTGCGGTTTGCCGTGCAGCAGCCGCAGCTCGGCACGGGCCACGCGCTCCTGCAGGCGGAACCCCTGCTGGCCGGGGCCACCGGTACGCTGGTGTTGCTGTCTGGCGACGTTCCGCTGTTGCGCCCGGACACGCTGAAGACCCTGATTGCCACGCACGAACGACAGGCGGCCGCGGCAACCGTCCTGACAGCGGTTGTGGACAGTCCGCACGGCTACGGCCGCATCGTTCGCGACGAAGGCCGGATCACGGGTATCGTCGAGCACAAAGACGCTACCGACGCGCAGAAGGGAATCCGCGAAATCAACAGCGGCATCTACGCATTCGACATCGCTCCGCTGTTCGGCGCGCTGAAGCAGATTGCGTCCGCCAACGCGCAGGGCGAGTACTACCTCCCGGATCTCGTCACGATCTACGGCGCGCGAGGGCTGGCCGTCGAGACGGTGGTGGCGCGCGACGCGAGGGAAATCCTCGGCGTCAACAGCCGCCTCGAACTGGCGGAAATCGGGTCGGTGCTGAAAATGACGAAGAACGAAGCGTTGATGGAGTCTGGTGTCACGATCATCGACCCCGCATCCGTCTTCATCGACCCCGATGTCACGGTTGGCGCCGACACAACTATCTATCCCGGCGTCTATCTCGAAGGGCGCACAGTCGTCGGGTCAGGGTGCGTCATCCACTCCGGCGTCCGGATCATCGACTCACGTATCGACGACGGTGTCGTGGTCAGCAATTTCTGCGTGATCAC
>DATLXE010000456.1:0-6326 GCA_035575795.1 Gemmatimonadaceae bacterium
GCAGGGCGGCGCGAACTGGCCACTGGAATTTTTTTACTCGCAACTCTCAACTTCAGTAGTGTGGATGCGAGCCGAGCGCAGCAGACTCCGCCCGTCCGACGTTAGATTCACGTCTTCCACACCAACCGGTACACATTGGGCCATACCGACGCAGTAGTCGTTCTAACCACCCTCGCCAACAGCGATGATGCGGTGAAGCTCATTCGCACCCTGCTGGAGCGCCGGTTGATCGCGTGTGGCACAGTGCTGCCGGAATCGCGCTCCATCTACAGGTGGGAGGACAAGATTGCGGACGAGAAGGAGGCGGTGGTGATGCTCAAGACCCGCTCGGCTTGCGTACACGGTCTGGAGCGCGCGTTCAAGGAATTGCACCCCTATAAAGTGCCCGAGCTGTTGGCAGTGCCCGTTTCAGGGGGTCTGGAGCGCTACCTTGGCTGGATTAACGACGAAACGAGCCTCACAATCGTCTAGAGTGGTGCCCCCGAACAACGAAAAGTGCTGAAAATGAGACGCGCGGCGATCGCCGCCGCGATCGTCGTACTGTGGCTCGGCGGCCTGGCCATGATGCTACGCCGGAGCAGTAGCCGCAGCGAGCAGCAGGACCTTGCTGAAATCGCACTGCGGCTCCAGCCGGCGACGTTCTATTATGTCGTCGAGCGTAACGGGCGCCAGATCGGCGCCGCGGCGTCGGCACTCGATACGACGACGCAATCGCTCGTTAGCGAGGACTATTACGTCGGCGAGCATCCCACCGGCGATTCCACCGAGCGTGTTTCCGGCCGTTGGCATACGCGACTAAGCAGGGCGATGCGATTGTCTGCCATGTCAATCTCCATAACACGGCCCCGTGAGCCGTTCGCGATGAGTGCGTCCGTGCAGGACGACTCGACGCTCGCGATTTCGCGCACAAGCGGGACCCGTAAGGTTGGGCTCGGAGGCGAGTCGTTCCATCCGCCCCTTTTCACGCCGTCACTCGCGCCAGTGGCACTCATGCTTGGCGGCGCGCGCAAGCCCGGCGATGGGAGACAGCTGGCGATGTTCGATCCGCTGACGCGAAAGGTGATCCACCCACAGCTGAGCATTCGCGCCGAGTCGCTGTTCGTGGTCGTGGACAGCGCCAACCTCGACCCGCGCGGTGACTGGGCGGTGGCGCACAGGGATACGGTGCGCGCGTGGCGCATCCAGGGGGCGCCATACGGCGTTTCGGCGTGGGTGGACGACGCAGGACGAATTGTCGCCGCAAGCGGCCCGAACGGGATTTCCGTTACGCGCACTGCGTTCGAGCTCGCCTTCAGGAAACCAAGAGGAAGATGATCGAGCTGCGAAGTCTCACCAAGCGATATGGGTCTTTTACGGCGGTCGACTCCATCGATCTCACCGTTCCGGATGGCGAGCTGTTCGGCTTCCTGGGCCCCAACGGTGCCGGGAAGACGACGACGCTGCGCATGATCGCTGGCATTCTGCAGCCGTCGTCGGGGACGATTCACCTCGCCGGGATCGACCTCTCGCAGGACCCGATGGCGGCGAAGGCGAAGCTCGGCTTCATCCCCGACAGGCCGTTCATCTACGAGAAGCTGACGGGCGCCGAGTTCCTGCGCTTCGTGGCCGGGCTCTATGGACAGGATGGTTCGGTGATCGAGCACCGCGGCCGCGAGCTGATGGCGCTGTTCGATCTCGAGGACTGGGCGGACGAGCTGGTTGAGAGCTACAGCCATGGCATGCGGCAGAAGCTGATCATATCGAGCGCGTTCATTCACCGCCCCGAAGTGATCGTCGTCGACGAGCCGATGGTCGGACTCGACCCCAAAGCGGCGCGCATCCTCAAGGATCTGTTCAGGGAGTATGTGCGTCGCGGGCATACCATCATGATGTCGACGCACACGCTCGAGGTAGCGGAGACGCTGTGCGACCGCATCGCCATCATCCAGCAGGGAAAGATCCGGGCAACTGGGACCATCGAAGACCTGCGCAAGGAAGCGACGGGCGGCGGCGGGCTGGAGGAGATCTTTCTCAAGCTCACCGGCGAGCGCGCGGCCCGCGATGCAATGGAAGTGCTCGATGCGTGACGGCCGGCGATGAGCGCCTTCCTTGGTGATGTAAGCCTCCTCCATCTTCTCTCGCCCAAGATTCTAACCGCGCGCGCGAAGCCGCTGGGCGAGCGCGAGAACCGCGCTGGGCGCCTGATCCTGTTCACGCTGATCGGCGGGATTTTCTGGCTGTTCGTGTTCGGGCTGCTCTACCGGCTGCTGAAGTATTTTCGCGGCATTCCCGAGATTGGCGCGCTGCTGGCGGGAAAGCTTCTGGGACTGATGCTGGTGAGCCTGTTCGGCATCCTCATCCTCTCCAACATCGTGACGGCGCTGTCGAGCTTCTTCCTGGCGAAGGATCTCGATCTTCTCGTTGCGGCGCCGGTCGACTGGCTTCGGCTCTACGGGGCCAAGCTGCTGGAGACGGCGGTCAATTCGAGCTGGATGGTGGTGCTCGTCGCGACGCCCGTGCTTACTGCCTACGGCATCAGCTACGAGGGCGGGCTGCTCTATCCGATCATCGCCATTGGCGCGATGATTCCGTTCCTGTTCATTCCGGCAGCGATCGGCAGCGCGGTCACGCTGATGTTGGTGAACATTTTCCCGGCCCGACGCACGCGCGACATCCTGAGCGTCATCGCCGTCCTGGCGGCAGCGGGAGTGCTCCTGATCTTTCGTCTCGTGCGCCCCGAGCGGCTGGCACGGCCGGAGGGATTCCGTTCGCTGGTCGAGTTCATCTCTGTGCTGCGTACGCCAACGTCACCGCTGATGCCGAGCGAGTGGGCGGCGCAGGGGATCATGAGCTGGCTGCGGGAGGATCCGGAGATACTTCCCTTCTACCTGCTTTGGTCTACAGCCGCGGCAGTGGTCGTGTTCGGCGCGCTGCTCCATCGCTGGCTTTACACGTCCGGCTTCAGCAAGTCGCAGGAAAGCGGCGAGCGCTGGGTCCGGCAGGGCGCGATCGGCAAGCTGGTCGGGCGAATGCTGACGCCGTGGGGAGTGATGCGGCGCGAGCTGGTGTTGAAGGAGATGCGCCTGTTCTTCCGTGATACGACGCAGTGGTCGCAGCTCATCCTGCTGACGGTGCTCGTCGTCGTCTACGTCTTCAACATCAAGTTCCTGCCACTCAGGGGCGAAGGCATAACGTTCTTTCTCAGGAACATCATTCCATTCGTGAACCTTGTGCTCGCCGGATTCGTGCTCGCGTCGATTGCGGCACGCTTCATCTTCCCCGGGATCAGTCTCGAGGGGCGCACGCTGTGGCTGTTGCGATCGAGCCCGCTCGAAATGCGGCAGCTATTGTGGGCGAAATTCTGGGTCGGCACCCTGCCGCTGCTGGTACTGGCGCTCATCCTCGTGTTCGCGACGGACGTGCTGCTCGAGGTTAACAGCTTCATGATGTGGGTGTCCGTGTTTACGATCACGATGATGACCTTTGCGATCGCGGGGCTCGCACTCGGCTTCGGCGCGCTGTTTCCGAAGTTCAACACTGAGAACGCGGCGCAGATTCCGACCTCCTTCGGCGGTTTGGTCCTCATGATGGCATCAATTGCTCTGATTGGAACTGTCATCGTCGTTGAGGCGCGCCCGGTGTTCCGTTACGCAGGCGCCAGCCTCCTGGGCACGCAGCCGAGCTCGATCGAGCTATGGGTGGGCTTCGCGCTGAGTGCGGCGATCTGCCTGGCGGCGACCTTTATCCCGATCCGGATTGCAATCAGCCGCATGAAAAGGCTGGAGCGCTGATTGGGGCGCTGATTTTGTACCCGCGGGGGCCAGTTCCCAGTCTATTGATTAGCGGCGCTGGACCCAGGCGGCGTCCTTCCGTGTAGACAACGCTCAACGATAACAAACAGAATTGCCGACAACTTCGCCCAGAACTCCCGCCGGCCCGCAGCGCAGGCTGCTTACCGGGTTTCGTCACGCTCGCAAGCCGGATTACCTCGCTCTCGTAACACCGGGCATGGTGAGGCCGGGGCTTGCCGCCCCCCTTACCGTGATCGTGCCCGCATACAACGAAAGCGAGTCGATTGCCGACACGATTCGAAGCCTCCAGGCGCAGACGATTCAGCCCGAGGAGATTGTCGTCGTCGATGACGGCTCGTCCGACGATACGGCCGCTGTGGCGCGCTCACTTGGAGTAACGGTGATCCGCCCGCCGGTCGGGACCGGGTCCAAGGCAGGTGCGCAGAATTTCGCGCTGTCCCAGATCCGGACGGAGTACACGATGGCGATCGACGCCGACACCACGCTCGCGCCCGATGCGATCGAGAAGCTGCTCGCCGCGCTCGACGCCCCGGGCGTCTCCGCCGCGTGCGGATTCGTCGTCCCGCGAAATGTGGGCACTTTGTGGGAGCGCGGCAGATACATCGAGTACCTGTTCGCTTTCAGCTTCTACAAGCAGGTGCAGGACTACTACGAGAAACCGTTGATCGCCTCCGGCTGCTTCTCGATGTACAAGTCCGAATCCCTCATCGCCCATGGCGGTTGGGAAACGCGCACGCTCGCCGAAGACATGGATCTCACCTGGTCGCTCTACGAGGCGGGCGAGAAAGTGCGCTTCGTACCAGAGGCCTTTTGCTATCCGATCGAGCCTCAGACTTATCAGTTCATGAGCCGCCAGCTGAAGCGATGGTCGCATGGCTTCGTCCAGAACATCCGCCTGCACTGGCGCGGCGTGCTCGGCGTGCCCTACCTCCGCTCGGCCGTCGCGGTATCACTCTGGGATGCCACGCTGGCGGCGGTAATCTATCTGCTCCTGCTGCCGGTGCTCGCGATCTACTTCCGCAGCCCGTGGATGCTTCTTGGGTACGTAATCGATGCACCGGCACTGATGATTCCCGTACTCGCGGGCGCAATCCCGCGCGGGGAGACGAAACGCGCTCTCGCCAGCATGCCGGCGTTCTTCGTTCTAAGAACGGTCAACGCCGTTTTCTTTCTTCGCGCTGTTTTCTCGGAGCTGCTCGGCCGGGGGTTCCACACCTATGAGAAGGGACATTAACCGATGACGGCGGGATTACCTGGCGTGGGAATCGGCGGGATGTTCTACGTGTTGAGCGCGATCGCAATGCCTTTTCATGCCGCCTATCAGGCGGTGAGGCGGCGCCGCGATCCGATCCTCGCGGGCGAACCTCCCGTTCGATGGGGGCTGGTGTTCCGCCAGCTCACGATCGCCCTCGGGATAATCGGCGCTCTCTGGGTCACTGGCTGGGCGTTGGGTGCGCTTCTGGTTGAGCATCCGTCGGCGCTCGGCGGGATGGAAGCAACGGTATCGGGGCGGACCGCTCCGAACGCGATCAAAGTCAGCGCACTCGTCCTGTCGTTCGGCACCATGTGCATCGTGCTAATGGCGGTGCAGATCACGCGCCTGTTCCTGGGTCCCAAACGGCGAAAGACGGGAACAGTAGTCGCAGTAGTGGGCGCGCTGTTACTGTCGGCATCAGGCGCCAACGCTCAGACTACGAAGGGGCGATCGCCTCTGGCAGCCCGGATCGATGCCGCGGAGCGTACATACCAAGCGGGCGACAGCGCGGCAGCGGTCGCCGCATACGGGACCGTACTCGCGCTCGACCCGAACAATTCGCGCGCGCTTTTTCGTCTCGGGCAGCTATGGCGTCACGATCCGAAACGCTCGCTGCCGATGTTTCGCCGCTACACCTCGGTCGTGCCCAACGACGCGTGGGGCCATATGGCTCTCGGTGATGCGCTCGCAGCTGACGGCAACTTTTCCGAAGCGCTGCGGGAGTATGACGAAGCGCGGCGGATCGCTCCGAAAGAGCGTGACGTCGCGCTAGGGCACGCCCGCGTCATGGGACGCGCCGGGCGCGGCGGCGATGCAGTCGCACTGTTACAGAAATGGGCCGCACTTCATCCCCGTGACCTGGAAGCGACACGGGAGATTGGCGTCCAGCAGCGATTGCTCAGCTCGACGCGCGCGAAGCACGCCCCGGCAGTGGAGCTCACGGCGAGCAGCGGCGGCGATTCCGATGGTAACCGCAGTTATGGCGCAGTCGCCCTGATCAGCACGCAGCTCACCGACAACGCTCGGCTGTCAGCGAGCGCCGGCCGTAAGCGGAGTGCCGGATTTCTGGACGCGGTCCATTACGACGGGACGGTAGCACTGACCGTCCGGCCGAGCTCCGCCTTTCGGTTGGAGGCGGTCGCGGGCGCGGTGCGCACGACCAGGAACGAATCCTTCGAGTATCCCGACACCGCCCAAGTGGTTCCTCGGCCCGGTCGTGGAAAAGGCCGAAGAGAGCAGCCCACACCCCCGGCCATCGTTCGCACCGATTCGGCGTTTGC
>DATLXE010000457.1:0-20494 GCA_035575795.1 Gemmatimonadaceae bacterium
GTTCCGCGTCGCCTACGCGCTCGAAGCGTCACTCGGCGCCGAGGCCCACGTATGAGTCACGACCGTTACGAGATGGTCGTTGGGCTCGAGGTCCACGTCCAGCTGAAGACGCGCACGAAGGCGTTCTGCGGATGTTCGGCCAATTTCGGCGCGCCTCCCAACGTCAACACCTGCCCGGTGTGTCTCGCGCTGCCAGGCTCGCTTCCGGTTGTCAACCTCCACGCCGTGGAGCTGGCGACGCGCGCTGCTCTCGGACTTGGATGCACGGTGAATCCGGTCTCCGTGTTCGCGCGCAAAAATTATTTCTATCCCGATCTGCCGAAGGGATATCAGATCTCGCAGTTCGATCAGCCCCTTGCCACCGGTGGGTCCGTGACGATCGCAGCGAGCGGCGGGGGCGCCGAGGAGCGGGTAGGCATCACGCGCGTGCACATGGAGGAGGACGCCGGAAAATCAATTCACGATCGCTATCCAGGCTCGACGGCGATCGATCTCAACCGCGCGGGCGTGCCCCTGATCGAGATCGTCAGCGAGCCCGACATGCGAAGCGCGCAGGCAGCGGGAGAATATCTGCGTACCGTAAAACAGATTCTTCAGTATCTCGACGTCAGCGATGTCAGCATGGAGGAGGGAAGCCTGCGCGTCGATGCCAACATCAGCGTGCGCCTCCACGGCGAGTCGCAGCTTGGCACGAAGACGGAAGTGAAGAACATGAACTCTTTCCACGGCGTCGAGCGCGCGCTCGAGTCGGAGTTCGACCGCCAGTGTGCGCTGATCGGAGCCGGCGGCAAGGTCGAACAGCAGACGCTGCTCTGGGACGGCGCGCGTGAGACCGTGCGGCCAAGTCGCACAAAGGAGGGCAGTCACGACTACCGGTACTTCCCGGAACCGGACCTGCGCCCGCTGATGCTCGACAAGGCGTGGATCGCGCGCATGCGTGAGGAACTCCCTGAGCTGCCCGACGCGCGCCGCAAGCGCCTCGGCACCGATTTCGGTATCGCTGAAACCGAAGTGGATCAGCTCACGGTCACCCCCGCGCTCGCCGAGTACTACGAAGCGGTCGCCCGCGCGGCAAAGGACGGGAAGGCGGCGTTCAACTGGGTCATGGGTGAAGTGCAGGCGGCGCTCCGCTCATCGGGAGGGGACATCCGTGCGTTCCGCGTCCGTCCGGCCGACCTCGCCCAGCTGTTGAACCTGCTGCGCGACGGCGCGATCAGCCACACCGCCGCAAAACGCGTGTTCGCGCGCATGGCCGAGACGGGGAAGCCCGCCGCGCAGATTGCAGCGGAAGAGGGGCTCCTGCAGGTCGGGGACGATGCGGCGCTCGGTGTGTGGATCGATGAAGTGCTTGCCGAGCATCCAGCGGAAGCGTCACGCTTTGTTGGCGGTGAAAAAAAGCTGCAGGGTGTGCTCGTCGGATTTGTCATGAAAAAATCCGGCGGGCGCGCCGATCCAAAGCGTGTGAATCAGATGCTGGTGTCGCGCGCCGGGTAGAGCGGCTCCGACAGCGATGCCGCGTAGCGCAGCAGCGATGGCGGCATCCCGTAGTGGTTTTGCGCCTGCTCGTGCACATGCTCCTCACCGCCCCGCCGAAGTGCGGACCGCCTGATCTTCTTCGCGTCGCGCAGCGCAACGGTTCCGGCCGGATCGAGCTTGTAGGGCTCGGCCTTTTCCAGCCTCGTGAGCAGGTCGAGGATGTAGTCGAAGGCGCGCGTCATGTAGCCGCCGACTTCGGCTTCCGCGAGATCCCAGCGGCTCTTTTCCTCCACAAGCTGGAAGATGCGCTGCCACGACTCCGTATCGGCGACGTAAACCATGCCGCGAAAGATGCGCCTGTTTGTTGGAGTGCTGAAAATCGTCGGACTGAGGATGAGGTCGAGGTGCTCATCTGATCGCGAATGGTCGCGCAGGATCAGCTGGCGGGCCGTCCTGCTGAAGCGTTCGCCGATGTGCATGTCGAACCTGCTTTCCCAATAGCTGTGGCCGAGCGCCGCCGTGGTCGAGGTGACGGTGAGCTGGCGGGGGACGAAATAGTTGTGCGCCACTGCGTCGGCAGCGAGGTGCGCGAGGTAGCCGAGCCCAAAGGCGCGCAGCGATTCACTTTCCGCCTTCTCGTGGATCTCGAAGCCCACGTTCCACGAATGGCAGTGGCGTCCGGCAGCGGCGTACTTCTTGGCGATGCTGGTGTCGGCGGCGATGGAACCGTACAGAAAATCGTACGGGTATGCGGCAAGGAGCTCCGCCACTCCTGCTGGAAGAAGCGGGAGCGAGCGGAGCACGGCCTCGCCGAGGAAGATGTGGGTTCCCGGAGTCCAGGCGAATGCCACGCTCGGCGTCAGCGCGAGCGCGAGCACGACAAGAAGGGCGATCGCCGCCACCGGCGTTGCGCGCCGGCAAGCGTGCGTCATACAGGCCCGCTCAGACCCCGATGCGCTTCCGCTGTTTTCTGACGGCCTTGCGCAAGTCGTCCAGCTCGTCCTTCACGACGTTGTTGATTGCGTCGCGGGCGGACTCCATGTAGTCGCGCATCTGCTCGACCATGTCATCCACCGGCACCCGGTCGATCATTTCCTCGCCGCGCTCTACCGCCTGCTTGAAGCCGCGACGGGCGCGTGGAGCCGCCCACCGCGCACCTTCAGCCGCGCGGTCTCCCGCCCAGCGTGCGCCGCCCATGCTGGCTGCGCCAGCGAGGCGCGCGCCGCGTCCTGCCTGCCGCATCAGGGGCGCGGCAAGGCGCCCCGCCGACGGCCCGCGGCTGACGAGGAGCGTAAGTCCGGCTCCGACGGCGGCCCCGATCAGTGCCGCGGTGAGCAGGTCGAACTGCTGCTCACGGTTCTCGTCCAGCTCCATGTCTGGGTCGGACTCTTGGTCTCGGTTTCTCCCACTCGTCGGTGCCGCTTTCGCTGAAGTCCCCATCAGTCAATTCCTCCTGGTCGAATGCCGTATTGATGCCCGTTCGCACGCCGCGCAGCGTCGATGCCGTAGTCACGAAGGCCGACTCGGCCTCCTCCTGCACCACTTCCATCAACGCGTTCAGTTGATTGATCCTTTCTTCGGCAGCCGCCACCGCCTGCTGCAGGCGCTGGTTGACCGCCGCCACCGTCTGGCTCACCTGCTGAACATCGACACGGACCGAGGTGGATATATAATCGACGTTGTCCGCAATCGAGCTCGCGTGGCGCATCAGCGGGTTGATGTCCCCGTAAATCTTGTCGAGCATGTCGCTGATCTTCGCGTAGCTCTTGCGAAAATTCCACGCCGCCGGCACGAGCGCGATCGTCAGCACGATGATGCTGATCGTCATGATGCCGCTCGCGATGGTCGTGACCTTCTGGAACATGCTCGGCTCTTCCGCGATCTGCTTGGTGTAGATCGTGTCCGGAAGAGCCTGGAGAGCCTGCAGCAGAAAATCGCCGCCGATCGTAATCCACGCCGTCATGTGCGCGGTATGTGCAAGGGCGAGGCCATTTTTACCCGGTGAGTGGAGGACGGTACAAAGAGTGCTATCTACGATATATTCTCGCAACACGCCTTCCGTCAACACGCCTTCCGTCAACGCGCCCGCTTCAGGAGCAACATGCCCGCAGTACAGTTTGTCGTCGAGGGAGGGAGGCCGCTCAACGGCTCGATCCGGCCTTCGGGCAACAAAAACGCCGCCCTGCCGATCGTCGCTGCCGCGCTCATCTCGCACAAGCCGGTGCACCTCGAGAACGTCCCCCGTATCAGGGATATCGAGACCCTCGTCGAGCTGATCCGCTCGGTCGGCGCAAGCATGGAATGGACTGGCCGGAACTCGCTGACTGTGCATGCGAAAGAAATGCGTCCCAAGGATCTCAACCCGACGCTTTGCGCGAAAATCCGCGCGTCGATCCTCCTCGCCGCCCCGCTGCTCGCCCGCTGCGGTCAGGTGACGCTGCCGCCACCAGGCGGCGATGTGATCGGGCGGAGACGTCTCGACACGCACTTCCTCGCCCTGGAGCAGTTGGGAGCCGAGTTCACGCACGGAAAGCTGATCGAGATGCGCGTCAACGGATTCCGGGGCGCGGACGTGTTTCTCGACGAGCCCAGTGTGACTGCGACGGAAAACGCGCTGGTCGCCGCGGCGAGCGCGACGGGCACGACGATCCTTCGCAACGCGGCGAGCGAGCCGCACGTACAGGATCTCGCGCAGTTCCTGATCACGCTCGGCGCCGAAATCGACGGTGTCGGGACAAACACGATGACGATTACCGGGGGGCGTCAGCTCGGCACGAAGGAAGTGACGCACACCATCGGCCCCGACCACATCGAGGTCGGTTCGTTCATCGGTCTCGCCGCGGTCACCAAGTCGGAACTGCGAATCGAGAACGCCGGCATCGAGCACCTGCGCTCGACGCGCATGGGCTTCGCCCGCCTCGGAATCGAATGCGTGGAGGACGGCCCCGACCTGATCGTTCCCGCCAAGCAGTCACTCCAGATTCAGTCCGACATGGGCGGCCACGTGCCAAAGCTCGAGGATCAGCCGTGGCCGGCGTTTCCGGCGGATACAATGTCCATTGCGATCGTGACCGCTACACAGTGCGACGGCCTTGTCATGATGCACGAGAAGATGTTCGAGTCGCGGCTGTTTTTCGTCGACAAGCTTTCGACCATGGGAGCGCGCATCGTACTGTGCGATCCGCACCGCGCCCTGATTCATGGCCCCACCCGCTTGCGCGGGGCGGTCCTGGAGTCGCCCGATATCCGTGCAGGGATGGCGCTGTTGCTGGCCGCGCTTTGCGCCGAAGGCACGAGCATCATCAACAACGTCGGTCAGATCGAACGGGGATACGAGCGCATCGACGAGCGCCTCACCGCCCTCGGCGCGTCCGTCAGCAGGGTCGACGACCGGCGCCAGGAGACTTGACGGAGACGGCGCGGGAACACATCCCCGATTTTGAAGGGTGGGGAATCCGCGCCTTTACAACTACCCGTGACGCGGGGACGTTCGGTCTCTCCGGGACCGAGCCGGTCGGCGAAGTGATGTCGCGCTGGACTCTACTCCAGCGCGATATCTCGGAAACATCCCTCCGGCTGGCATCGGTCAGGCAGGTCCACGGATCGCGCGTGATCGTACACACCGGTGGATGGGAGGGCTGGCTCCGCGCCGGCGAGGCCGACGGCCACATCGCGGCGGAGAAGGGGATCGCGCTCGCAATTGGAATTGCCGACTGCGTCCCGGTATTCATCGCCCACCCGTCGGGAGTCGTCGCGCTGCTGCACTCGGGATGGCGCGGAACGGCGGCCCGAATCACCGAGGCGGCGATCAGCGCGCTCGACCGGTACGGGCACCCCGCGAACGAGCTCGCCATACATCTGGGCCCGGCGATTTGCGGCCGTTGCTACGAGGTGAGCGCCGACGTGCGGGAGCAGCTGACCGGCCAGCCGGTTACGCGCCCGGGCAACGTCGATCTCCGGTCGCTGATCGCCGAGCAGGCGACTGCCTCCGGGGTGAAGAAGATCTCGGTTAGTGAGTTCTGCACGAAGTGCGACAACGATCGGTTCTACTCACACCGGGCAGGAGATCCCGGCCGGCAGTTAGCGGTAATAGCGGCCGCAGCATAGCGGGCGGGCGGACGTTGTGCATGTCCGCGGGCACTCTTAATACAGAAGTTGTGAGTGTGAGCAACTCAAGCTGGCAGTTGTCAGTTCAGCTGGACTCCCAACTCGCAACTTGTGTTGCTGACACTCACAACTTCTGTATTCGAGGGCCTTCGGCATCAGTAGGCCCGTGAAGAACGGCTTTGGGCAACTTGACTGCCCCACCACGGGAGTCTACATTGAATCAGGCGCGCGGTCCGGCGCTCACGCATGTGGGGATTCCCCCACATTTTTTTGTCCTCTGACGTCACCTAGAAGCTGCATGAACTCGACGCTGGAAGACGTTGTAAAGACTGAGGTTGCGTCCCTCGGACTGGAGCTTTTTGAGCTCCGGCTCGGAGGAAGCAAAGGGCGGCCGGTCCTGGATGTCCGGGTGGATAGAACGGACGGCGAAAAGGTGACTGTCGACGATTGCGCAAAAGTTTCACGCGCCATTGAAGCGCGGCTGGATGCGGATGGGTTTGAAGACCGGCGTTATGTGCTCGAGGTCTCATCGCCGGGTGTCGAGCGGCCGCTGAGAAACGCGGCTGACTGGAAGAAGTTCGTTGGGCGCGCGGCGGTCGTAACGAGCCGGGTGCCGGGTGATGCGGCGGGCAGGCGGACAGACGAGATAGAGATAGTGGCGGTCGAAGGCGAGGCCGGACAGGAAGAAGTGATTGTGCGCAGCGAGCGCGGTGACGAACGCCGCTTTCCGCTTTCCGCGGTCGAGAAGGCGCGGTTGGCGTTTAACTGGAATAGGTAGAGGTAAAGGTCATGGCTGCATCGGTTGAGATTCTGACGGCGATCCGCGAGCTCACCAGCTCGAAGCAGATCGACCGCACGGAGCTGCACGGGCTCTTGCAGGACGGCATCAATGCCGCCCTCGCCAAGAAGCACGGGCCTACTGTGCAGGCAGAGGTCGAGATAGACGAGAATAAGGGAGCGATCCGCATCGTGCTCCTCAAGACCGTTGTCGAGGAAGTCACCGACTCTGCCAGCCAGATCTCCCTCGAGGAAGCGCGGTTCGAGGACGACCAGTTCCAGGTCGGCGACCAGATGGAAATTCCGGTTGATTTCGCCGAGTTCGGCAGGACCGCCGTACAGGCCGCGAAGCAGCGCATCATCCAGCGCGTCCGCGAGGGCGAGCGGTCAAAGATCCGCGACGAGTTTTCCAGCCGGGTCGGCGATCTGCTCTCCGGCGAAGTGCAGCAGATCGAGCGCGGCAAGCTCGTGGTCATGCTCAACAAGTTCCGCGAGGCGGAGGCGATCATCCCCTACCGCGAGCAGAACCATCGCGAGCATTTCCATCAGGGCGATCCGATTCGTGCCGTGCTCAAGAGAGTGGAAGAGACGCCCAAGGGACCGCGCCTCGTGCTGAGCCGCGCCGACGCACTGTTCGTCCAGGCGCTGTTCAAGCTCGAAGTGCCCGAGATACAGCAGAACCTGGTCGAGATTCGCGCGAGCGCGCGCGAAGTGGGCAGCCGCACCAAGATCGCAGTCTTCTCACGCGACGATTCAGTCGATCCGGTCGGCGCCTGCGTCGGCATGAAGGGCTCCCGCGTCCAGGCTGTCGTCAACGAGCTCGGCGGCGAGCGCATCGATATCGTGCCCTGGTCATCGGATCCTGAGCGTTTCGCCAAGCTGGCGCTTGCTCCCGCGCGCGTCGCCCGCGTGTTCAGCGACCCGGGGACGAAGACCATTCAGGCAATTGTCGACGAAGACCAGCTGTCGCTCGCGATCGGTCGCAATGGCCAGAACGTGCGCCTCGCATCCGAGCTGACCGAGTGGAAGATCGAGCTCTACTCGAGCCGTGAGTGGATGGAACGGGGCACCGACCAGCCGATCTTCGCGCCGTTGCCAACGGACGAGCCGGTCTCGGGCGTAAACCCGCGCCTGTCCGACATCGAGGGCATGCAGCCGGCGACCGTTGCCGTCCTCGAGGAGGCGGGATACAAGACGCTCGACGACATCATCGATCTCGAACGCGAAGATTTCCTGCGCCTGCCGGGAATCGCGCCCGAGGAAGCAGACCGCTTGATGGCGATCATCAACGAGCTGACGACCGACGACGCAGCCGATGCCGCTGAAGTACCGGAGCCGGTTGCGAAACCGGGGACGGCGGACGCGGCGATGGTTTCCGAGGGAGCGAGCGGCAACGCCCCCGCCCCCGAGGAGCCGGCGGGAGTGGCTGAGGGAGAAAAGGCGTAGCAGCAATGGATGCCGAAACTACGCGCCGGCTTCTCGCCCTTGTCGGTTTGGGCGTGAGGGGACGGGGCGCGGTGATCGGCGTGCAGCAGGTGCGTGAGGCGGTGAAACGGGGCAAGTTGTTCATTGCGATTGCCGCGCCCGACGCCTCGAAGAACAGTCTCGAGAAGTTCGTGCCGCTGGTTCAGGCGCGTGGAATCACCGTCTTCGCGGGCCCGCCCGCGGCGGAGCTGGGAGCGGCAGTCGGCAGGGATGCGGCCGCCGTCGTTGGAATCGTTGACAGAGGTCTGGCTAAGGGTATCAGGGCACTGAGCCTCGATCCGATGCCGGACGGCCGTAAGGAGGAGTTGGGTTGAGCAAGCTTCGAGTGAACGATCTGGCCGGTGAGTTCGGGATTTCCAGCGACGAGGTGATGAATCTCCTCCGTACGATGGACATGCCCGTGCGGAGTCACGTGAGCCCGCTGACCGATGATCAGGTCGCACGCATTCGCGCCCGTTGGGAGCGCGAGAAGCGCGCGCGCGTCGCTGCGCCCGCGGCGTCCACGCGTCGCCGGCGCGGTGCGGCTCCTGCGGCCCCGGAGCCAAAGCCCGAGCCCGCCGCTGCCGCCGATGCGCCTGCCAAGCGCCGCCGCCGCGTCGCCCCCGATCCTGTTCCCGAGGCGCCTCCTGAAGTGGAGGTCGTCGCCGCGGCTCCGCCGAGCGCGCCAAAGGCGACCGTCGCACCGCTGTTCGCCGAACCCGTCGCCGCGAGCGCCGAAGCTTCCGCCGTCGAGGCTCCGGTCAGGCCGCCCGCACCGCCGCGCCCGCTGGCGCCGCCATCACAGCCGTCTCACCACGGTACCGAGCGCAACGACAGTCGCGACCGTCAGCGGCCGCAGCCCGTCGTTCCAGGCGCGCCGCGCCCGCGCCCAGTCGCCACCGGCGCGCCCTACGCCCCGCCGCGTCCCGTCGCCTCGGCCGCGCCCGGCGCGGGACTTCCACCTGCCCGTCGCGATGAGCGCGGTGCGGGCGGTGGTGGCGGCGCTGGCGGTGGAGGTATGCCCCGCAGCGACGACCGCGGCGGTGCCCGGCGCGGCAAGAAGGGCAAGCGGGGAGTAGATCAGGAAGCAGTGGCGGCGAACATCACCAAGACGATGACGACGATGCGGGGGCCGATTCGCCGCGGCGGCCCGCGCCGGCCCGAGGATGGCAGCTCGCGTGAGGAAATAGCTGCGCAGCGTCAGGCAGAGGTGGAGCGCGAGAAGAAGACCGTTCGCGTCAACGAGTTCATTACCGTCAGCGAGCTCGCCCAGATCCTCAAGATCCCCGCCGTGCAGATCGTCGGCTTCGCGTTCAAGAATCTCGGGCTGATGGTCACCATCAATCAGCGTCTCGACTTCGACCAGATCGAGCTGATCGCCGGAGAGTTCGGCTTCCAGGCCGTGAAGGAAGAGGAGTATGCCGCCGACCTCAACACCGAAGAGGCAGTCGCTGACACGGATGAGCAGCTCGAGTCGCGGCCGCCCGTCGTCACGATCATGGGTCACGTCGACCACGGCAAGACATCGCTTCTCGATTACGTCCGCAAGGCGAACGTCGTCGCCGGCGAGTCGGGCGGCATCACACAGCACATCGGTGCCTACCACGTCTCGCTGCCGAACGACAAGGCGATCACGTTCCTCGACACGCCTGGCCACGAGGCGTTCACGGCGATGCGCGCACGGGGCGCGCAGGTCACCGACATCGTCGTCCTCGTCGTCGCGGCCGACGATCAGGTAATGCCGCAGACGATCGAGGCGATCTCGCACGCGCGTAACGCCGGCGTGCCGATGATCGTTGCGATCAACAAGATCGACGTCCCGGGCGCCAATCCGGGGAAGGTGAAGCAGGACTTGCTGCAGCAGGGAGTGGTGCTCGAAGAATTCGGCGGCACGGTGCTCTCCAGCGAGGTGTCGGCGAAAAAGGGAACGAACATCGACAAACTGCTCGAGCAGATTCTCCTTCAGGCCGAGATTCTCGATCTCAGGGCGAATCCGAATCGCTCCGCCACCGGCGCGGTCATCGAAGCGCAGCTCGATCCCGGCAAGGGCGCCGTCGCCACGCTGCTCGTCAGCAACGGCACGCTCAAAGTCGGCGACGATTTCATCTGCGGCATGTATTCCGGCCGTGTCCGAGCGCTGCTCGACGAGCGCGGCAAGTCGGTCAAGCAGGCAGGTCCCGCGATTCCGGTGCAGATCCTCGGCATCGGCGGAGTGCCGATGGCGGGCGACCAGTTCCTCGTCGTCGAGGACGCGATGGAGTCGCGCGAGATCGCCCAGCGCCGGCAGCGTCTCGACCGTGAGGCGAAGAGCCGTCGCACCGCCAAGGGCGTTGTGTCGCTCGAGGATTTCATGGCGCAGACGACGCCCGGCCTGAAGCGCACGCTCCGCATCGTGATCAAGGCCGACCAGGGCGGTCCGGCGGAAGCGCTCGCCGATGCGCTTTCGCATCTCTCGAACGAGGAAGTCTCGGTCGACGTCATTCACCGCGGCGTCGGCTCGATCACCGAGAGCGACATCCTCCTCGCCCGCGCGTCGGGCGCGATCATCGTGGGTTTCCACGTGCGGCCCGACAACAACGCCCGCGCCGCAGCTGAGCGCGAAGGCGTCGACATCAAGCTGTACAAGATTATCTACGAGGCCGTCGAGGATGTGCGCGCGGCGCTCGAGGGAATGCTTCGTCCAGAGGAGCGCGAGGTCGTGCTCGGCGAAGCCGAAGTTCGCGAGCTGTTCAAGGTCCCGAAGCTCGGCGTCATCGCCGGATGCTCGGTCCGCAGCGGCATCATCAACCGTCAGGCGCGCATTCGCGTCGTGCGTGACGGCAGCGAGATCTACGATGGAAACATCGCATCGCTACGCCGCTTCAAGGACGATGTGAAGGAGGTCCGCGAGGGCTTCGAGTGCGGTATCGGCGTCGAGAACTTCAACGACGTCAAGGTCGGCGACGTGCTCGAGTGCTATCGCAAGGAGCAGATCGCCCGCACGCTCGCCTCGGCGGCTGGCGCTTCTGCGTAACACGCGCCGGGCCGACCGCGTCGCCGAGGCGGTGCGTGTCGAGGTCGCGACCTTTCTCACCGATGCGGCAAAGGATCCGCGCATCGTTGGGTTCGTGACGGTCACGGGTGCGGAGGTGAGTCCCGATCTCCGCCACGCCAAGGTGTTCGTGAGCGTTCTGGGCAGCGATTCAGAGAAGCAGTCCACTTTTGCCGGCCTGGAGAGCGTCGCGTCGCACCTTCGCTTCCGCGTCGCACAGGCGCTGCGTCTGCGCGTCGCCCCGGAGATACAGTTTCGCGAGGACGATACGATCGCGCGCGCCGCGCGCATCGAGTCTCTTCTCGCCGACGTGAAGCGCAGCGATGCAGCCATCAGGCCCGCCGGCGACGACGCCACGGACTGAGTCTGTCGGCCTCGCTCCGGCCGGGGGACTTCTTCTCGTCGACAAGCCGGCCGGAATTACATCGCATGACGTCGTCCTGATCGCGCGGCGGGTTTACGGCGAGCGTAGCATCGGACACCTGGGCACCCTCGACCCTTTCGCCACCGGACTGCTCGTGCTGCTGCTGGGCCGCTCGACCCGCCTCGCCACTTTTCTGGACACCGAGCCCAAGACCTACGAGGCCGTGATCACCTATGGCCGCGAGACGGATACCGACGACGCAACCGGAGAAACCACGTGCGAAGCGGCGCCGCCATCGGCGAGGGCGGTGAAGGAGGCCATCGCGCAGCTCACCGGCCCGATCTCGCAGGTTCCGCCGGCGTACTCCGCGAAGAGCGTTGATGGAACGCGCGCCTACGATGCGGCCAGACGCGGCGAACCTCTCGAGCTTGCGCCTGCAGCTGTCACCGTTCACGAGTGGAACGTCCGCGACATGCTGGACCAATCGCTGACAGCGGAGATCGTGTGCAGTGGCGGCACCTATATCCGCGCCCTCGCGCGCGACCTCGGCCGGCTCTCCGCATCGGCGGCGCACCTGTCGGCCCTCCGGCGCACCGCGATCGGGAATTTTAGCATACGCGATGCGTACAAACTCGATGCGATCCGGGAAAACGCGCCCGCGCTGACACCGTTGAGGGTTGTAGCCGGTGACTGACATTGAAGTGCTCACCGGCGAGTCGGCGCTGCCGCCGCACGTCGACCGCACCGTGATGACGGTCGGAACGTTCGACGGCGTTCACCGCGGTCACTGCGACGTGATCGAACGGCTCGTCGCGCGCGCGGCTGAGCGTGAAATGCCGAGCGTGCTCGTCACGTTCGATCCGCACCCGATGGAGGTGGTGAACCCCGCCGCTGCCCCTCTCCTCCTCAGCACCCTCGACGAAAAGCTCGCTGCGCTATCCGGCACGGGGCTCGATTACGTCGCCGTGCTTCCGTTCACGCAGACGCTCTCGGAATATTCGGCGGAGGAGTTCGTTGAGCTTGTGCTCGCGCGCCGATTTCGACTTGCGGAGCTGCTGATCGGTTATGACCACGGCTTCGGGAGGCAGCGGGCGGGCAACGTTGGCGTGCTCCGACGGCTCGGTAAGTCCGGTGGTTTCGACGTTCAAGTCGTTGACGCGGTCATGTCGGCGGACGGGCAGTCGCTGTCGTCGTCGTGGATCAGGCGCGCCGTGGCCGGCGGAGATCTGTCGCGCGCGGAAGCAGCGCTGGGCCGGCCCTATGCTGTCAGCGGGATGGTTCTCGCGGGCGAGCAGCGGGGTAGGACGATGGGCTTCCCGACGCTGAACCTCGGGCCCCCGCCGTCGCGCAAGCTCCTTCCACCCGAGGGCGTGTACGCGGTGCGGGTACAGACGCCGGCCGGACCGAGCGGCGGAATGATGAACCTGGGACCGCGGCCGACCTTCGGCGACGCGGCGACATCGCTCGAGGTCCACTTGTTCGATACCGGCGGAGACTTCTACGGATTGCAGGTGCGCGTTGATTTCGTCGCCAGAATCCGGGAAACGCGGAAATTCGAGTCAGTCGAGCAGCTCCGGACGCAGCTGCAAAAGGACGAACAGTCGGCGCGAAATGCGTTGACTGGCGCCGCGATTCCCGGTAACCTTACAGGCTAGGCCGGAACTACCTATTTCCCTGCAGGAAGCATGTCACTGAAGGTCCGTCTTCTGATCATTTTCGGGCTCGCCGCCGCATCGTTGTGGGCGCTCTTTCCGCGCACCGTCGTGGAGCGCGTGAAGCGCAACAACGAATTCGTCTACGACACAGTCAGGCGCGTCCCGCTGAAGAAGGGCCTCGACCTCCAGGGTGGCATGCACCTTTCGCTCGAGATCGATGAATCGAAGGGCTCGGTCGGCGACAAGACCGAAGCCATCGAGCGAGCGCTCAAGGTCGTCCGCACGCGCATCGACGAGTTCGGCGTCGCCGAGCCGCTGGTCCAGAAGGCGGGCAACGACCGCATCATCGTCGAGCTGCCTGGCATCGACGACCCACGGCGGGCCCAGGACGTAGTGCAGAAGTCGGCGTTTCTCGAATTTCAGATCACCGATGAGACCCAGGCTCTCGAAAAGGCGCTGCCACGTCTCGACGCGCTGCTCAAGGGACGGAATGTCGGTGCTGCCGCGGCCGGTGCCGAGCCGAAGAAGGATTCAATTGGGAGTGCGGCAGGCCTGCAGTCGCTGCTGACCGCGGACACGTCCAAGAGAGCCGACAGCGCGAAAAGCGACACTGCCGCCTCGCTTCTCACCGGCGGCGCCGGTGCGTTTTCAAAGCTCATTCAGCAGGGCCAGATGCCGGGCGAGTATTACGTCGCGCAGAAAGATGTCGACCTGCTCACCCGCTATCTCGCGCTGCCCGAAGTCGCCAACGTGCTGCCGCCGGGGAAGGTCGTTCGCTGGAGCGGAGACACCGTCTCCCTCGGAAACAGCATCTACCGGGCGATCTACGTCCTCGATGCCAAGCCGATAATCACCGGCGAATTTCTCACCGACGCCAAGCCCAACAACTCGCCGCAGGACGGTAACATCGTCCAGTTCACGTTCAACAACGTGGGCGCGCGTCGGTTCCGCAACGAGACTTCGCGCCATATCCAGGATTACATGGCGATCGTGCTCGACCAGCGTGTAATGGGAAGGCCGCCCGTGATTCAGAGTGCAATCGGGTCGAGCGGCCAGATCACAATGGGCGGGAAGGACCTCCAGGCAGCGCAGGATCTCGCGCTGGTGCTGCGCGCGGGCTCGCTCCCCGTTCCGCTCAAGGTCGCCGAAGTCCGACAGATCGGCGCGAGCCTTGGCCAGGATTCCATTCAGAAGGGAATCACGGCCGGGCTCATCGCGATCGCGCTTGTAATCTTCATCATGATCGGGTACTACCGCTTTGCCGGCGTGCTCGCAGTCGCCGGTCTCGTTCTCTACATCCTGTACACTCTTGCCGCGCTGGCCGGATTCAACGCCGTGCTGACGCTTCCGGGCCTTGCCGGGTTCATCCTCTCGATCGGCATCGCGGTGGATGCGAACGTGCTCATCTTCGAGCGCATCCGCGAAGAGCTCGCACTCGGGAAAACCATCCGCACCTCGGTTGACGAAGGATTCAGGAACGCGATGAGCGCGATCGTGGATTCCGAGGTCACCACCGCGCTCACGGCCGCCGTGCTTTACCAATACGGCACCGGCCCGGTGAGAGGATTTGCGGTTACGCTCCTCGCCGGAATCGCTGCGTCACTCTTTACCGCGATCTTCGTCGTGCGGACGTTCTTCCTCGTCTGGCTCCATCGCTCGCCCGACTCTCGTACACTGAGCATCTAATGCTGCGCATAATTCACGGGACCAACTACGACTTCATCCGCTGGTGGAAATGGGCGGCCGGCATTACCGCCGCGTTCCTCCTCATCGGGCTCGGGTCGCTCTTCATCAACCCTCCCAACTACAGCATCGAGTTCACCGGCGGGACGCTGATGCAGCTCGAGTTCACGCGCCCCGCCGAAGCGGGACGCATCCGCGGGGCGCTGGAGAACGGCGGTGTTCGCGGCGCCGAGATCCAGCAGTTCGGATCCAACCGTGAGTACACCGTGCGCGCGCAGGACGCATCGCACGTCAAGACCCAATCCGGCGGTGCCGAGACGGTGGCGAACCGGATCGAGTCCGTGCTCAAGCAGCAGTTCGGGCCTGACGAGCTGAGGATCGTTCGCACCGAGGCGGTGGGGCCGCGCGTCGGAAGCGAACTCCGCCGGGGAGCGATCATCGCCATCCTCATCTCGTTCCTTATCACGCTGATCTACCTCTCGATCCGGTTCGAGTGGCGGTTCGCCGCCGCGGCAGTTGTCGCTACCCTGCATGACGTCATCGGGACCGTCGCGTTCGTGACGCTCATGAATCTCGAAATCTCGCTCACTGTCGTGGCGGGACTGCTGACGGTTCTCGGGTATTCCCTCAACGACACGATCATCATCTTCGATCGCGTGCGCGAGAACCTTCGCAAGGGACGGAAGGAGCCGCTGTACGAGACGCTCAACCGCTCCATCAACGAGACGCTGCCGCGCTCGATCCTTACCCACGCGACCGCCCTCGCCTCCACCGTCGCGCTGCTGCTCTTTGCCGGCGAAGTGATCAGGCCGTTTGCGTGGGTAATGACGTTCGGAATTTTCACTGGTACGTTCAGCTCCATCTATGTTGCCGCGCCCATCCTGCTCTGGATCGAGCAGAAATGGCCGCGCAGGGCGGGCGCACGTCAATCTTCATCGACAGTCACGCCCACCTCGCGGACGCGGCGTTCGACGGCGACCGCGACGAGGTAGTCGAGCGCGCCCGCTCCTCGGGCGCGCAGGCGATCGTCTGCATCGGTGAGTCGCTTGCTGCGGCCGCCATTGCCCGCGAGCTGTCCCGTCGCCACGCTGCCTTCGTGTTCCACACTGCGGGCGTACACCCCCACGATGCAGCGGACTTCTCCGCCGATCGCGACATCCCGCTGCTCCGCGAGCACGCTGCCTCGGGCGCCGTTGCCGTCGGCGAGTGCGGCCTCGACTACCACTACGACAACTCCCCACGCGAAGCCCAACGGACTGCATTCTCGTCGCAGCTCGAGCTCGCCGCCGAGACGCACCTTCCGGTCGTCGTCCACACCCGCGACGCCGAGGACGATACACTCGCTCTGGTCAGCAACGCAGCAACGGCCGGGGTTCGCGGCGTGATGCACTGCTACACCGGATCACATGCGCTAGCCGAGGCGGTACTCGCCCTTGGCTGGTGCATCTCATTCAGTGGGATCGTTACCTTCCGCAAGTGGACCGACGACGACCTGCTGCGCCTCGTGCCCGCTGACCGGCTACTCGTCGAATCGGACGCGCCGTACCTCGCGCCCGTCCCGAATCGCGGCAAGCGCAACGAGCCAGCGTGGGTCGCGCGCACCGTTGAGAGGATCGCCGCCGCCCGCGGCGTCGGCACGGAAGAGCTCGGCGCGATCACGGCCGCCAACGCGCGCCGTCTCTTTGCTCTGGCAGAGGCGAGCGCCGCGTGAGTAACTTCGCGCTTCACAACGCAGTGCAAATGGAGCCCCAAAATGAGCGTCAGGCAGATCAGCACTGATACGGCCCCCGCGGCGATCGGACCCTACTCGCAGGGAATCATCGCCAACGGATTTCTGTTTACCGCCGGGCAGATCGCGCTCGATCCCAAGGCGGGTCAGATCGTGGCGGGCGGAATCGTCGAGCAGACGGAGCGCGTGATGGAGAACCTGCAGGAGGTTCTCAAGGCTGCGGGCGCGTCGTGGGGTGACGTCGTGAAGACGACGGTGTACCTGCACGACCTCTCCAACTTTCCCGTCGTGAACGAGATCTACGGCAGATGGCTCGGCTCGGCGCGTCCGGCGCGCTCGACTGTGCAGGTTCCGGGCTTGCCGCGCGGCGCGCTCGTCGAGATTGACGCCGTCGCCGTCGTGTCCGCCGGTTAGGGCGGCAGGCCGATGAGCACCTCGAAAACGCGCGAGGAGATTTTTCGCCTCACCGCATTTGCGCGGTGCGCTGGTTGAGCGTCCAAAATGGGTCCGGGTGACCTGTCGCGCGCTCTCGCATCAGTTCCGTCCCGCACCGATCCGCGGCTTCTCGTCGGGCGGGAAACGTTCGACGACGCCGGCGTCTTCCTCATCGCTGACGACATCGCACTTGTGCAGACGGTGGATTTTTTCGCGCCCATCGTTGACGATCCCTACGACTTCGGCCAGATCGCGGCGGCGAACGCGCTGTCGGATGTGTACGCGATGGGCGGACAGCCGCTTACCGCGCTCAACATTGTCGCGTTCCCAACCGCCGACCTGCCACTCGAGGTGCTTGGCGATATTCTGCGGGGCGGCCAGGACAAGGTCCATGAGGCGGGTGCGCTCATCGTCGGTGGCCACACCGTGACCGACACCGAGCTCAAGTACGGGCTCGCCGTGACTGGCCGCGCACACCCGGCGCACCTTCTTACGAACGCCGGCGCAAAACCCGGCGATCGCCTCGTGCTCACTAAGGCGCTGGGCACCGGAATTCTCGCCACCGCCGGCAAGCGTGGCGGGCTCTCGGCAGAAGGAGAGCGTGCAATGCTCGCACTCATGAAATCGCTCAACGGTCCCGCCAGCCGCGCCGCACTCGCCGTCGGCGTCCGGTGTGCGACGGACATCACTGGCTTCGGACTTCTCGGCCACGCGTCGCACATCGCGCGCGCGAGCAACGTCACCATTCGCATCGACACCAGTCGGCTGCCGCTGCTGCCCGGAGTGCGGGAGGCGATTGCCGCTGGCAGCATTCCCGACGGAAGCCGAAGAAACATGGAGTACCTGAAAGAGATGGTGCGCTGGGCACCGGGAAGTGAGCAGAGTCGCGAGGTAGTCACCGATCCGCAAACGTCGGGCGGGCTCCTCGTAGCGATCCCTGCCGCCAGGACCGCCGACTATCTTTCACGCATCGAGGGCGCGGTCGAAATCGGAGAGGTCGTCGAGCGCGGAGACGTTGCGATCGAGGTGTCATGAGCTTGAAGGGGGTGGATGGGGCCTGGTGGCTTCCGTGATCTTCAAAATCACTGTGACCTTACTCAGTAAGGTCGGGTGGGTTCGATTCCCACACTCTCCCGCCACGCGTCTGGCAGCTGCCTCGCTCGCCGCGCTTCTCTTCAGTCCGGCATCGCTCGACGCGCAGCAGCGGGACAGCGCCCGCGCCGGAATTCCCGCGGCAATCAGGTCCTCGCCGGCTCGCGTCGATTCCTTCAAGCCGCCAATCTCGCCGCGCCGCGCGTTCCTGACATCGCTTTTGCTGCCCGGTTACGGACAGGTCCAGCTCGATCGCAACAACGGCGCAATGCTCTTCGCGATTGTCGAGGTGTTCTCGATCGGGATGGCGCGGAAGGCGGCGATGGACCTGCACGAGGCAAAGCGCTCTCGCACGGACAGCACCGTCGCCAGCTTCCAGCTTGATGCAAACGGAAGAGCGATTATCGACCCGGTTACAGGACTGCCACGTCCGGCGACCTTTTCATTCGGCCGCTTCGACAACGATCGGATAAATGCCCGGCGCACGCACTACGAGGACTGGATCGCCGCGATCGTCTTCAACCACCTCTTTGCCGGTGCCGATGCGTACGTCGCCGCTAACCTCTGGGACTTCAAGGGGAACGTCGACGTGGCCGCCACGCCTCGCTCGGCGCGAGTAGCGGCAAGGGTCGCGCTTCCTTGAGCCGCGAAGCGCCAATCGGCGTCTTCGACTCGGGCATGGGCGGACTCACGGTTGTGCGCGAGCTGATCAGTCAGCTCCCGAACGAAAGCATCATTTATTTCGGCGATACCGCGCGGGTGCCCTACGGTCCGAAAAGCCCGGACACGGTGCTGCGTTACAGCAGGGAGATCACGCAGCACCTGATTGGTGAAGGCGTCAAGGCACTCGTCATCGCCTGCAACACGGCCACCGCGCACGCTCTCCCGGCCTTGAGGAGGGAATTCAAGCTGCCGATCATCGGCGTGATCGAGCCCGGCTCTCGCGCAGCCGCGCATGCAACGAAGACAGGGCGCGTTGGCGTGATCGGCACCGCCGGCACAATAAAATCGCGTGCCTACGAAAAGGAAATCCATAAGATCCGTCCCGAGGCCGAGATTGCCGTGCAGGCGTGCGCGCTCTTCGTGCCTCTCGTCGAGGAGGGGTGGCTGGACACCGAGCCGACGCGGGCAATCGCGCGCAATTACCTCGCGCCGATCGTCGCCGCCGACGTAGACACGCTGGTGCTCGGCTGCACGCACTATCCGATGATGAAGACCGTCATCGGCAACGTCGTGGGGCGGGAGGTGCGGCTCATCGACAGCGCGCACGAGACTGCAAAGGAGACGGGCGAGGTCCTGCGGGCAAGCGGAATCGAGAACACCACCCCCGACGGGGCGCGCTACCGGTTCATCGCCTCCGACTCCCAGGACACCTTTCTGGCGATGGGCCAGCGTTTTTTAGGGACGGCGATCGACAGAGTCGAGGCGCTTACCCTCGGTTGATCCGTCCCACTCGCGCAGCTCGACGCGCGATTCCGTGAGCAGAAGGTAAGTGGGTGCGTCGAGCCACGATCCGGCGTTACCGAACACCGCGCCGCTCGGCATCCGTTCAAGCGCAGCGACGTGCGAATGCCCGTACACGAGCAGGTCGAGATCCTTCGCCGACTGGAGTGAGGCGATGGCGATCTCGCGCAGTCCACGTCCCTCGTCACGGGCGCGGTGAGTGCGGCTCGCGCTCGAGCTTCCAGTTGCGAGCGAGCTGGCCCAGTCAGGATGCAGCATCCGGAATGCGCCGATCGCGAGCCGGTTGCGCATCACCGGGCGAATCATGCGGTAGCCGCGGTCCTCCTTTGCCCTGAGGCCATCGCCGTGTTCGATACACGTATTCCATCCGGCGATATCCCCTCTCCAGGGGCCCGTGGTGTACGACACTCCGACATCCTTGCGGAGGATCTCACCGCCCCAGCAGTCGTGGTTTCCTGCAACCCAGAGGATTTCGACCCCGGAGTCGCTGAGATCGGCAAGCGCGGCGAGAGCGCGAAAGCTCCGGCGCGGAATGACGGATTTCCATTCGAACCAGAAGTCGAAAAGATCGCCATTGATTACGAGTGTGGCGGCGCTGCCTTCGAGTCCGCGCAGGAAGCCAACGAACGCTTTCTCCGTCTCGCGGCTGGCGATGCCAAGGTGCGCGTCGGATACGATGTAGCACGGAGCTTTGAGCACGGCGGAAAATAGCCCCCGGCCTCGCCTTTACAAAGCTTGCCGCGGGCGGCAACTTCGCGATTCTGCACATGTTGCCTCAACTCAATGGCGGGACGGCGCACAGCGTCGAGCTCAGGGTGCGCTACGCGGAGACGGACCGGATGCAGGTCGTCTATCACGCGAACTACCTTGTGTGGTGCGAGATCGGCCGTGTCGAGTTCATCAGGGCGCTTGGGACACCATACGCAGAACTCGAGCGGCAGAACGTGGCGCTGGCGGTGGTTGAAGCTTCAATTCGTTTCCACGCCCCGGCGAGGTATGACGACGTCGTCCGGGTGACGACCACTCTCACGGAAGTAAGGTCCAGAACGGTTACCTTCACGTACGTGATCACCAACGCCGAGTCGGGCGAGAGGCTCGTGTCTGCCTCGACCAAGCTCGCTTCCATGACTTCCGATTCGCGCCTCGCCGCGCTGCCGGAAAACCTTCGCACGGTACTTGAAAATGCAGCTTCGTAAGACCGCAGGGATCATCGGTTT
>DATLXE010000458.1:0-2129 GCA_035575795.1 Gemmatimonadaceae bacterium
AACCTGCGCGGCGCTACCGGCGCAACGGTGCTGGCGATCAGGAGAGGTAACGAGCAGATACCAACCCCGCTCGGTCGCGAAGTGGTCGCTGCCGGCGATCTGCTCGCAGTGTCCGGATCACAGGACGCGCTGGACGTCGCGTGCGAGCTGTTCGCGCCGCACCGGGCGAGCCGCGACGCGCGGCAAACGGCGGAGATCGAGATGGATATTGAGGCGCTCAACAGGGCGATGCTGGCGAGGAGGAGATGATCCTCAACCACAAATGCCATCCAGCAAGTATGCGTCCATGCTTTTCCCGGCGGACATCTGTGTAGTTCTCAGTAGCAGTCAACGCTTGAGGGCTGCAACTTCTCCAGCATGAATCTCCGAACACTTTCTCCAGCTTTCGCGCTTCTCTTCGCTACCGCTCTTCCCGCACAATCTCCGGTATCGCTGCCGCCTGACCTCGACTCTTACGTCACCCGGGTGATGTCGGAGTTCAAGGTCCCGGGTGTTGCCCTGGCAGTAGTGAAGGATGGAAAGGTGCTCGCCGCCAGGGGCTACGGCGTCCGCGAGCTCGGCAAGCCAACTCCGGTTGATGCCGTCACGCGCTTCGGGATCGCATCCAACACCAAGGCCTTCACCGCCACCGCGCTCGGAATTCTCGTCGAAGAGGGCAAGCTCGCGTGGGATGCCCCGGTGATCCGGTACCTCCCCAGCTTCGCGATGTACGACCCCTACGTCACCCGCGAGCTGACCATCCGTGACCTGCTCGTCCACCGCAGCGGACTCGGACTCGGCGCCGGCGATCTGTTGTGGTGGCCGCCTTCGACCTACGACAGAAAGGAGATCGCCCGCCGGCTGCGCTTCATCAAGCCCGCGACCTCGTTCCGCACTGCGTACGCGTACGACAACGTTCTCTACCTGATCGCCGGCGAAGTCATCGAGACCATCAGCGGCCAGACCTGGGAAGACTTTGTCTCGTCGCGAATACTCGCGAAAGTCGGGATGACGAACAGCAACGTGCGTCATTCCGACGCCGGCGCAGCGGGCAACGATGCTTTCCCGCACGCCGAGGTCGAAGGACGCGTCCGACGCGTTGCGCCGTTCGCCAGTGATAATACGAATCCGGCCGGCGGCATCAATGCCGGCGCGACGGACATGGCGAAGTGGATGATCGTGCAGCTCGACTCGGGGCGGTTGTCGGACGGCTCACGCCTCTTCTCGCAAAGCACCGCGCGCGAGCTATGGACTCTCGTAACCCCGATCGCGCCGGGCACTCCGGCGCCGGGGCTTGGCTTCCTCCGGTCAAGCTTCGTTGGATATGGCCTCGGCTTTTTCGTGAGCGACTACCGCGGCAGGAAGCTTCTGTCGCACACGGGCGGCCTGCCTGGATATCTGTCCAAGGTCGTAATGCTTCCCGACCAAAAGACCGGCGTCGCGGTGCTCACGAACCAGGAATCCGGGTACGCGTTCAACGCGATAACGAACCGGCTGCTCGATCATTTCCTGGGAGCGGCGCCAGTAGACTACCCGGCCATCTACAAACGGCTCGAATCAGGGGGAAACGATCGGATTGCTGCTGCCGACCGGGCGGCCGCGGCGAGACGCGACTCGCTCTCACGCCCCTCACTCCCGTTAGCGGGTTACGCAGGGACATACACGGATCCGTGGTACGGCGACGTCATCATCGGCCAGCAGAGTGGCAAGCTCTTCATCCGCTTCGCGCACACTCCCTCGCTCGTGGGCGACCTCGTGCACTGGCAGCACGACACATTCGTCGCGCGCTGGCGCGATCGCGAGCTGCGCGCTGATGCTTTCGTCACTTTTGCGCTCAATCCGGACGCGAGCATCGACCAGATCAAGATGCAGGCGGTGTCGGAGTCAGTCGATTTCAGCTTCGACTTCCACGACCTGCTGCTCAAGCCGAAGCCACGCTGATGAAATACCTGTCACTGTTACTGCTGCTTTGCGGATGCTCTTCGCTTCAGCACGGCGATAAGCCGGAGACCATCCGCGTCCTCGTCTACAACATCCACGCGGGCAAGGATGCAAAGGGAATCGACAACCTCTTCCGGGTTGGTGCGCTGATCCTGGAGAACAGGGCTGACATCGCCCTTCTCCAGGAAGTCGACCGCTTTACCACCCGC
>DATLXE010000459.1:0-14223 GCA_035575795.1 Gemmatimonadaceae bacterium
GTAGCCCGGATACGTTCCGTATATCGCCCATGCTTCCTGCTGGTCGTGATCGAGGCCGTCCCACACTGGCCGCTCGCGCCCGCTCTCCATCTCCCGCACCCACAGCACGCTCTTCAGTCCCACTCGGCGTACGAACGCCATTGTCTTTCCGTCGGGCGAGAGCTGCGGACGCAGCGCGCTTCCCGAGCCGCCGATAGTGGTGCTGCGTTGGCCTGTCCGCCGGTCGAACCGCTGCACGACGTAGACCTGTCCGTGCGCGTCGCGGTTGTACTGGAATCCGCCGCCGGGAGAGACGTCTTCGGTGAAGTAGACGTAGCGCCCGTCGGGTGAAACGATCGGTTCGGTCGCGTTCTGTTCCCAGTTCCGGCGGTCGGTGAGCTTCAGGCCGTTCCCGCCTGACATGTGATACAACCACATCTCGCCGGAGCCAAGTGACCGCGTGTTGCGAAAGTGCTTGCGATTGACGAGGTACTGTCCGTCGGGCGTCCACGCGGGGTTGGAGACTTCGCGGTCCTTGTCCTTACTGACCTGGCGAAGATCCCTTCCATTCACGTCCGACGTCCAGACATTGGTGAGCCCGTCGCGGTCGGAGGTGAACGCGATGCGCCTGCCGTCGGGGGAGAATCGCGGCTGCATCTCGTAGGCGGGCCCGCCGAGCAGGAGTGTCGCGGCGCCGCCAGTGATGGGCAGCGTGTAGATGTCGCCCACCAGATCGAAGACGATGCTTCTGCCGTCGGGAGAGACATCGAGCGACATCCAGGTGCCCTCTGAGACTTCGTAGTCGATGTCCTTCGACGCGGTACGCTTCTCCACGACGTTCCACTTTGCCGGCACCGAGGTGCTTACTCCCGGGGGAGTGTTGCCGGACGGCGGGTTCGGTGGAGGCGGTGCAGGTGGGTCCTGCGCGAGCAGGGGGACGGACACGACCAGCGCAGCGAGAACAAGGAGTCTGGGCATCGAAAGAAGTCTGAGATGATTGAGGTTCCCCTAAGGCAAGATAAGACCGGGGGAGGGGCAGTGCGCTATCGCCTTATACTCGCGGATGGCGTATTGTCAGCCTGCTCGCGCATCGGTTTTCACCGCGAGGCGCCTGGCAAAGCGAAGCCCGAATCCGTCCGGATCAAGCACAGTAAAATCGCGAAGACCGTAGTACCTGTCGGCGATTGGTCGCTCTACGCGCAGGCCCAATTTCGCGGCGATTTCCCACACAGCGTCTACGTCATTGGTCAGGATGCGAACGTTTGCTCGTGACGGTCCGCCAAGTGGATTCAAGTCTGAGCGTTGGTCCAAAAATAGTCGCCGGTCTCCCCAGCGAAGTGCAGCGAAATTTTCGTCACGGCGCTCAACAGTGAATCCGAGCTCGGTATAGATCGCCAGAGAGCGCACGATGTCTCGAACCATTATCTCGACAACCAGGTGCTCTTCCATTTCTGAGTTCATGGCCGATGGAGGTGGATGGGCTGTCCGACCGCTAATCGACCAATACGAGTGACTACCGCGTAGATCCCAGCATTGTTCTGATTTGCGCGAACAACGGCTTTCAGGACTTCTGGCGCGGCGACGGCTGAATCGGGATCGAGACTGACCATCGAGCAGCGGACGTCATGCGTCGTGACGCTGACGGCGGGTGCGTCTTCCCCCTCGCCGAAGGAGAGTACTCCGCCCAGCCACTCGCCCTCCTCAAACGCACCCGCCCGCCGCAAGCGAACCACGACATTCGGACGAAATCGTCGCACGTCGGCGCCGTGACCGGCAAGCCGGCCGATCTCGCGCACGGTATCAGAGGCGATCACGGAGACGCTGCCGTCATCGAAGATTCCCTGTCTTAACTGCATCATCTGTACGGGCGCCCCGTACTGGCGTCCGACTTCCGTCGCCAAGTCGTCGCTGAACACCGGCAACTCTTTGCAATCCGGCGTGCGCACATGCGTAGGGAGTTCTCCCTGGGCACCGTCTCCACGGCGTTGCGGAGTGAAGAGCAGCAGATCGGGAAGCTTCGTCGCTGTCAGCCATGGAAACCCGCTCTGGTCATCAAGCCGCCGAAATGCAAATCGCCTTTCGCCATCCAGGCCGTGCCAGCCCAGTTCGGCAACCTCGAGTTGCTCCCCGCGCATGGACTTCACGGGATACCTGAAAATTCCCTCTACATGTCCAATCTCGATGGGCATGCTCATCAAGTCAGGCGACGCCTTCTCTCAACCGCGAGCATTGTCAATCGTTGGACCGAGACCCTCAGCCGGGGGCTCGGGCCGGTGATTTCCCGTGTGCAGGCTCGAGCCGTTCCTGTAAGAAGCCGACTACACGATCCACAGCCGCACGCGTGGGTTCGCCCTCGCGATCTATGAGGCCGATGGTGAGCACACTGTGCGGGGTTTCCAGTGCGGGCTTGGCCGACTTTCCCGGCAACTCGATGCCCTCGAAGCCATCGCCAAGTTCGCGCCGCAGCGTTGCGAACCGCGCCGCTCGGCAAAACATCAGGTCGCCGTGAAAGCGCACACCGAGAAATTGCAGCCCTTCCTCGTCAATGCGGCGGCGCGCGTTGGCCATCGCTTCCGGGGTCGCATGGACGGCTGCTGCCTTCGCACGCGTGATGGGAAGCGGAAATGAGGGGTGCCCGAGTACGGGCGCGATCACCCACGGATCTAGCGCCATCGTGAGTGCGAAGTTTCCGGTGACGCACATACCGACCACACCGACCCCACGGCCGCCGACCTCGTCGTATGCGTGCTTCGCGAGGCCGCGGAGCCAATCGGTGACTGGGCTGGCGCGATTCTCGGCAAGGCAGGCGAACTCACGGCTGATGCACACGCGCCCGAGCTGCCACATGCGCTCGGCCGGGTTCGTTTTGGCGCCCACCCTGCCGAACAGCTTCGGCATGAACACCGTCATGCCCCCTGCGACAACCTTCCGCGCGAAGCGCGCCACTTCGGCTGTGATACCCGGCACCTCGTGTATGACAACGACCGCTGGCCCCTCGCCCTGGCGGTAGACGGACTTTTCCGCGCCGGCGTGAGTGAACTCGAAACGACTGAAGTCAGAAAGCTTGTCCATGAGAATCCCCGAAGAATTTTAACGTTTGTTAACCGGCCTGTCGGGACGAATGGATCGGAGAGGACCCCAGCAACCACTGCGACCAAGGTGCTCCGCTGACACGCGCGTAAGCAATGGCTTGGCCAAGGTGGTCGTCCAAGTGCGCACCGGGCGATGTGCGCGACTCGGCCAGGGCTACAACCTTGGCTCCTCTCGGGGAACGAATCGTGCAAAGTGTCGATGACTCACAAGTCGTGATCGATTGGCACTCAGCTCGAGGTGTTGGCGTGGCAAGTGAAGACGGGGCGGGAGCGCAGGTCGCGATGACAGCTATGGTGACTGCGGCTCTCTTTTCGCCGCGCGTACGCGGGCTGTTGCGACAGGGGGCCGTACATGGCCTTGCAGGAGTCCTGGTCGCGGGCGATGCACTCGTTGCCTTCGCTCGTGGGGTGAGCGACGGAGTGCACGACGCATCGGCGGCGCGAAACAGGGACCAGCCGACGGAGGCCCCGCGAACGGAACCCGGTCCCTACGCACCCGGCGTCGCCAGTGAGAGTCCAGTACCGGAGACTGTCTCCAGACCGGAAGTCGGTTCACCAGCGCAGAGCACCCGGAAACGACGTCGTCCAACACGGAAGCCGGCAGAGACCACCGCCACGCCCCACGCCAACTCCTCAACGGGCGATTCGTCGACCGAGTCCCGCAATGCCTGACCGCAACACCGGCGGCCCAGACAGCCCGACGGCCACATGGCCGTCCCCAGCGTCGCTCGTCTCCATGGCGCATCGCGCCGGCCAGGACGTGGGCAGACTCTCCGCGCTGGCCGCGTTCCGGTTGGGAGAGCTGGCTACGTCGGCCGTCGCCACAATCTCCACGACGGGCGCAGCGGGCCCACCTTTCGATGAACCTGGCAATCCCGAGCCGCACGAAGGGCCGGAAGTGTCGGCGCTGGCACGAGCAGAGGCGATCCTGAGCCGCGCTGGCCACCAGGCGGCGGCTGCGACTGCCGGCTTGCGCGAGCAGCTGATGCGCTCCGCCGCGCTCGCGCGCGAAGAGGCGGAGGATATCATGGTCGACGCGCAGGAGCTGCGGCAACACGGTCGCGAGGACACCACGCGCGCCTCCTGAATACCGCTGGTGCATGAGTCCGGCGTGATTCGGCCCTTCAGAGCAGGACAGGCGTGAGCGCTGAAGCATTCCAGGACGCCGCGTATGTAGTTCACCGCTCGGCAGGGCGTGCTCGCATCCGTCTTGCCCGTCTGCCAGCAGAAGAACACGCCCACCTGGAGGCGCGGCTGCGCCGCGAGCCCGGCATCCGCGATGCCCGGGTCAATGGCCTTACCGGCAACCTCCTCGTGCAATTCGACCCGCGGCTGACGAGCGAGGCGCGTGTGCTGGCGTCCGTCGCAGACATCGAGGTGCCGACCGCGTACGCGCGCCCGAGAGCTGCGAGTGTCAGCGCGGCGAGTGTCAGCGCGGCGAGACCGGCTGATCCGATGCAGGCCGACCGGCTCGTGCAGAGCGGAACGCGGATTGTCGGTAGCGCCCTCGGTCTCGGCCTGCTGGCAGGGCGGCGACTGCGCGGCGCGACCGGATCACCCGTTTCGTCCGCGGCGCCCGTCGTGGTGGCTGGCGTCCTCGGCGTGATCGAGGGGTTCCCGGCGCTGCGTGAGGGCGCTCGCCGTCATCTCGGATCGGATGCTGCCGATGCGCTCTTCGGCGTGGCCACCATCGTCAGCCTTACCGCGGCCGGTGGCACTCTTGGTCTCGCGCTCAGCGGCCTCGCCGCTACCCGCGTGCTTGCTGAGGTCATGTCGCGCCGCGCCGCGTGTCGCCGGTACGAGGAGCGCGTCGGCGGAGCGACGGCGCTTCACGCCGGGACCGCGGTTCGACTGGAGGCCGGCGAGCGCGCGCCCCAGTCGGCAACCGTCGTTGATGGATCCGCAAGCTGGATCGGCGTGGATGGCCTTCCACTGGTCTCTGGCGTTGGCGACCGCGTACCCGCCGGCACGCCCCTGCTCTCCGGCCCATGCACCGTGCTCCTCGACGGTGAAACTGCGACCAGCTCGGCGGCGCCTGGCGCGGAGGTCCCGAAGGAACCGCTCACCGATGGGTATGTAGCGGCGGTAGCGTGGGTGTCGCTAGCCTACGCTGCGCTGCTCGGAGTCGTGACGCGGTCTCCCGCGCGTGCGTTCGGAGGGCTTCTGCTCGTCTCTCCGCGAGCCGCGCAACTTGGCGCCGACCTGGCCGACAGTGGGGCGAACGCCCGGTTGGTGCGCGCCGGAGTGACGGTCGCCGGGACCCGTGCCGATCGCGCGGTGCGGATGCCTCGCACGCTCCTCGTCGGTGAGCCGCGGCTCCTTGTCGACGGATTCGAGGTGCATCGCGTTGCGCCCGGGACGGGGTATGAGACCGCCGAGGTCCTCGCCATTGCCGGGGCGGTCGCGAGCGCAACGGAGTCGCCGTGGATTTCTGCACTGCCTCTTCGGCGCGGTGACGGGGCGCTAGTCGAGAATGCCCGGTTCGAGGGGCAGGTTGCGACCGCCACACGCGACGGCGTGCGTTTCGAGCTTCGTGCGGTCCGCAAGAGTGACCGGGTCGCTGCGGCCATTCGCCTCGAGTGCGCGGGAGACCTGCTGCTGGTGCTGCGAAGTCCGGGGCGGCGACAGCCCGTAGGGATCCTTGCCCTCCGCCCGAGAGTATCTCCTGCCGCGTTCTCCCTGGTGAAAGCCTGCCGCGCGCATGGCGTCACATTGACGGTGCTCGCCGGCGAAGGCTCCGTAACGGCACGAAATGTCGCCGAGCGAGCCGGGGTGGCCCTCTCGCCGGACGTGGATCCGGCGACTGCGATTCGTGCACACCAGCGCGGCGGACACCGAGTCGCGTTCCTCGCCGGGGCCCCCGACGCCGCAGCGTTCGGCGCCGCCGACTTGGCGATCGCCCTGACCAATGGCCGTTGGCGCGTCACCGCGCACGCCGACCTCCTGGTCCCCGATCTGGCAGCGGTGACGAGTGTACTCGAGACGGCCGCGTTGCGAACCGTTGCTGCGCGCGACGCAGTGATCCTCTCGGCGATCGCCAGTGTGATCGGCGCGGTGTGGGGGCTGCGGGGGCGGCCGGCGCTGGCGCAGGCGGCGCTTCCGGCGACAGCCGCCGCACTCGGTGCACTCGGCGCAGGCTGGGTTCGCTTGCGGGGCGGAGCGCGCACCACGTCGGTGGCGGGGGCGATCGCGGATCCTCGGCCGGAGCGCTGGGGCGGGAAAAGCGTGGCCGATGTGCTCCGCGCGTTCGACAGCAGCGATGCCGGACTGTCGAGCGCCAGCGCCGCGAAACGGAGGGTCGTCACCACCGTTCAGCGCCGCCCGAACCCCCTGCGCGTCGCGCTACTCGACCAGATCGCATCGCCGCTCACCGGCATCCTCGCGACCGGCGCCGCCCTGTCGCTCTTCCTGGGTTCGCCTGCGGACGCGGTGATGATCGCCGCGATGCTGGTCGCGAACGCTGCCGCCGGAGTCTGGCAGGAGCTTCGTACTGGGCAGGCGGCGGAAGCGCTGGAGCACATGAACGCGCCGATCGCGCGCGTGCTGCGGGATGGCCGAGCCGTCTCGCTTCCCGCTGCCGACGTGGTGCCGGGCGACGCCTTGCTCCTCGCGCGCGGCGACCGCGTCGCAGCCGACGCACGACTCGTGATGGCGAACCGGCTCGAGGTCGACGAGGCCTCGTTGACCGGGGAATCGGTCCCCGTCGCCAAGGTGGTTTCCGGTGGGTCGGACGCTGCGCAGGTCGTGCTCGCGGGCAGTGATGTGACCACCGGAACTGGTCAGGCGGTGGTAATCGCGGTTGGCCGGGACACGCGCATGGGAAGTGTGATTGCGGCCATGATTGCGATGGATCCGCTCCGACAGACCCCGCTCACCACGCGGCTGCACCAGATGCTTCGCCAGGTGCTCCCTGTCGCGGGGGCAGGGGGCGCGATCGTGGCGTTGTCAGGCATCCTGCGTCGTGAGCCTCCCGCCGCGAGCATCGCGCTCGGCGCGAGCGTCGCGCTCGCCGCCGTTCCGGAAGGACTGCCGCTGCTGGCGTCGCTCGGTGAGGCCGCCGTGGCGCGGCGCCTCGCAGCACGCAATGCCATCGTTCGGCGTCCGTCCGCGGTGGAGGCGCTCGGGCGCGTCGATACCGTCTGCGCGGACAAGACGGGTACCATGACGGAGGGTCGCCTCGCGCTCGCGCTCGTGGCGGACATTGACATCGAACACATCCTGCCGGCATCCCTGCCGACCCATCTGCAACAGGTGCTGCTCACGGCCGGCCTGGCAGGGCCGCATCCAGACGCACCGGACGCCGACGTCGACCCCACTGACGCCGTCGTCGCGACAGCGGTGGACGCCATCGGCTTGGGCGATGCGCTGCGGGCGCGCCGGGACGCCGAGCAGCCTTTCGAGTCCGCGCGGCTGTTTCATGCCTGCGTCGTCCAGGGACGACTCTGCGTCGAGGGTGCGGCTGAGGCGCTTGCCCCGCGGTGTGACCGCGTGCGGCGTAATAATACCGATGAGATTCTCGATGACGCCGGGCGTGAGGCGCTGCTGGAGCGTGTGGGAGATCTAGCCGCGCGCGGTCTGCGGGTGTTGATGGTTGCAGAGGGATCCCCCGGCGTCGCGCTTGACGAGCCGGAAGGCCTGGTTGCCCTTGGCTTCCTCGGCCTCGCCGATCCACTCCGCGCCGGGGTGCGGACGGCGGTGCAGAGGTGTCATGCCGCGGGCATTCGCGTCATCATGATCACGGGCGACCACCCAGCCACGGCGCAAGCAATCGGGCGCCAGGCAGGGCTCGTCGACGATGGGGCGCACGTGCTGACCGGAGCCGACATCGTCAACCTCGAAGAAGCGAAGCTCGACGAAATGCTCGAGCTGGTCACGATCATCGCGCGCGCCACGCCGGTCGACAAGGTGCGCATCGTCGAGAGCCTTCAGCGTCGGGGACACACCGTGGCCATGACGGGAGATGGCGTGAACGACGCGCCCGCGCTCCGCTTGGCCGACGTCGGCGTGGCGATGGGGCGCGGTGGTACCGAGGTGGCGCGACAGGCGGCCGACGTCGTCCTTGCCGACGATGACTTCGCGACCCTGGTTGAGGCATTCGTCGAGGGTCGTGCCTTCTGGCGCAATATCCGCCGCGCGCTGGGGCTGCTGCTCGGAGGAAACCTCGGCGAGCTCGGACTCGCGGCGGGCGCGGGCCTGTTCGGGTTGGCCTCGCCCCTCACAAGCCGTCAGATCCTGACGATGAACCTGATGACGGACGTGCTGCCCGCGCTGGCCGTCGTACTGGAACGCCCGAGGAACCACGACCTCGCTGCGCTCCGGCGTGAGGGCGCGTCGGCCCTCGGAAAGCCTCTTCGCGACGAGGTGTTCGTGCGAGGCGGTGCCACGGCGGTGCCGTCGCTTGCCGCCTACCTCGTCGCGCTCCGCGCGGGTGGTATCCCGCTCGCCCGCACCGTCGCATTCGCGAGTATCGTATCCACGCAGCTTACCCAGACGTTAGACGCGGGTACACGTGGAGGGGATCTCGATCCTTCCATTCGGCGGGTTGTCGTGGGTACCGCTGGCGTGTTGGCTGCGATGCTCGTCCTTCCGCCCATGCGAGGCTTCCTCGGGCTGGTCGCGCCGACACCGCTCGGCTGGCTCCTCATCGGCGGGAGCTCGATCTCGTCGATGCTGCTTGCGCGGACGCTCGCGTCGGGAGGTGTGGGTGCCATGAGAACAGCCCCCGATCGCGAGACCGCGTAACGCGCGGATTTATTCGAAGGGCGAGAGATGAATGGTGCCCTGAAGCTTAGCCAGCCATTATCACCTCGCCCTGTAGCCAGCCGTTACTTCCTTTTTGTGTGCCGCGAAGGCGGCGAGCACTTCTCCCTTCTCACGCGCAGGGACCTTTGCGAAGTCAAGGCTGCGCCCCAACTCGGCCGCCACTTCATCAAACTCTCTTGGCGAGATCTGGAGGTCACGATGCGCCTCCTCAAGGGTCAGACGACCTTTGCCGCGTTTTGTTGGAGAGAATTTCATTGGGCCGCCCGTGACCTCGGAGACCCAAAGGGTCCGCATGAACTTGAGGCCAGGCAATCTGCCCAGGTTTTTTGTGTGCCATTCCCTGAGGGCCGGGTTTTGCGAAGTCTTTCCTACGATCGGGTTCTGGACCACCGCGTCGCTAAAATGGTCCACGACTGCGGCGATGGCGAAAACGCCGCCGAGGCGTGTGTAAAGGCTTTGTTTTGCCATCTTTGCCTGGCCAGTTTTTGCTCTTGCCCCTTCTCGATCTTGTCCGAAAGCTTCAGTCCCAGCGCCTAGACTGAGTGCGATAAGCAGCGATACTACTGAGGAGCTCTTCATCACCATAACCTCCTTGATCGTAAAGTGACGCGATTTAGGGCTGCGTCAGCGCCCGAAAGGCAGACAGGGTCAGATTTCGATTCGTAGTATACTGAGATCAGTGTAGATATAAATCAACTCGTACGAATGTGAGACGTAGCAGGTGCGTGAGCGAGCCAATTCAGGAGAATCGGAACGTCCGACTATAGCGCACGGGCGAGTGTCACAGCGAGCGCGATCAACGCGAGCAAGGCAGCCGCTCCGGCGATGCCGATCGCTGCCTGAGCTGTCTTGCGCCACCTGAGCTCGGCGGCCTCGACGGCATTTGCCAGTCGGGTCTCGGCGGACTGCTCGCCTTCGCCGAACAGCGATTGCTGCATCACGCCCTTTCCCGAAACCACATCGTCCATCGCCCGCTCGAGCTGCGCTTGGCGGATGCTCTTTGCTGCATCAGCGCCGGGTTCCCCGGCAGCCATTGTCGCTGCCTTGAGCACAGCGTTCTTGATGTCGCCACCGCTCACCGCATAACGCTCGGCAAGCGCACGGAAATCGACATCCGGCGCAAGCGGCGTCTTCGCGGGATGGATCTGTACCTTCCAGATCTGCTCCCGCTCTTCGACGCCAGGCATCTCGAAGCGAACGTGGGTTCGGATGCGCCGCTCGAACGCGGGGTCGAAGTTTACCGCGAGGTTGGTGGCGAAGATGACGACACCGTTGAACGCCTCGAGCTCCTTGAGCAGCACGTTTACTACGGTATTGGACTCGCGCTGGTGTCCCTGCGTCGCCCCGGTGCTGCGGCGCGACGCGATCGAGTCAGCCTCATCGAAAAAGAGAACGGCCTCCTGTTCGGTTGCCATCCTGAAAACGGCGGCGACATTCTTGGGCGTCTCTCCCACCCACATTGACTCCATTTCCGCGTAGCGCACCGACAGGAGCTTCTTGCCCAGCGCCGTCGCGATCGCTTCGGCGCAAATCGTCTTGCCGGTGCCGGGCGGCCCGGCGAAGTTGAACGCGAGACCAAGGCCGCTCGAGTGCTTCTCCCCCAGCCCCCACTGGTTGAAGATCAGCTCGTGGCTGTGCACGAGGCTCAGCGCCTCGTCGAGCGCCGCGCGGGTTCGCAGTGGCAGGATGACGTCGGCGAAGGTGCGGGATGCGGCGATCGTCTCGACCGTCCGCCGACCGCCCAGCCTGCCGGCAAAAAGATCGCGTAGTGGGCTTGGCATCAGCTCGAATGTATAACCGGATACCCGATTCAGTGACGCGATTTTGCGAGCGCTGCCCTGAACTCGATCGCTCATCAGCGTCGGCGAACGTGCTCCTCGCCCAACGTTCGTCAGGCACCTCCGGCTAACCCCTTCACGGTGGCAACTTGCTGCGGCAACGAACGTGCATTGTACCCCGGCTCAGGCCCTATCTCCAGAGAATCCCCAACCGCACGGAGCACGCGATGGAATCGCCCGACCGCACCTCAACACCAACCACCGATGGTGCGGCGACCGACGCTGCCCCTGTGACCCCTGTTGGCGCGACGCCGGCAACGGAGTCGGAGACGGAATCAGTCCCGATGGCTGACGCAGCGACCGAAGCACCCACGGACGCTCCAGCCGAGCCGCCGCCGGTCACGCAAGAGCCCGCGCTCCAGGCCCGCGCCAAGACGAAAGGCGTGGCTGATATCGTCTTCCTTATCGACGTCTCGGGCAGCATGACGCCGATCATCGACGCGCTGCGCAAGAACATCGAGACCTTCATCGATTCGTTGAACACCGGCGACGCCAACGCCGCCTCGGCCGTGAAGGACTGGCGCGGTAAAGTCGTCGGCTACCGTGACATCGAAGCTGCCCAGAGCGACGGCCTCGAATGGCTCGAGGACAACCCGTTCGTTCGCGACACCGCCGCGCTCAAGGCGCAGCTCGCCGCCCTGCGGGCCGCCGGCGGTGGTGACGAGCCTGAATCACTTCTCGACGCGCTGTACAAAGTCGCGACCATGGAAGCGCAACCAAAGGGAGCGCAGGGTGAGGAAGCGACGAAATGGCGCTATCGGAGCGCCGCGGCGCGCGTGGTCGTCGTCTTCACCGATGCGTCGTTCAAGGAGACACTGTCGATTCAGGAAGCAAAGGGCGGCAGTTTGCAGGACGTGGCGAACGTCATCATGGCGAACCGCATCATTCTCAGTCTCTTCGCGCCCCAGTTCGAGGGCTACGACCGGTTGAGCCAGATCGACAAGTCGGAATGGGAAGTGGTGGAGTACGAGGGCCTTTCGCCTCAGGAGGCACTGCAGAAGTTCACCTCCGATCCGGCGCACTTCAAAACAACGCTCAAGCAGCTGGCGGCAAGCGTCTCGAAGTCGGCCGAAACGGTCGCGCTCTGACGACGGGTTAAGCGTGGCGAAGAAGCTCAAGGTCGGCGACAGAATCCGGGGGTATCGCATCACCAAGGTCTTCGGACCTGGGGCGATGGCGATCTCGTACGCAGCCGAGGCGGCGGACGGGCGGAAGATTTTTTTCAAGCAATACAAGTCGCCGGCCGTCACGGTCATCTGGTACAAGGCGTTCGTCGATTATCAGCAGGAGCTGGCGGCGCGGGTACGCAGCGGCAAGGCGGCGCACTACGCGGTGCAGCTCGTCGACGCGTTCGAGGAACGCTGGGGCGGTCCGACATACTTTCAGGCCTACGAGTTCGTCGAGCATGGCGGCGACCTGCAGCAGATGCTCGATGAAGAGCGCGCCATCCACGAACGTAGCAAGGTTTCACCGCTGCGCGATCCCGCGACGTGGGCGCGCCACGTCACGTGGTCGAAGGTGCTGATGTCGGGAATTGGTGCGCTGCACGAGTCGAAGATCGTGCACGCCGACCTCAAGCCGCCGAACGCGTACCTCATCAAGGACTCCTCAATCGGCTCGGGTTTCCAGCTCAAGCTGATCGACATGGATTTCTCGCTACTTGCCGACAAGCGCGCGCCGTGGCATGGCCATCAGGGCTACGTCGGCACCGACAATTATCGGTCGCCCGAGCACATGACCAAGGGGTCGATGCCAGGCTTGGCATCCGACATCTTCACCTGTGGGCTCATACTATATGAGCTGCTCGCGGGAGTTCACCCGTACTGGCGCGAGGATCAGGCCGAGTATGCGAAGCTCGTAAGGGCATATGCCGCCAAGCCGCCGCTGCTTGCCGGCGTCATGCCGGCGCCGGCCTCGAACGCAGCGGTGAGCGCGGCGCTTCACAAATGCCTGTCGCCCGACCCGGCCGAGCGGCCGACGGCCGCCGAGCTTCGCGCGACGCTGAGTGGGCGGGGGCTGAAGGCGGAAGCAGGAGTCAAGACTGCTGCCGCAACGGGAAGATCGGTGGCTGCCAAACCCGCCGCGGCCAGGGCTGTAGCGGGATCCCCGCTTGCCGGTGAGCGAATTCAGCTTGCGGGATCGGGCGGGCGCGCGATACAGATCGGCGTTCGCACCGAGATGGGAAAACACCTCGCGCTGCAGTTCGGACCCGAGGCCGAGTTCTGGGACGCGCGGCAATTCGTCCTGGATCGCGGGCCCGATCGGCATTGGCAGGTTTCGCCGATCGCCGGCACGCCCAACGAGACCCTGATAAACGGGGAGGCGGTGAGCGCGCCTCGCGCATTGAAGGAGGGCGACGTGATCGCGGTTGGCCGGCAGGCGAAGAAGATCGCCAAGCTTCCGTTGACGATCAGTGGAGCCTGAGACGTTTACCACTCCGCCGGTCGTTTCTGACGATCGGTCGGTCCACTCGTGCGACGAAGGCCCGTTTGGGCCGTATCAGCCTTGCGTGGCCGCCGCACCGGCCCCCCCGCCGATTCCCGCGGTGGTCGACGTCGAGGATCTCGACTGGACGGCCATCCGCGCCGCCATCGAAGTAGCGCGCGATCGCAGTGAGATGCGCGCGCCGGTCGAGCAGCTGGAAAAACTTTTCGACCAGGGCGGCGGGCCGGGAATGATGTTCGACGCGGATCGCTCTGATGCGAACGATCGCGTCATCCGCGTCAAGGACATTCCGGCGGACTCGCCGGTCTGGATAATCGGCGACCTGCACGGTGACCTGCTCGCTCTCGAGTCGGCGCTCGCGCTGATATGGCGGGAGACGGGCGCGGGCGCAAATCCCCGGATTGTTTTCCTGGGAGATTTCTTCGACGATCACGGCTACGGGCTCGAAGTCCTCATTCGCGTGTTTCGTCTGGTCGTCGAGAGGCCAGGGTCCATATGTATTGTGATCGGCAATCACGACGAGGCGCTGCAGGACACCGCCGCTGGATTCTCGGCGACGGTGAGCCCATCGGACTTCAGCGATTTCCTGAATGATCATCTCGAAGACGAGTGGATCACTCGCGCGGGGAAGCTGGCGGTGCGGATGGCGGCCATCGGTCCGCGCGCGCTCATCTTCCCGGACGGACTGCTCGTCACGCACGGCGGCTTTCCGCTCGTCGACCTGCACGACGAGCTGCGCGAAAGCGGCGCGTGGAACGACCCGCGGTGCCTGTCCGATTTCACGTGGACCCGCGCTCACCCCCGCGCCCGTAAGAAGATGCCGAACCGCACGACGCGTGGAAGCTCGTTCGGCTACGAGGATTTTGCGGCGTTCTGCGCACTCAGCGCGGAGCTGGGACATCCTGTCACGCACATGGTACGCGGACACGATCATGTGGACGAGCGCTACGAGATCTATCCGGCGTACGCGGAGAATCCCGTGCTGACAACTGTGGCGTTGTCACGCCAGCTGCCGCGCGAGCTGATCGGTCCGTACGAGCGCGTGCCGACGATCGCGCGCTGGATTTCGGGCGCACTTCCCGAGGTCCACCGTCTGCACGTGCCGG
>DATLXE010000460.1:0-2690 GCA_035575795.1 Gemmatimonadaceae bacterium
ATGGCGGGGTGCTGAAGGTCAGAGAATCCCGAGAGCATCAGATAGGAGGCGACGGCGTCGAGGATTCTCATGTCCATGTATCGTGCCTGCCGGGTCTGGTGTCTCGTGTGAACACATACTCACAAGCGTCGGCAGCCTGAGCGAAGCCCTGCCGGACGACCTGCTGACACCGGCAGGGGTGCCCACCCAAGGGGGATGCGCTCCTCTTCAGATTTCCCCAAAGAGGAACCACCCACCCCTTCCAGTAGGAGCAGAACTTGCTGAGCGAGCGCGTTGCAGACGGGGACAGGGACATGATCGCGCGTGGGGCGGGAGATTCAGCGACGATGTTCATGCGCCGCTGCGATCCCTGCAATCCGAAACCGAGGATCAGGTAGGCGAGTACTGCGCACGGCGCGCGCGATTGCGGCCCTTCGATACAGTCCGGGAATTATGGATAACGAATCTCACTCGGCTGCATACTTCGGTACGGGCCAGCTCGAGCGTCTGCCGAAACCACTGCCCCGCGGGCGGCGTTAACTGCCCGCTCGCGAGGAGTTCCTTCCGCCCGGCTTCAAGCGTCGCGGCGAGCACATGTCGACGCCCAATCGTGTAACCGCTTCGGGTAGGCAAGCTGGCTCATGTACGACTGTCGCTGCTCCGGCTGAGATGAGGTCGACTTCCGAATCCGTTCCCCACGAAACCCCGACGGTAGGAAGGCGGTGGGCGCGGGCACCTTCGACATCGAAACGGGTGTCGCCGACCATCACGGCCGCTTTGACGTCCAGGTTTTGGAGCGCTCGTCCAATAGTGGTTGCTTTGACCTCGTTGACGGCCGACAGTTCCGGCGCAGATATCACCGCGAAGAACGACAACAGTCCGAAGTGATTCAGGAGGGGTTCTGCATATGCTTTCGCCTTCGACGTCGCCAGCGCGAGAGGAGCGCTCCTCGACAGTTCGTCGAGCGCTTGCGCTACACCGGGAACTAGTGTGGTGTCTCATTATTAGTTGGTGATTCGGTCGAGGGTGACGCGGCCGCGGCGGACCTTCGCGAGGATTGATTCGGCGGTGGCTGTCCAGATGAAGGGGCTGGGTTGCTCGTTGTTTGTCGTGAGGTACGTTTCGATGGCGGCGATGAGATCGGGCACGGACTGAAAGACGCCTCGCCGTATTGCCTTGTCATCCAGTTTGCCGAACCAGCGTTCGACCATGTTCAGCCATGAGCTTGAGGTTGGAATGAAGTGCAGGTGAAAGCGGGGGTGTTTGGTCAGCCATGCTTTCACGTTCGGGTGCTTGTGGGTTGCGTAGTTGTCGAGCACGAGGTGAATTTGCAGCCCGTTGGGAACCTCGCGATCGATGATCCGCAGGAACTTGAGAAACTCGATGTGGCGATGGCGTGGCAGGCATTTGCCGATGACCTTGCCGGTCAAAACATTCAGCGCGGCGAACAACGTTGTGGTGCCGTTGCGCTTGTAATCGTGGGTCATCGTGCCCGCGCGCCCCTTCTTCATCGGCAGGCTTGCCTGCGTGCGATCCAGGGCCTGGATCTGACTTTTCTCGTCCATGCACAACACCACCGCCCGCTCGGGCGGGTTCATGTACAAGCCAACGACGTCGATCAGCTTGGCCTCGAACTGTTTGTCGTTTGAGACTTTGAACGTCTTGACCCGGTGTGGCTTCAGACCGCGCGCTGACCAGATACGCTGCACAGTTGCGGGACTGACACCCGTGGCCTTGGCCATCGTGCGGCAACTCCAGTGAGTATGCCCTGCGGGCTTCTCGTGCAGCGTAGCGTTAACGATTTCGGCGACCTTCTCATCCGAGATTGACACCTTGCGCCCCCGCCCCGGAGCGACACGACCCAGATCCGCCAACCCCTCCTCACCAAAGCGTCCACGCCACGCCTTGACCGTCGTCGGCGAGACCCCCACGTCAGCGCCGATCCTCGTGTTGGCCACGCCATCGGCGGCCAGCAACAAAGCGCGCGCACGCTGCACCTGCCGATGAGGCGACACCCGCGATCGAGCCACCTCCTCAAGCACTTGCTGCTGGCCATCAGTAAGCATCAAAGGCGGAGTAGGCAGACGCATACCAAACCCTACCACAAACACCACCTATTTACGAAACACTACACTAGTACGCATGTGTTGGCCCTGATTCCCGCGCGCCAGGACGGGGGCCTTCGAAGCGAATCACATGGCGGATTCGGGCCGCTGTCCCGTCGCTCCGTGTTGATCACACATTCGGCGCGTACGCCTCGAACACCTTGGGTGCCGCGGACTGAGGAACCACTCCTGCGAAAGCTCCTACCTTTCGGTGCAGATTCCTCCGATCGCCATTGCCAAGCCGTCTCGGGCAAAGCGACGTCGTACGCTCATGGCGTAGTCGCAATGGCAGGCTACATCTCCCCTGCTGCGCCCAGCAGAATCCGCAAAATCGCTCTCAGCACGTTCCCCGGCGCGACGAAGGCGAGGACGCCGAAACCCAGCATCGACAAGATGAGCGTCAGGCCGACGTGACGACCTGCCGATCCCCGATGATCTTTGTGACGGTATGTAGCGAACGCTCGCATGTGCCGGAGCTGTCGTAGTGGCGGTTATCACAGTCGGCATCATGCTCTGGCGACTGCAAGGAACCGGATGCATCAATCGCGCACGTCCGGATCTGTGTGAGCCCCCCGGGGGGAGGGGAGGACAATCCCCCCGGGCTAC
>DATLXE010000461.1:0-1730 GCA_035575795.1 Gemmatimonadaceae bacterium
GAAGCTGCCCTGGCTCGTTCGCCACTCCCGCCGCACGCTGTCGATCATCCGGCAGAACATCGGGTTGTCACTCGGGGTCAAGGCGGTATTCGTCGCGCTCACATTCGGCGGCTTCGCGACGTTATGGGCCGCCATCGCGGCCGACATGGGCGTGTCATTGCTCGTGATCGCCAACGCGCTGCGACTGCTTGCGGTCGCCGAATGAGTTGCCGGGGAAAGAGAATGCCATGAGCCGACCACCGAGAAAGGAAGTTCAGCCAGGCGACAGCGCGCTGCGGTTCGATCTGGCGGCAACGCTGCTCGTCGTCGTCGTCGTGGTTCTTGTACTGTTCCTGACGTGGGAAATCTGGATCCCACACCCCTTCTCGGAATGAGCCACGTCGCAAGAGCCCTGGAAAATGCCAAGCGGGAGATACTATCCGCCCGTCCTGTCTTCGAAAGGTCTTCCGTCCGTGACTGCTCGCCGGTATATGCCGGCGCTGCTGCTTTCGTGGGCAGCGGCTGTGCCGCGCTGATCTACGAGATCGTCTGGTTCCAGCTCCTCCAGCGGTGCCTTCGTATCGACCACGATCACCCAGCGTCCCGACCGCGTTGTGCCCATACTCGGTTCTACGCTCTCACCGCCCGCAGCCGTTGCGCGACCGCGAAGATCAGCGGCGGCAAGATCACCAATTGCAACAGCGGCACAAGACCGACGCCACTCACGCGCGGCATTCGCGGCGTGTAACCCCACCGCCCGGCGCCTAATGCAACCCATTCGACGATCACGGCTAGCGCCAGACCGGCCGTCAGCATCACCGCATAGGCGCTCCACCGCGGAGGTCGAAACCAGTCCGGTCGTCGAAAGGTGATCCACCCGGTCGTCCAGATCAGCAGGACGAGGAACCCGTCGCCAAGGCTCGCGACGAAGCAGTGCCACATGCGCGCCGGGAACGGGTGCATGCGTGCGTAGAGCGGCGACTGCGCCAGTTCCCAGACGAAATTCATCACAACAGCGGTACCGAAGACCGCGGCCGCCAACCCGGTCCAAGTCGATAAACTGTGTGAACCAGATTGGGCGACTCTCATTGTGCCGTGACGTTAAACGTGCGACTGCCAATGTCCTGACCGCTTCGCATCACCTTCACCGTGGCATCCCACGCACCCGCCATGGCGACGTTGCCTTTGCCCCGGTACCGACCACTGCCTTCATGCTTCAACGGGACGGTCGTCCGCATTTCTGGCATTTTCATTTCCGGCATTGCCGGCATGTAGAGCTGGATCGACACCTCCGCGTCGGTCACAGGCTGATCGTTGCCGCCCATCACGTGGACGTCGAACGTGTTGTCGCCCATCTTCGGCGGCTCCGGTTCAGTCTTGAACGTGATGGCAAGCTCCTGCGCCCTGGACCCTGACGCCGGGACAGGGGCTGTCGCCGCGCCCCCCTCTGATGCGGGTGCTTTCTCGGCTGGGCGGCCGCACGCGGCCGCGACGATCGACGCGATTGCGAGGCCCACCATAATCAGTTGCTTCACTGTGTTCTCCTGTTGTTTGTCATTCGCCATCTGCGCATCGCCTCGCCCGTCAGCGTCCGTACGACGCGACGACCTGATGCTCCCTGCTTATCGTCATCCGTCCTGACCGCGGCACAACGGCTCATCTGACCACGACCGTTCCCTTGAGCATGTCCATCCCGCAGGCGAAGGCGATCTCCCCCGACTCGGTGGCCCGTACCGTGACCTGAACCGGGG
>DATLXE010000462.1:0-1964 GCA_035575795.1 Gemmatimonadaceae bacterium
TCGGTGGCATTCGGGTCCACGTCGATCAGATGGAGGTGCGTCATCCGCCAGTCCTGGTCCACGACTTCGAACTCTCCGAACTTCTTGTCCCGTTCCTTCTGAACGTCGCTCTTCGCTTCCGTCATCGTGAACGCGATGGACTTGCCATCGGGCGACCAGCTGAAGTTGTTGATCCCATCCTCGACGCTGGTGAGCGGCCGGGCTTCACCGCCTCGCGAGTTGATCAGGTAGATCTGGCGCTTGTCGGTGCGATCCGAGACGAACGCGAGCCAGGTGCCGTCTGGCGACCACGCCGGGGCGCTGCTCGACTTCTTCGCTCTCGTCAGTTGAATCGGCGTGCCGCCAGTGGTCGACGCAAGGAAGATCTCGGTTTCGTACGCGTTGTCCTCCCAGTTCGTCTCACCGACCGTGAAGGCGACCTGCGAACCATCCGGTGACAGCGCCACGCCACCAGGGCGCTTCAATTCAATGATCTGCTCGAATGTCGGCGCTTTCGATTCCTGCGCGGACAACGGCGCCCACGCCGTCAGGAAAAACACGACTACCGGGAGTCTGCATCGCATAGCCGCACATTGTATCCGCTGGAGTAGACTCGGCCGCGGAGGGATAGCCGGATGCTTCGTTCTGCCCGCACATGCACCCTGGCGGCCTCGGTCGCGCTCGCCGTCTGTGTCGCGCCGCCGCCAGTCGAGACCGCGCCCACCAGGCAAACACCGCTCTATCAGCAGTTCCTCAGTAACCCGAACCCGCTCGAGCTCGTCGCCGCGAAGCGCGTGGATCGGATCGCGTGGACGGCCTACGAAGAAGGCAGGCGCAACGCCTACACCGCCCTCGCGCCCTCGTTCACGCCGGTCCGTCTCACCAGCTTCATGAAAGACGACGGCGTCGACATCTCAGCCATCCGGATTTCGGACGACGGATCGACGGTCGTGTTTCTGCGCGGGACCGCGCCGAATCGTGCGGGATGGGTGGCCAACGCGTCCGCGTCACCCGACGGCGCGGAGCGAGCCATCTGGGCGGTGCGGACGAGCGGAGGACCCGCGTGGCGCGTCGCCGAGGGGGGCGCCCCCGAGCTCGCGCCTGACGGCACCGCGGTCCTCTTCGTCAAGGACGGCGAGAGCTATCGAGCCCTCGTGACGCCGACGCCTCCGCTGAACGACAAGGACCGCGCGGACAAGGCCTACATCAGATCCTGGGGCGTGCAGAGCAGCCCGAAATGGTCCCCCGATGGCAGGAAGATCGCCTTTGTGACGACGAGGCAGGACCACAGCTTCGTGGCCGTGCTCGACATCAAGACGCGCACGATCACCTACATGGCGCCGAGCGTCGACTTCGATTCCGATCCCATGTGGACCGCCGACGGCAGGCACATCGTCTTTGCACGCCGTCCCGGTCTGTCGTTCGGACAGCAGTCGCAGCAGCAGGAGCCGGGAGCGCAAACGCCGAATCCGGCGGCGCTGCGCATTCCAGGGCTGATGCGCGCGGCATTTCGTGGCGGGTACACGCTGGCGTTCATGAAGGCGAACGTGGCAACGGGGGAGGCGGAGGAAGCCTGGCACAACGAGGCCGGAGAAGGCATGTTTGCGTCCATCAACAATCCCCGCCTCGCGGGTAACTATGTCGTCTTCCCGCTGAACCAGGGCGGGTTCGGCGGGCGCGGAACGGGGCGCGGCGTGCCGCCGGAGCCATCGCTGCCCGCCGGCCCCGTCGATGAGTGGGAGCGCTACTACTCGGTGGAACTGCGGCCGAACGCAAAGCCCACGCTGCTGACGACGACGGATGGGTTGATCGAGAACCAGGCGTCCGTCGTACTGTCGGGAGATGGCAGGACGTTCTATTACTCGACCAACGCAAAGGACATTGACCGGCGCCACATCTGGGCCGTGCCTGTCACCGGGGGCACGCCCGCGCAGGTGACGTCAGGCGCCGGGATCGAAACGTCGCCGGTTCCGCTCGCGTCCGGA
>DATLXE010000463.1:0-3069 GCA_035575795.1 Gemmatimonadaceae bacterium
GCGCGAGGACTATGCAGGGGCCGCCGCTGCATTGCAGCGGTCGATGGGGCTCGAAGAACGCGCGCTCACGGCGTTCTTCCTCGGCTGGGCGCAGGATGGCGCGGGGGACGCACGGGCCGCACTGTCCGCCTGGCGCAGCGCGGCGCATCTCGATCCGTCGCTCGTATCCGCGCACCTCGCCCTGGCGGACGGCTACCTGAAATTGTCGCAGCCTGCGCTCGCGGTGCAGGCGCTCCGCGCCGGGCTCGTGGCGCTTCCGACGGCGGTGGAACTGCAATCCCGTTTGCAGCAGCGCGATCGAATCAAACAATAGATGGATCCCAGGAGGATTGTCATCATGCGCATCCGGATCATTACCGCCGCACTCGTCGTGCTCCCCGCAATCCTTGTCGCGCAGTCGCCGATGCGGGTCGCGACGGTCAAGTTCTCTCAGCCGGCGAAGGTCGCGGAACTCGACATCGACATGCTGAAAGGGCAACCGTCACGGCTCGCGTGGTCCGCCGACGGCACGCAGGTATACCTGCAGACCCTCGAGGGCAGATTCGGACAGTCCGACGCGAAACTCCGCCATTACAGCGTGACACTCGCCGACGGGGCGCGGCAGGACATGCCGGGGGAACCGGCCTGGGCAGCGGCATATTGGACGGACAAGAGCGCCCAGACATCTCCTGACAATCCGGCATTCAAGATCGACGTCAAAACAGAGACTCGAACCGCGAGGAGCGGGGGCACGCCGATGGGGGGCGATCTCGCGCGTGGCGGGACGGCGGGCGATGTCACCGGATCCGCAGGCGGCACGTCCACCGAAGACGCCACGACCGCCTCCTACAATAATCAGCCGGTCCCGGTGAACATGATGGTGGTTGGCGGTGCGACCATCGGCGAGTTCGTGAATTCCGTCATCGTGCCGGGCATGACGTTCGGGTGGGGCCCCAGGGGGACCAGGGTGATTGCGTTCGCCGAGCCTAAGAACGGGCGTATCACCATCATGGACGCGCAGGGTGAGAAGCGCGAGGTCCAGGGATCGAAGAACGCCATCCTGCCCGCCTGGTCCCCCGACGGTACGCGGATCGCCTGGCTCCAGAAAGACGGGAAGAAGAAGGTCACGCTTCAGGTCGCCCGCGTGGAACCAGGTTCGTAGGCTTCGTCCCCAGTGACATCGCGTCTCCTCGTTTCACTCGCGTTCGCGCTGCTGGTTGGCGGATCCATCGCCGGGGGGCAGGCCCCCGCGTCGGCGCCGCCGGCACAGAAGCCACCGGCGCCAGCGCCGACATTTCGGTCTACCGTGCAGGTGATCGAGGTCGATGCGCGCGTGTTCGACAAAGACGGGCGCTTCGTGACCGGCCTCACACGTGACGACTTCGAGGTCCTCGAAGGAGGCGCCTCACAACAGATCGACGCCATATATCTGGTTGGGGATCTCCAGACGCAGACTGGTGGAGGGGCTGGGGCCAGCCCGACCTCAGGTGCGCCAAGCGTAGGCCCGACCTTCAGGTCGGGCGGTCCACCCTCGCCGCCCGTGGCGCCGCAGACATGGATTTTCTTTTTCGATCTCAACCATCTCACGCCGGGGGGCGGGTTCGACCGCGCGCGGAAGGCGGTCGAAGAGTTCATCGCCGGGCGGTTCAAGGATGGCGACCTCGCTGGCGTCCTGGCGGGCGACAGGATGGTGAACAACAGGCTTACGAGCGTCCGGACGGAGTTGCTCGATGCCATCAAGCAGGTCAAGCCGCGCGCCGATTCGCGCACCCGCAATCTGGAGCTCACCCGCGACTGGCCACGGCTGCTGAATGAGGATGAGGCGCTTCGCATCGCGCGCCATGAGCGCGACATCATTCAGCGCGCGGTGACGCGGGCCTGCAGTGACGATCCGGACCAGTGCCAGATGGCCGAAGGTGCGGTGATGCTGAAAGGGAGACGCTTCGCGACGGATATCCAGCGCGCATCGCAGCTGACCATGTCGTCGCTGAATGGCCTGGCGTCCGGTCTCGCGCGGATCCCGGGTCCGAAGACCGTAGTGCTCCTGAGCGACGGGTTCGCCGTCCAGGACATCGAGACAACGCTCCGTTCGGTGGTGGGCCAGACGGCGCGCGCAGGGGCGCGCGTTTACGCCATCGACGTCCGCGGGCTGAACCGGGGGGGCTTGGGGGGGGCGATTGAACAACTCCAGGCAGAGGATTCCGCAGGCGCCGTCACGAAGTTCGACGCCGTCGCCGACGGCCCGAACAGCCTGGCGATCGACACCGGCGGCATGATGATCCGCAACGAGAACAACATCGGCCGCGCGCTCACGAGGATTGCCGACGACGCCGGACGGTACTACGTGCTGGCCTACCGGCCGGCGAACACCACGTTCGACGGAAAGTTCCGCGCGATCCAGGTGCGCGTGAAGCGCGACGGCTTGCGCGTACGGGCGCGGCGTGGCTACCTCGCGCTCGATCCGGCGCGGATGACCGTTCCACAGCCGGTGAAGCCGGGCCACGGTTCAACACTGCCCAACACGGAAAGCGGCCACGGTGCAACACCGCTCAACACGGGAAACAGCCACGGTTCAACGCCGCCCAGCACGGCAGGCGGCCACGGTTCGACACCGCTGAACACGGCAAACAGCCACGGTTCAACGCCGCCCAACACGGCAGGCGGCCACGGTTCAACACCGCTCAACACGGGAAGCGGCGACGGTTCGACACCACTCAACACGGCAAACAGCCACGGTGCAACACCGTTCAACACGGAAAACGGCCCAGGTTCAACACCGCTCAACGCGGCTGGCAAGGTTCCACCTCCGGCGACGGCCGTCAGGCTTCGGCCCGACTCCGAGGGGCGGGTGAATGCACTGTCGGCCCTCGACACGATGGTGACGAGCGATCTCGCGAAGATCGGTTGGGAGGCATATCAGCGAGGAGACGTGGAGACGGCCATGTCGAGCCTGTCGAAGGCCGCGCTGAAGCCGGATGTCCGTCCGTGGGTGCTCTACGCCCTCGGCATGTCGCAGGCGGCACTCGGACGGCAGGCCGAAGCGCTCGCGTCATGGGAGCGCGTCCGGCAGGCCGCGCCGGACTTCGAGCC
>DATLXE010000464.1:0-5235 GCA_035575795.1 Gemmatimonadaceae bacterium
GTGATTGCGCCCGAGTTGATTCCGCGCAAAAAGAAATTCAACAGGCCCTGGCCGGTGGCCGCGTCATCGAAAACGTCACCAACGAGCGTGGCTTGCGCCGCCTTGCTCACGAAGTTCTTGAGCCTGACGCCGGCAGCGTCAATTCCGTCGAGGAAGAAGCTGTAGAGCGCGGCGTACCGGGTGACTAGCTGTGCGGGGTGGAGATCCCATCCCTGGTAGAATCCGCCCGCCAGTGAATGCCTTACGTCGTCGAAGTGGAGCTGCCACGCATGATGGACGCTTTTCGCATTGTCGGCCTGCTGGACCTTGGTGAGCGGCTTACCGCCCTTCTCCGCGCGGTGAACGGGCACCGGCATCACCGTCGTCGATCCATCGGAGAGCCACACGTCGGTTCCCGCGAACGCCACCTGCATGAAATGCTTGGCGAATTCGCAACCCGGATGCTGCATGCGCTGATAAGCAGCGGTGATGTTGATGCCGGCCGTATAGTCGTAAGTCCCGAAGTGCGCGCCCCGCAGCCGTCCGTCGGATGCGTCGAGCAGTCGCGGCAGGAGCGATGTCCCGCTTGAATCGACCACGATCTGCGGGGTCTCCACCATCGCCTCGAAGCGCAGCGTGCCGTCGGCGAGACCCAGCTTTTTCTCGAGGCGCCTGAGCACAGCTACCGTGTACGCGACCTGCTCGATAATCGTGATCTTCGGTATCGTCACGACCCACCCTTCGGGCAATCCCCCCGCTTCGACAAGTGCCGTTACAACCAGATCGAGGGTGCGGATGCTGCGTGCGCGTAGCTCTTCGTTAAGCGGCTTGACGCGCATCCCGATGAATGGTGAGAGCGTGCCCTCGTGCATCCCCTTCGCGACTTCACGAGCGACTACGGAAGCATGGCCATCCTCCTCCGCATCCGGCCGATTGCCGTAACCGTCCTCGAAGTCGATCCGGAAATCCTCGATCGGCTCGCGCGCGAGTTTCTCCCGGACGCGCCGGTCGATGGTCTGGAGCGCCGGGTGATCAGACAGGCCGAGGGCTTCGCCAAGGGCGGCGGGCTGCGTGGCGTAGCTTTCCATCGCCCGCAGGGCGATCCCGCCAAGCTTGGGGACCGAGTCGGCGGAGAAGAGCTGCGCTCCACCATAGACGGTATGGACCGGCTGGCGGCCGGGGCCCTCACCGGGGTGGGACCGCGCGAACGAAAGGTTTGCTTCGCGGAGCGCGGCGGACATCTCGCCAAGCATTGAGGCGTCCAGAGTGGTGGCCGGTGGCCGCCGGTCGTCAGTGGTCATCCGTTGTAAACCTTGCCTCCAGTAGCACGGTAAAGCTCGAGCACCGCTCTCGCCTCCTCGCGCAACACATTGCGCTCGACGCGGATGCCGCGGTCCTCCAGGTATTTCCACGATTCCGGAAACACCGGGCCTTCCTCGAAGTTGAGGAACGAAGCGTCCTCGCGCGCGGCGCCGCAGACGATACGCTGCACTCCGCTCCAGAGCGATGCGCCAAGGCACATCGCGCACGGCTCGCAGGAGGTGAACAGCTCATGGACGGGGAGATTGGGGGCATTCAGGGTGAAGGAACCAACACGCTGCTGCGCCATCATGAAGGCAACTACCTCCCCATGCAGCACGCAGTTGTTGTGGCGCACAACGCTGTTCATGCCGACGGCAACGAGCCGTCCCGACGGTGCTTCAAAGATTGCCGCGCCGAAGGGGCCGCCCGAGCCGCGCTCGACATTGGTACGCGACACCGCGATCGCGAGCCGCATCTTCTCGTCGTCGCCGCTGAATACCCGGTCCCAGTCGACCAGGGCATCGACCCAGCTGGGATATTCGACGTGGACGACGGGGTGGGCCGGTGCCTGTGTCATGTAACGGAAGATTGTCACCCGCGGGTCATTCGGGGAAGACTGCCGGCTCATTGACAATGGGTGTTATAACACCTATTTTCATGAATGACGTCCCTTCGCGATGAGATCAAGCAGCGGAAGCCCTTCGGCAGCGTCCAGCACGAGGCCGTGCTGAACATCCTTCGCACCAGCAACCTCCTCACGGACACGTTCGAGCGCGTCATCAAGCCGCACGGGATAACCGGTTCGCAGTACAACGTTCTGCGTATCCTCCGCGGAGCCGCGCCGGGTGGTCTCTGCCGCAACGACATTCGCGAACGCCTGCTGAACCGCATGCCCGACGTCACCCGCCTCCTCGACCGCATGGAGCAGGCGGGCCTCGTCTCGCGCTCCCGCGACGGGGACGACCGAAGGATCGTGACGACGAAGATCACGAGAGCCGGGATGCGCATCGTCAACGTCCTGGACGAGCCCGTAGCGAAACAGCATCAGCAGCAACTGGGACACATGAGCGATGAGCAGCTGCGCACCCTCGTCCGGCTCCTGACGGTCGCGCGCAATTCTTCCTGACAACGAGGTTATACATGATTCTCTTTCGGCCCCCTTCACCCCGCCAGACCGACATCGGTCTAACGATTCTCCGCGTCATACTCGGCGTAGTCTTTCTGGCGCACGGTTGGCAGAAGCTTTTCGTAATGGGACTTCCCGGCGTAACAGGCGGGTTTGCGCAGATGGGCATACCCATGCCGGGCATCACGGCACCGTTCATCACGCTGCTCGAGCTCTTTGGGGGAATCGCGCTCATAGTGGGCCTTCTCACTCGGCTCACCGCATTCGGGTTCGCCGTAGCCATGCTGGTCGCGACCCTTCTCGTTCACATGAAAAACGGATTTTTTGCTCCGAAGGGCATCGAGTTTACGCTGGTGCTGATGGCGGGCGCGCTTGCGATCATGCTTGCCGGCCCTGGCGCGTATTCACTGGATGCGCTCATCGGACGGCGCAGCCGCGTCGCAATATCCTAGAAGATCGTAAATGGAGATCGGTCTTTACACATTCGCCGAGACGACGCCCGAGGCGCGTACGGGCGCGCCCGAACAGGCTGAGCAACGGCTGCGTGACCTGCTCGAGGAGATCGAGCTAGCCGATCAGGTGGGACTCGATGTCTTCGGTGTAGGCGAGCATCATCGGGCCGACTACACGGTATCGTCGCCAGCCGTCGTGCTCGCCGCGGCGGCGGCGTTGACGAAGAAGATCAGGCTCACCAGCGCCGTGACGGTGCTGAGCTCGGATGACCCGGTGCGCGTGTTCCAGGATTTTGCAACGCTCGACCTGCTCTCGGGCGGGCGCGCGGAAATCATGGCGGGACGGGGCTCTTTCACCGAGTCTTTTCCACTGTTCGGCTACGACCTGCAGGATTACAACGAGCTGTTCTCCGAGAAGCTCGAGCTGCTGCTCAAGCTGCGCGACGGAGTTCGCGTCACCTGGTCGGGACGTCACCGGGCGCCGATCCGAGACCTGTCGGTGTTTCCGCGGCCGCTACAGAGTCCGCTGCCCGTGTGGATCGCGGTGGGCGGAACGCCGCAGTCGGTAATCCGCGCCGCAACGCTCGGACTTCCGCTCGCCATCGCCATCATCGGTGGAGTGTGGTCGAACTTCGCGCCGCTCGTCGAGCTCTATCGGGAGACGGCGACGAAGGCGGGGCACGATCTTTCGAAAATGCCGGTCAGCATCAACGGCCACGGCTTTATCGCCGACGTTTCACGGCAGGCGGCGGACGATGTCTACCCGGCCTACGCGGAAGCGATGACGAGAATCGGCAGGGAGCGGGGATGGCCGCCGGCATCGCGCGGACGCTTTGAGGCCGAGTGTACGCCACGCGGAGCGCTGATGGTGGGAAGTCCCCAGGAAGTGATCGACAAGATGATCGCCCAGCACGAAATCTTCGCTCACCAGCGCTTCCTGATGCAGCTCACCGTTGGCCCAATGGCGCATGCCAAGGTCATGCGCGCGATCGAGCTGTTCGGCACCGTCGTTGCGCCAGTGGTGCGACGTGAAACGGCGCGCGCCACCAAGGGCGCTACTTCATAGCGCTCCTTATTTCTTTCTTTGTTCGCCTTTGGCGCGCATGCGCTCTTCGCGCTGCCGCGTCTCGGGAGAAAGTGCGTCGCCGAAATCATCCGCCTCGAAGACCTGACGAATCTCGATCTCCGATTCGGTGCCCGGCACCGGGTTGGGCATCCGCTTCACCCATTCGACGGCCTCCTCCTTTGACTCCACCTGCCACAACCAGAATCCAGCAATCAGGTCCTTGGCATCGCCGAACGGGCCGTTTGTGACTATCCGCTTGGATCCCGAAAACTTCACCCGCGCGCCCTTTGAGGTCGGCTGCAGACCTTCGCCGGCCAGTAGCACGCCTGCGTTCGATAGCTCTTCATTGAACTTTCCCATTTCCTCGAGAAGCTTCCTGTCGGGCATCGCTCCCGCCTCGGAGCTTCTGCCCGCTTTCACCAGAATCATGAATCGCATCTGCTCTCCTCATCATTGGGCCAAATCGACAGCTACTGCCTGATATCATAATATTTCCGTCGCCCCGGAACTATCCCGGTGCAGCAGCAAGCGATCGCCAACCTCCTGCCCGCCGCAAAGTGAAACACTTTCCGATTAAAGTCGCAGCAGCACTCGTCATTGTCGTGAGCCAGGTAGCGATGGCGCAGACACCGGCACCTTCCCCGCAGACCGTGGTGCTGCGTGCCGCACGGATGATCACCATCGCGAGTCCCGCGGTGGTGACAGGCGCCGCGATTCTCGTACGGGGCGATCGCATCGTGGCAGCCGGACCGTCCGGCTCCATCACGATACCCGCGGGCGCAAGAATCATTGACCTCGGTGACGCGACGCTATTGCCCGGCTTCATCGATTCCCACGTCCACATCATCGGCAGGACGCTCGGCGATCCAATGGCCGATCTGGATGTGGTAAAGGACTTTCCGTCGTACGGCGCGATACTAGGCGTATCGAATGCACAGAAGACCCTGATGTCCGGATTCACGTCCGTCCGCGTGCTCGGCTCGAGCGGGTTCGACGACATGGCGCTGCGCCAGGCAATCGAGGACGGGCGGGTGGTCGGCCCTCGCATCCAGGCCGCGGGTCACTCGCTCGGCATCACCGGCGGCCACTGCGACAGCAACGGCTGGCGTCCGGGCCTGCTGGAGCAGGGCGTCAGGGAAGGAGTGGCGAACGGAACCGACGAGGTGCGCGCGTCAGTCCGTTATCAGGTGAAATACGGTGCTGACGTGATCAAGACCTGCGCGACGGGCGGTGTGCTGTCGGAGGGCGATGCAGTCGGCGCCACGCAGTACACCTACGAAGAGATGAAGGCGATGGTCGACGAAGCGCGG
>DATLXE010000465.1:0-5005 GCA_035575795.1 Gemmatimonadaceae bacterium
CGAGCACATCGCGGAGTTCGCGGCCGCGCGGGGGAGTCTTGAGGCGCTCACTCGGCGCGGCGGTCTCCTGGGGCCGGATTCCACCCTGCTCGCGGAGCTGCTGCTCGTATCGCGTATTCGGAGTGGCGGCGACGTGGAGAACGTGGGGGCCGTTGTCGCTGTAGAAAAGTTCGGAGATGGGAATTACAACGTCCTTCTGCGGCGCATCGCGATCGGGCGCAAAGCCGGCGAGGCGCGCGATTCCCGATGCAGCGCGCTCATCCTGCTCAGGACCCCAGATTCGGACCGCGCGGACGAGAACCTTTACATCTTCAACCGCGCCGACCATTGCGCGCTGGAGATCCGGCCTCCACGAGATGCTTCCCGCTGCGAGCCCGGCCGCGACGCGCTCGATGGTGGCTGCAAGCCTGGAGATTCCACTTGCCCTCGCCATCGTCGCGCTTCCGCGGAGACCGCGGGCAGCCGTAACGAACGTCGCCTTGTCCGCCGCGGTGAGCTCGCGCTGCTGCACGAGGGTGTCGAGTCGTCCCGCGTACTCGCCGCCCTCCAGTGTGAAATAATCGAGCAGCTTGCCGGGTGTCGTCATCGGGTGCGTGTCTCCGTCCGCTCAGAAAGGTGGTCGCGCGCGGCTTCCATTGCCTGTCTCATCTCGGTAACCGCTGCACGCAGGCCCGTGAAAACAGCCCTGCTGACGATGGAGTGACCGATATTGAGCTCTTCTATCTCCAGTATAGAGGCCACAGGACCGACATTCGTCACAGTGAGCCCGTGCCCGGCGTGAACGGCGAGACCGAGCCCCGCGGCCTGGTGTGACGCATTACGCAGGGCCGAGACAGCCCGGTCGTCTCCTGGCGGGGAGTGCGCGTACGATCCGGTGTGGAACTCGATTGCCGGTACGCCGAGCTTGCTCGCCATCTCCACAGTTCGGGGCGAAGGGTCGATGAAGAGACTCGTCCTGATGCCGGCGTCGGAAAGGGCAGAGATTGCATTGCTGATCCGCGGCGGGTCGGAAAAGATGTCCAGTCCTCCCTCCGTCGTAACCTCCTCACGGCGTTCGGGTACCAATGTCACCTGCTGCGGGCGGATACGGCGCGCGATCGCGATCATCTCTTCGACGCAGGCGATCTCCAGGTTGAAGTAGGTAGTGACACTCTGCGCGAGCCGCTCGATATCGGCGTCCTGGATGTGGCGGCGGTCTTCCCTCAGGTGCGCGGTGATGCCGTCCGCACCCGCCGCTTCGCAGATCGCTGCTGCCTCGATCGGGTCGGGCTCGGCGCCGCGCCGCGCCTGTCGGAGCGTGGCGACGTGATCGATGTTCACGTAAAGCCGTTGTTGCTTAAGTGCCATCGTCACCGTCCCGTGTATGCGCGGTACATTCTCTCGGAGGCTTGATAAGTGTCGTTCAGATTAATCGCAGTCATTGCCGTTCTCTCATCGGCCTGTGCGAGCAGCCCGCGCCCCAGACCGGCCCAGTCGGCCGGAGTCAACGCCACCGGTGCGCTCAGCGCCCGTCTCGCCGTCGACCAGTTCCTACGCGCCGTCAAGGCCCAGGATCTCCAGGCCATGTCCGTCATCTTCGGTACGAAGAACGGTGCCGCGCGCGACGTGATGGACCGCGTCGAGCTCGAGAAGCGCGAGATCATTCTCGCCTGCTACTTCATGCACGACAAATATCGCATTCTCAGCGAGCAGAGTTGGGAGGGCGGGCATCGCGCGGTGCGCGTCGAGCTGACAAAGGGACAGCTCACCCGCCAGCCAACGTTCTACGCGATCCAGGGTCCAGGCCAGCGCTGGTACGTGGACAACATGGAGATCGCCGCCGTCAAGGATTTCTGCGGGAGATCGGGCAACTAGTGCTCTGAGAGCTCCACCAGCACCCCGCCTGTTGACCGGGGGTGTAGAAACGCGATCCGCTTGCCCTCCGCGCCAATGCGCGGAGTCTCGTCTATCAGAATGACTCCCGCCTCGCGGCACCGGGCAATCGTCGCGTCAAGGTCATCCACCGCGAAGCAGATGTGATGGATGCCGGGTCCCCGCTTCTCGATAAAGCGGGTGATCGGCGAGTCGGCGGTGCTTCCCTCGAGCAGCTCGACGAGCGAACCACCAGCTTCGAATCCAGCTATTCGTGCGCCATCGGCGTCGTCCAGCGCGACCTCCGGCAGGCCCAGCACGTCCCGAAAAAAGGGCGCCGTCCGGGCAAGGGAGTCAACCGCTATCCCGATGTGCGAGACGCGTATTCCGCGCGGGGTTGCTGGGGTCATTAAATTGCGAGAGACAAAGGCTTCCTGCCAAACTAACTCAAGACGCTCCGCGGGCTACCCCGCGGCTGGAGGCGTAGATGTCGAACGCAGTTGATGTGACCGATTCGGATTTCGAGACGCAGATCGAGCAGCACAAGGGACTGGCGGTGGTGGATTTCTGGGCGGCGTGGTGCGCGCCGTGCCGCATGATCGCTCCCGTGCTCGACCAGCTTGCAATTGAGTACAAAGGCAAAGCCAAGGTCGCGAAGGTCGATGTCGACACCAATATCAAGACTTCGACCAAGTTCAACGTGCGATCCATCCCCGCGATTCTGTTCTTCAAGGACGGCAAGCTCGTCGACCAGGTGATCGGCTTCGTCGGCAAGCCGCAGCTCGCGGAGAAGTTCGAGAAGTACGCCGCCTAGGCGACTCTTGCCCGCCAGCGCGCCGTCGAGCGCCGCGAGCGCGGGAACGCTTTACGTCGTGAGTACTCCCATCGGCAACCTGGGCGACTTCTCGCGGCGCGGCATCGAGACACTGTCCTCCGCGCAGCTTATCGTCGCGGAGGACACGCGCCACTCCAGGCGACTGCTCGACCATCACGGCATACAGACAGCTGTGTCTTCGTATCACGAGCACAACGAAGCGAAGGAGACGCCTCGTCTCGTCGCGCGGCTCATCGCGGGCGATTCGATCGCGCTCATCTCCGATGCCGGCACGCCTCTCCTCTCCGATCCTGGATCGCGATTGGTCGCGGCTGCGGTGGAAGCGGGCGTACGTGTCGTGCCGATCCCCGGAGCGTCCGCGGTGATGGCGGCGCTCGTCGCGTCAGGTCTGCCGGCGGAGCGCTTCACATTTGTAGGATTTCTCCCGCGAAAGGGGCGTGAGCGACGGGACCTGATTGCCGGAGTGATCGAATCACGTTGGACCGTCGCGTTATTCGAGTCTCCGAATCGCGTTGCGGCAACGCTGGGCGCGCTCGCGGCGGAGGGCGCCGGTGAGCGCCGCGCCGTCGTTGCGCGCGAGCTGACAAAGCAGTTCGAGGAATTCAAACGCGGGACCATCGCGGAGCTGGCCGCCATCTATGAAGAGGCCGCGCCGCGTGGTGAAGTCGTGATTCTCGTCGCCGGGCGCGAAGAGGTGGAGGCAAATGAGGACGAGCTCCAGCAGGCGGCCGCAGACCTTCGCGCCGCCGGTGACGCCCCGCGAGAAATTATGGACCGGCTGATCGCCGAGCACGGCGCCCCGCGCAACCTCGCCTACCGCCTCGCGCACGCGACTGCTTCGTGAACGCGCGGCTTCCCCGGCAACTCAACCCGTAAGAACTGTGACTCATTCCTCATCGGAACGCCCCGGAAAAATCGTTTGCGTCGGGCGCAACTATCGCGAACACGCAAAGGAGCTCGGCAATGAAGTTCCAAAGGAGCCGCTGATCTTTCTCAAGCCTCCGTCGAGCGTGATCCGTTCGGGCGATGCGATCGTGATGCCGGGCGCATCGTCGCAGGTCGAGTTCGAGGGCGAGATCGGGATCGTGATCGCAACGACGCTGCGCGACGCGTCCGAGGACGAGGGCAGAGGCGCGATAAGGGGAATCGTCGCCGTCAACGACGTTACCGCTCGAGACCTGCAGAAGAGCGACAGTCAATGGACGAGAGCAAAGGGATTCGATACCTTCTGCCCTCTGGGAGAGGAGTCATCGACATTCCCTGCGCTGGATGATCTGACCGTCGTCACACGGGTTAATGGGACGGAACGGCAGCGCGGGAGGAGCTCGGAGATGGTCTTTTCGATCCCCGCCCTCCTTGCCTACATCTCGCGGATCATGACACTCGAGCCAGGAGATCTCGTCGCGACAGGAACGCCGTCCGGAGTCGGACCGCTCGCCGCCGGCGACAGTGTCGAAGTCGAGATCCCGGGCGTGAGCCGCGTCACAAACACCGTCACCCGGAGCCGTTAGTGCCGCCTTATACGGACAGACTGCTAAGCCTTCCCGAGTATCCACTCGCCAAGATCCCGCAGCAGAAGCGCGACCTCATCGCGCGGGGAGTGGACGTCATCGACCTCGGCGCCGGTGACGCGGATCTGGCGCCACCGCCCGCAGTGCTCGACCGGCTGTGCGAAGCGGCGCGGGTTCCGGCGATGAGCCGCTACGGATTCGCGCTCGGGCTCATGGAGTACCGTGAGGCTGTCGCGCGCTTCATGAAGCGGAGATTCGGCCAGGAGTTCAATCCGTTGACTGAGGTAGTTCCTTTAATTGGCTCGAAGGAAGGGCTTTCCCATCTCGCGCTCGCTTACCTGTCCAAGGGTGATGTCTCCATCATCCCCGAGCCGGGCTACAACTCCTACCTCGGCGGCACCCTGCTGGCGGATGCAACGCCGTACAAGTACGCGCTGCGTCCCGACAACGGATTTCTCATCGACCTCGACCGCGTCCCGCCGGACATGCTGAAGCGCGCGAAGGTGCTTTATCTCAACTATCCGAACAACCCCACTTCGGCGATTGCGCCGAAGGAGTACCTGCAGGACATCGTGCGCCGCTGCAAGGAACTCGACATGCTGCTGGTGTATGACAATGCGTACTCGGAGCTTGCATACGACGGGTACGTGCCGCCCAGCATCTTCGAGATCGAGGGCGCGCGCGATGTTGCCATCGAGTTCCACTCGATGTCCAAGACCTACAACATGACGGGCTGGCGCTGCGGGTGGGCTGTCGGGAAGCCGGAATTCGTCGGCGCCGTGGCCAAGGTCAAGTCCTTTGTCGATAC
>DATLXE010000466.1:0-14276 GCA_035575795.1 Gemmatimonadaceae bacterium
CGCCCCTCTTCCCCCCCGCCAAGCGCTTCCGTGGCCCCACTGCTCGATCGCTTTACTACTTCTGCGCCCGAAACCGTGATCACTCCGTCGCCGACCGGAATGGAGCCTCCCCTTTGAAGCTTCACAATGCCAAGGCCGCGCTTTCTCGCCTGCTCGATGAAGTGCCAGTCGGGCGGAACCCACGCCGGATCCAGTTCCTTCGCCTGAACCTTCAGGCGGCCGCGGGGAGTTTCAAAGCGGTAATTCTTGCCGTCAGGCCCTCCGACGAGCTCCTTGCCGCTTCCCGTGGCCACGCCGGCCTCGAACAACACCTGGCTTCCCTTCTTGAACCACACCTTGTGGTCGGCGATGCTGACGACGAGATACGGCTGGTCGGCCGCGGCGCCAACGGATTCGGACTTCAGGCTGTTGAGGCTATCACCCGTCATGCCGAGCTTCGCCTTGACCTCGTCCAGGACGCCGAGGTTGTCGTTGTAGACCATGCGGTTGACGTCCCGCTGGTAGCGCAGCTCAGCGGTTTTCGTCAGCAGTAGCACGCTCAGAACGGCGGCGATTGCGAACCCGGCAACAAGGGTCCAGACCATGCGCCCGCCATACGAGAGAATCCTGTTCATTACCACTGTGCTACCCCTTGGAAAGTGGTGACGGCGCGGTAAACATCCGGCTCAATAGAAGTATACCTTCATACCGGCAGAAAGGTTCGGCTTGATGGCCTCCATGTCCTCGCGCGCAATGCGGAGCGCGCCTGGCGGGATGGGCGTGGAGTCGTTGGCGCTCTTGCCGGCATCCGCGGCCAGGATCACCGTGCCCCCATCGAGGGTGATTCGTCCGTCCCCGATGGCGGCGACAGTCCGCTCGCCGCGCGGGATCGCGACTGGCGGCGCAGCGGAGTTTTCCTCGGCCGGACGCTCGGGGCCAAACTGAACTGGCATCTCGCGCAAAAGGGCGCCATCGCGCGTCAGGTACATCCGCGCGCTATCCACCGCGACGTTGAGGTGAAGCTTCTTGTCGAACTTCGCCTGCCGCTTGGCCAGCTCGATGGCGATCTGAAGCTTGTTCTGCTCCTCCTCGACGATGAGATCACTGCGCTGCCGCTCCGCCGCCGTCATGCCCGAGCGAAGGGCGCTCAGCTCGCTGTTGTATCGGACTCTCTTGAACAGCAGCCAGGCATCCACGGCGAGTATGGCGGCGAGCGCAAGACCGAGGGTGAAGACGAAGCCTGGGTACGCACGCCGGAAGTCGCGAAACTTTCCCCGGCGGCGGTCGCCTTCGCCGGCGCGCTCGGGGCTGCGGCGCGTTTCAACTTCACCCACTGTCGGGTCGCTCGATTTTTTGTTGGCCATGTTGCTCCGCGCCCTGAGGGTCGAGGTGGAATTACATTAGACATATAATGGCTATTGCACGGCGCGCGCGGCCAGTCGCGCTGATCGTCCTCGATGGCTGGGGCTACAGTCCCCGGATCGAGGGCAACGCGATCGCACTCGCAAGGACTCCCACCTGGGACGCGCTCTGGAAGCGCGGGTCGCGCACGCTGCTCGAAGCATCGGGACTACGTGTCGGACTGCCCGACGGCCAGATGGGCAACAGCGAAGTCGGTCACCTCAATCTCGGCGCGGGACGCGTCGTGATGCAGGATCTGGTGCGCATTTCCAGCGCGATCACCGACGGCAGCTTCTTCACGAACCCCGCTCTCGTTGGCGCCTGCCGCGCTGTTTCCGGCACCGGCCGAACACTTCACCTGGTCGGACTTATCGGGTCGGGCGGCGTTCACGCGATCGACTCGCACCTCTTCGCCCTGCTCGACCTCGCACGGCGGGAACGCGTCGAGCGCGTCGCCATTCACGCCTTTCTCGACGGGCGCGACACGCTTCCGACATCATCGCTCGGCTACATGCAGGACCTGCTCGACCACATGCGCGGCGGACCGGCGAAGATCGCGACTGTGTCAGGCCGGTATTACGGAATGGATCGCGATCACCGCTGGGACCGCACGGGGCTGGTCTACCGCGCGGTCGTCGAAGGCGCGGGAACGCAGGTGGCCGACCCGTTGGCCGCAATTCGGGCCGCCTATGAGGTCGGGATAACCGACGAATTCATGCTGCCAGTCGTCGTGGCCCCGAACGGAATACCGGTTGCCCCCGTTCTCGACGGTGATTCGATCATCTGCTTCAACTATCGCTCAGACAGGATGCGGCAGATCGTGCGGACTTTGATCGACCCGACGTTCGACTCTTTCGCGATTGCGCGACGCCCTAAGGTATCCGTCACGACACTGACGGTGTACGACAGGAAGTTCGCGCTTCCCGTCGCGTTCGAGCCGACTTCGATGATCAGGATTCTGGCCGCGGTCTTCGCGGAGCGGGGCCTCAAGCTGCTGAAGACGGCGGAAACCGAGAAGTATCCGCATGTGACTTACTTCTTCAACGGCGGGGTCGAGCAACCTTACGAGTGCGAGCGGCGGGTCCTGATCGCCAGTCCAAAGGTCGCGACGTACGATCTGCAGCCGGAGATGAGCGCGGCGGGAGTCACCGATGCGTTATGCGACGGAATGTCCTCTGGTGAGCACGACTTCATTCTCTGCAACTATGCGAATGCCGACATGGTTGGACACAGCGGCTCGATACCGGCAACGGTGAAGGCGGTGGAAACCGTCGATCAGTCGCTTGCGCGCGTTCTCGCGGCTGCGGAGAAGTCGGGTACCCGCCTTCTCATCACCGCGGATCACGGGAACGCGGAGATGATGATCGATCCGCTCAGCGGCGGCCCGCACACGGCGCATACCACCAATCCGGTTCCATTCGTCGTCGTAGATGGAGAAAGCGAGATGGCGCTGCGCTCCGGCGGGGCTCTCTGCGATGTCGCCCCCACTATATTATCGATGCTCGGTGTCGAGCAGCCGCGAGAAATGAGCGGCGTCAATCTTGGAGCAATAACGTGAAGGTTTCACCGCGCGCGCTTGCGCTGATCGCTGCCCTTTTCTGCCTCACGGCAACCGCTTCAGCGCAGGTCGGACACCTGCCCGCCAACAGTCCGTTCGAGGACATCGAGCGGGGCCACCAGCTCAGTTTCTTCGGCGGCTATCTGAACGCCGGGAAGGATCCACTCGGCGTCGCTCCGCAGAGCGGCCCCATGTACGGTCTGCGCTACGAATTGCCCCTGGGCGGTCCCGCTTCGCTGATGACGCGCTTTGCCCGCGTCAACAGCGCTCGCCGGGCGATCAATCCCGACGAGGCGGGTAGCGCGCGCCAGCTGGGACAGCGGAATGTCGGACTCAACTTCCTCGATCTGAACCTCGTGCTCAACCTCACTGGGCAGAAATCATTTCGCAAACTCGTGCCGATTTTGAATCTCGGCGCGGGTGTCGGCGTTTGCGGATGCAATGTGGATGGAGACCCATACCGGTTCGGCACTCCCTTTGCATTTTCTCTGGGCGGCGGAGTTCGTTACGTGACGGGTGGACGGTTCGAGTTCAGGGCAGACCTGAACGACTATCTCTACCGGATCAAGTATCCGGACCGCTACTTCCAGACAGTCAACGGGCCACCCGCGGCTGGTCCAGACCAGGCGAAGTCTTTATGGAAGAACAATCCGGCGATCTCGGTCGGAGCGACGTACCTGTTCTTCCGATAACCATTCCAGGCCGGCCGCGAAGCCGGCCTCAGCGAGGCAAGCGTGACTGAATTCGAGGGTGCCGACACGGAGAACATGTCTGACAACGAGCTGCGCGCGTTCGTGCGCGATCAGCTCGAGGAACAGGACGGCTTCGATGCCGATGACATCGAAGTTTCCGTACGTGAAGGCGCCGTGTTCGTTTCGGGCAGAGTGGGGACGGAGCAGGAGCTTCGTGTGATCGACCACTTCCTCACGGATGTGCTGAGCCTTGAATCGGTGACGAACGATATCGTCCTCGATGCGCTGCGTCGTGCCGAGAGCCCGCTCGCAATCGATCAGCATCTTGCCGACGAGCAGGCGCATGAAGGACTCATCCTTGGTGACCGGCCTATCTCGGTGAGCCCGGAAGCGGAGCACCTCGCCGATAACATGCAGGGAGAGCTGCACGGCACGACGGATGTACAGGAAGCGATTGAGGGCGCGATCCCCTGGACTCCGCCCGATTCCCCGACTCCCGAGGGTCTGGGCGGGACAGAGGCGCAGTCGGAGGATCGGTAGCCGGAAGTACGCTCGGAGCGGGCACTACGGCATTTTCGCAAATTACTGTTAATGCCGACCGCTTCCCTCACCCGCCGCGTCGCGTTCGCTGCCGCCCACCGCTATCGCCGTCCGGAATGGAGTGAAGAGCGCAACCGTGAGACCTTTGGCGCCTGCGCGTGGCCCAGCTTCCACGGCCACAGTTATGTCTGCGATGTGACGGTGAGCGGACCAATCGACGACGAGACGGGCTTCGTCGTTGATCTCGGCGTGCTCGACGGCATTCTCCGCGAGCACGTAAGAGATCGGTTCGATCACCGCAACCTCAACGTCGACATCCCCGAGTTCGCTGACGGAAAGTTGATTCCGTCGGGGGAAAACCTTGCCCGGCACATCTTTCAGGCGGTGGACAGACTGCTGCCGGTGCCTGCCCAGGTCACGCGCGTGACGGTAGCTGAGGACGGGACGCTGAGCGCAACCTATAGCCGGGATTAGAGATTGAGATCGCTTCGACCGCTCATCGCTCTGGCGCCGCTTGCCTTCACCGCCTGTGCGGGACTCATGGCCTCCATGCCACGCCGCGGCGGCGACCGGGCGCTGGCGCCTCGTACGGCGCTGCAGCGCAGCCTCGACTCGCTTACCTCGCAGCCGCAGTTCCGCAACGCGCACTGGGGTGTGCTGGTGGTCAACCCAGCCACCGGCGACACGCTTTTTTCCAGGAATGCCGGCAAGCTGTTCATGCCGGCTTCGAACATGAAGATCATCACCGGCGCCGTTTCGCTGGCGCTGCTCGGCGCGGATTACCGTTACCGCACGACCTTTGTCACCAGTGGAACGGTGCAGGATTCGGTGCTGACCGGCGATCTCGTCGTGATCGGCCGCGGCGACCCATCTCTCAGCGATCGAATGCGCGGCAACGCTGCGCAGGCGATGGATTCCATCGCCGATTCGCTGCTTGTGCGGGGGATCAGGCGCGTCACCGGTCAGGTCGCGCGCATGGGCAATGCGTTTCCTGATTCGACGCGTGGTTATGGCTGGGAGTGGGACGACCTGCGCGAGTATTACGGCGCCGGTGTCGATGAGCTGACGTTCAACGAGAGCATGGCACCGACGACGCTGCGTGCGGACAGCACCCGCGACAGCCTTTACTCCGGACCAGCACCCGACCCTGCGCGCGCGTATCTCGCCGCCTTGAACGACGCTCTCAAGCGTCGAGGGGTTATCGTCGACGGCGGTGTCGCCGACACGATCTTTACCGACGCGCCGCTGCTCGATACGCTATTCGTGCAGCTGTCTCCACCGCTGCGCGACATTCTGCCGATGATGATGAAGCCGTCGCAGAACCAGATGGCAGAACTGCTGTTCAAGGCTGTCGGGCTGGAGCGGGGCGGGATGGGCACAGCGGATACGGCGCGCCGGATCGTCGGCAAACAGCTGCTCGCGTGGGGCGCCGAGGCCGACGGGTTCAACATCAGGGACGGGAGTGGACTTTCGCGCCACAACCTGCTTTCGCCCGAGACCGTCGTTCGCACTCTCGCCGGAATCCAGCGCGACACCGCCTTCGCCGCATTCTACAATTCGATGCCCATCGCCGGTGTTGATGGCACGGTGCGCAATCGCATGAAGGGCACACTCGCCGAAGGAAACGTAAGGGCGAAGACCGGCTCGATCTCGTTCGCGAGATCGCTCTCCGGCTACGTGACGACGGCGGATGGAGAGCGGCTCATCTTCAGCGTGCTCGCCAACAACTGGACGACGGCCAGCACGGAAGTGACGGGTATCGCCGACCAGGTCGCGGCGCTGCTTGCCGGCTACCGGCTGAAATAGGCAATGCTCAGCGTCGAGGATGCCAGCACCCAGATCCTCGCCGAGGTGAAGGTGCTGGCGCCGGAGACGCTCGCCATCGGACGCGCGGTGGGGCGGGTCGCTGCCAACGACGTGCTGGCGACGGTGACGATGCCTCCGTGGGATAACGCGTCGATGGACGGATACGCGCTGCAGTCAGCCGACGTTGCTCCCCTGCTCGAGGGAAAGCGTGCCACACTCCGCGTCGTTGCAACGATTGCGGCTGGTCAGGAAGCGGGACGCGATCTGGTGCGAGGCGAGGCGGCACGCATCATGACGGGCGCACCCCTCCCGAAAGGTGCCGACTCGGTCGTCCGGCGCGAGGACACGGACGAAGGTTCGGAAACGGTGGAAGTCCGGGACGCGCGCGATCTCTGGAAGAACATACGCCTGGCGGGTGAGGACTATCGGAGGGGCGATACCCTGCTGAAGCGCGGCACGGAGATCCGCGCCGCTCACGTCGGCTTGCTCGCATCGAGCGGATTCGCCGACGCTTCAGTCTACCGGGCGCCGCGGGTCGCGATCATCAGCTCAGGGGACGAGCTCGTCAACCTCGACCGGTTCGCCGAGGTGCGCGCCGCACGCAAGATCGTTTCTTCCAACAGCCACAGCATCACCGCACTTGCCAGTGAAACCGGCGCCGAGCCGCTCGACCTCGGCATCGCCGCCGATACGCCGCAGGCGCTGCGTGAGAAGCTGGAGAGCGCCCGCGGCTGCGACCTGATCATTACATCCGCCGGTGTATCGGTTGGCGATCTCGACCACGCGCGTGATGTCTTTGCCGCGCTCGGCGGAGTGCAGAAGTTCTGGAAGGTGCGCATGCGGCCTGGCGCGCCGCTGGCCTTTGGACTCCTCGATGGAGTTCCCTGGCTCGGTATGTCGGGCAATCCCGTCTCCGCCATGGTGACCTTCGAGCTGTTCGCGCGGCCGGCGATACGAAAGATGATGGGCTTTGCGGACTTCTATCGGCGCACCATCGAAGTCGTGCTCGATCAGGACGTCCGCATCGCGGCGCGTCTCACTCATTTCCTGCGCGCGCAGGTAAGCGTAAACGCGGACGGAACGTTCTGCGCTCACCTCGCCGGCAATCAGAGCTCCGGGGCGCTGACGTCGATGGCCCGCGCGAACGCGCTTCTCATCGTGCCCGAGACGACTACTGTCGCGCTCAAGGGTTCGGTGCTGCGCGCGCTACCACTCGACGACAGCCTCGCACACGCTCGCAAGCTCGCTCTGTGAAGCGCGGCGCCAACAACGTGCTCGAGGGAGAACCGCTGGTCGCTGCCCTCACGCAACGGTTTCGCACCGTCATCGAGGATGCGACCGTCGGAGCGGCAACGTTCAGCATTCTCAAACCCGCGAACTCCGACGACCTGATTCGCGAGGAGGATTACGTCAGGGACGAGCGCCTTCCCTACTGGGCGGACGTGTGGCCGTCCTCGATCATTCTGGCGGAAAAACTGCTCGAGCTGGATGGTCGCGGGGGAACTGCAATCGAGCTGGGGTGCGGCGTTGGACTGAGCACGCTGGCGGCGATCAAGGCGGGATACAACGTGCTCGCCACCGACTATTACGACGACGCCGTGGACGTCACGCGCGCGAACGTCTTTCGCAACTTCGGCAGCAGGGCGTGCGCGCGGCTCGTGGACTGGCGGCATCTGCCATCGGATCTCGGACGGTTTGATCTGGTGTTCGCGTCCGACGTGCTATACGAAAAAGAGTACGCGGCGCTCCTGCCCGGTCTGCTGAAGCAGCTGATGTCCGAGGCGGGGTTCGTTCTCATCGCAGATCCGGGACGCGTCGCGGCGCCGCTCTTCGTTGAGTCGTGTGAGACCGGCGGCCTCGCGATCGTCGCCAGGGAAACGCGGCCCTTTGCGGCAGGAAAGATTCGACAATCGATTGACATCTACGAGATTCGGCAAGCGTAACTGCAACTGAACACGAGGTCAGCTGTGAGCTGGGAAGCTAGAGGCATTCAGCTGCAGACACCGGGACGTTCATAAGGCGCGAAGATCAGGAAGGTTCGATGATGGTTGGTCGCTGCAGCAGTTGCTCATGTCCAATTGCTGTTGCAGTTCATTACATCAGCCTGTACTTCGGACCACTTCCTCCCTCACGTGGCGTCCACCGCGGCCCGATCACATCGGTGGCCTTGCAGTCGATACAGTTGGCGGGACTGACCATCAGTCTGTCGCCATCGCGCTCGTAAACACCGGCGGGGCACATGTGCACGTACAGCTCGGCAACGGCGGAACCGATGTCGGGGCCGATGAGGAGGTGCGATGGAATGTCGTCGCGTGTCGCATTGCCCGACTTGAACACCGCGTCGAGCTTGCTGAATGTCAGCTTGCCGTCCGGAACGAATGGCGCCGGCGGGTCGGCGCGCCGCGGGACGTCAGCGTCGCGCTCAGAGTCGATCTTACCACCGGGAAATGCCCCACGCGTCAGGGTCATCAGCGTTGCCCTGATGCCGCCGAGGTAGAATCCTCCGTCCTGAAATGCGAGGCGCATGTTCCTGCGCGCGTGGAGGTCGCTCCGAATGAAGCTGCCGTCCACCATCGCATCGTAATCCCGTAGCGTCGCCGCAGTGGTATCGCCCTGCTTGAGCGCGGCGAAGGCAGCGCGCGCGGCGTACATACCCGACTGCATCGCGTAGTGGATTCCCTTCAGCGACGCGACTTCGACATAACCGGCTGAATCCCCGACGATCATCAGCCCGTCGCCGTGACGGCGCGCCGGCAATGCGTGGTAGCCGCCCTCGGGAATCGTCTTCGCTCCCCATTCCACCATCTCGCCACCCTCGAGAATGGGGCGGAATAGCGGATGAAGCTTTAGGCGCTGGAGCATCTCGTGCACGTCGAGCGATATGCTCTTGTAATCGAGCCCGACGACGAGGCCGAAAGCGACCAGGTTCGGCGTCAGCGGGTACATGAAGCTGCCGCCGAATGCATCGTTGGGCAGTGGCCAGCCGAGCGTGTGTATGATGGCGTCGAGCGGAGTTTTCGTCTCCCAGATTTCCTTCACGCCGAGCGCGAAGATCTGCGGATTCGCCGAGGATATCTTCTGCCACTGCAGGTAAGCCTGTGACAGCGTGCCGCGAGTTCCCTCCGCCAGCACCGTTACCTGCGCGGTGATGTCCGTTGGCGGCGTGAAAGCGCTGCCCGGCTCGCCGTTCCTCGCCAGTCCGGTCGGGGTAGTGCGCACGCCGGTGACGCGCGCGCCTTCGGTGAGAAGCCCGGCGGCGGGAAAACCGGTGAAGATGTTGACGCCCATCCCTTCCGCCTTCTCGCCGAGCCAGCGCACGATCTCACAGAGCGACGCGATGTAGTACCCGTGGTTCTGCATCGTCGGCGGAGTCGGGATGCGCTGCGCCCGCTCGCCGGTCATGAAGTAGACGCGCTCGCCTGACACGGGAGCCCGGAAAGGAAAATCGGAATCCTTGAGATCGGGGAACAGCTCGCGCATCGCGATCGGATTGACGACAGCGCCCGACAGCGACGCCTCGCCGAGCGCGCCAGCTTTCTCCAGCACACCGATCTGAACGTCGCCAAGCGTGCCGCCCGCCTCGTTGTCCCGCTTGACGAGCTTCGCCAACTCGATCGCGCCCGCGAGTCCCGCTGGTCCGCCGCCGACGAACAGCACATCCATCGGCACCGCTTCCGCATCAGCGGGACCGGTGAGAATGAGCTTGTCGAGTGGAAGTGCCGCCTGGTGGCGGCTCGGCATCACCGATCCGGCGCGGTCCGGCATCAGTGGCCCTTCTTTGCCTCGCGAATTGCCGCGGTAAGCGCGGGCACGATCTCGAACACGTCGCCGACGATTCCGTAGTCAGCGATCTTGAAGATCGGCGCGTCCTTGTCCTTGTTCACGGCGACGATCGTCTTGGATGTCCGCATGCCGGCGAGGTGCTGCACCGCGCCTGAGATTCCAACACCGATGTAGAGCTCAGGGCTGACGAGCCGGCCCGTCTGTCCGATCTGGTCACTGTGCGGGCGCCAGCCGTCGTCCGTCACCGCGCGCGTTGCGCCAACAGCGGCGTTGCCGAAGGCATCGGCGAGGTCTTCAACGAGCTTGAAATTCTCCGCTGCCTTCAAACCGCGTCCGCCCGCGATCACGACCGGTGCCTCGGCGAGGTCGAGCTTCCCTCCGCCACCGTGGCGTGTCTCGGTAACTTTCACCTTCGTGGCGCCCGGATCCACCGACGGCTGCGCGCTCTCCACCTTACCCGCCCTGGGATTCGCCGCGGGGCTGATGACGTTGGGGCGCATCGCGAACACCGCTGGGGTGGCGGAGATAGCGAGCGTCGCGATCACCTTGCCGATGTTCACCGGGTGACGCACGACGATCGCATCGCCCTCGACCTCGAAGGAGAGCACGTCGGTGACAATGCTGACGCCAAGCCTCGCTGCGACGCGCGGGGCGACGTCGCGTCCCTGCGCGGTCGTGCTGAAGATCGCGGCGCGATATCCGCCCGACTTGATGCGATCTGCGGCTGTCGAGGCGGCAACCTCGGCGTTGTAATTCGCGAGGCCGGCGTGCTCGACCACGATTACCATGTCGGCACCGTGCTGGGCCGCCTGCGGAGCCGCCGCGGCGATGCCGGGCGGACCGAGCAGCAGCGCGTGCACCTCGCCGCCGCCGGAACCATCAGCCAGCAAGCGCGCCGCGGTGACGGCCTCGAGCCCTACTTTCCTGATGTCGGTGCCGCGGGTCTCGACGAATGCAAAGACGTTCGCCATCAGAGAACCTTTGCCTCGGTCTGGAGGAGACGAACGAGTTCCGGCACCGCGGCTGCACCCTCACCGACGATGCGTCCCGCCTTTCGGTCGGGGGGCAGTTCGAGCTTCCGAATCCTGACCTGCGGCTCGGCGAGCTGGGCCGGTTTCGATTCGAGCGGTTTCTTTTTCGCCGCCATTATTCCCTTGAGCGACGGATAGCGCGCCGTGTTGAGTCCCTCGTCCACCGTCAGCACGACCGGCAGCGAGAACTCGACCATTTCCTGCGCTCCCTCGAGCTCGCGCTTCGCCGTCCCGCGTCCGTCGGCGATCTCGAGCGACGAAATCGCCGTCACGCACGGCACGCCCATCAGCTCGGCGACCATCGGCCCGACGACGCCGTTGGAAGAGTCGGGAGAGATTTTACCGAACAGTACCAGGTCGTAGCTGCCCGCCTTGAGCTCCTCGGCGAGCGCCTTCGCGATGCTGAAGCCATCGAACGGCACGCGGTCGGCCTTGAGGTGAACACCCTTGTCGGCGCCCATGCTGAGGGCTTTGCGGATGGTCTCCTGTACGACATCAGGACCGAGGGAGATTACCGTAACCTCGCCGGCACCAGCCTTTTCCTTCAATTGCAGCGCGGCCTCGACGGCCCACGCGTCAAAATCGTTGATGTCGAACTTGAGCCCGGCTTCATCGAGCGAAGTGCCGTCACCGCCGATCTTGAAGCGCACATCCATGTCGGGCACCCGCTTTACGCACACGGCAATCTTCACCGCGGAATCTCCATGTGAATGATTTCACATAAAGATACAGGCAACCTCAACCCCGGCGCTCAGAGACGAAGAAGGTCCGGGCACTGCGCCCGGACCATCCGCTCCGCTCAGGCTGCAACCTTGTTGGCCGAAGACTACTTAGCAGCCGTCAGTTGCTCGTCAGTCCGGTGCTCATCCTTCGAAGGCACTCAGCCCGGTTACCGCCTGCCCCAGGATCAGGGTATGGATGTCGTGAGTTCCTTCGTAGGTGTACACACTCTCGAGATTGGCCATGTGGCGCATCGACGAATACTCGGCGAGTATCCCGTTGGCGCCGAGCAGCCGGCGCGCTTCACGGGCGATGTCGGTGGCAATGCTGACGTTGTTGCGCTTCGCCAGTGAGACCTGCTGCGGGGTGAAGGTGCCGGCGTCCTTGAGGCGGCCCAGGTGCAGCGCGAGCAGCTGTCCCTTCACGATCTCGGTCAGCATCTCCGCCAGGCGCTGCTGCTGGATCTGGAACCCACCGATTGGCTTCCCGAACATCACACGGTTGCCCGCGTAGTCGAGCGCCTCCTCGTAGCAGGCGATCGCGGCACCCATTGCGCCCCAGGAAATCCCGTAGCGCGCCTGAGTAAGGCACATGAGCGGACTTTTGATCCCTCCAGACTTGGGGAGCAGTGCCGTGGCCGGCAGCTTTACATCCTGCAGCACGAGCTCGCTTGTATCCGACGCTCTCAGCGAGAGCTTGCCCTTCTGGTCCTTACCGGTGAATCCCGGTGTGTCTGTCGGAACGATGAAGCCGCGGATCGACTTGTCGCTCTTGTCGTCCCCCGTCTTCGCCCAGATGATCGCCACCTGCGCGGTTGAGCCGTTCGTGATCCACATCTTCGCGCCGTTGATTACCCAGCTGCCGTCCTTCTGCTCGCGCGCAGTCGTAATCATCCCCGAGGGGTTCGACCCGTAATCAGCCTCCGTGAGGCCAAAGCATCCGATTATTTCCCCGCTCGCCATTTTCGGGAGGTAGTGACGCTTCTGCTCCTCGCTGCCGAAGGCGTAGATCGGATACATCACCAGCGCGCCCTGCACCGAAGCGAATGAGCGCACCCCTGAATCTCCGCGCTCCAGCTCCTGCATGATCAGCCCGTAGGAGACGTTGTTGAGCCCAGCGCAGCCGTACTCCTCGGGCAGGTTGGCGCCGAACATCCCGAGCTCCGCCATCCCGGGGATCAGCTCCTTCGGAAAGCGTCCCTCTATGTAGCAGTCGCCGATGATGGGAAGAACTTTCTCGTCGACAAACGCGCGGACGGTATCGCGAACGGCGCGCTCCTCCTCGGAGAGCGCCGAATCAATGTTGTAGAAATCAGTCGCCATGGGTGAAACTTAGCCGGGGAAGGCCGTTATGCGACGGCCCTGCTTGCGAGCGGCGTGATCCCAACCGCGCGCGCCTTGCTGCGAAACGTCGAGCCGTGATCCACGGCGAGGCCCTGCTCGTCCTGCCACTGATGAACCATCTCGTGCAGCAGCGTGTGGAGTGCCTCCGGCCATCCGTCCCGCCGGATATGGCGTCGGCTGATCACGATCTCGGGTTCGGCGTGCTCCGCGCGCGGACTGTAATGCCCCAGCCGGCTCTTCATGCGGCGCGAGATGCGAATTGGAACCTGACGCAGTGTGCCGGCGAACCGCTCCTCGTTCAGGCGTCCGTGCTGGACCAGGAGTTCACGCGCCAGCGGCTCATCGGCCGGATCCATTCGCTCCGGCCGCCGAATTCTCGGTGTCCGCTCGGCGGCTGCAAAAACCGGAAACTCCAGAATCTTCCGTTTCGCATCCTGGCGCGCGAGCCGCGTCCGTCCATGAACGAACGTTATGATCGCCTTCCAGACATCCTCACCAGCGGTGAGATAGCTGTTGTGAATTCGCAGCTCGCCGCCGCCGAAGCTGACGACTACGGTTCGATTGGTCGTAAGACGGATCCGATACTCCGCGCCCAGTCCAAGCCGTTGAAGGCGCGTTTGCAGCTCGGCGCCGTTGCGCGGCCGTTCCTCGAGAAGGTCGAGGGTCAGTTGATCCCGGTCGGTGAACCAGCGCAATATGCGCATCACTGCCGTTACCGCTTGAAAGACTTTTGCGGGCCCTTGACGAAGCACTGAGTCTCCTTGGACCATACCCGCGTGCTGACCTCGACGGTGTCGGGGGCAATGGTGATCACGTTAACCGATGAAGGCCTGCCACCTCTGGAGCGCTCCGACACGGTGCCGGCGGTGGAGATCACCGTACCCTTCCGGGTGTGCTCGATGTAGTGCACGGACTCCTGGTGGTCGTGACCGCACAGCACCAGGTCGACATCCATCTCGGCGAAAGCTCCAAGAATCTTCTGGGTATTCTTGAGCCCGTGGCGGCCCGACAGCTCGCCGCGCACTGGATTGTGGTGCATGACGATGACGCGCGCATCCTTCGCCGGCGCCCTCTCAAAAGCCTCCCTCGCGAGCTCGAGCTGCTTCCTCTTCACGTCGCCGATAATCGAGATGTCACGCAGGTTCCAGGTCAGCGTCCTGCGCGTCACGCCGTGGGCGGTGTTGATGCCGACGAACGTCGCGTTCGGCACGTGAAGAACGGGCTCAAGATTTCTGTCGATAAACTTCCGGTAGTTTTCGTAGACGCGCGACTTGTCGCGCAGGCCGAGCGGGGCGCGCCACCACGCGACGTCGTGATTCCCCGGAACCGTGATCACCCGGCTGACCCTGGACGCATCGCGGATGAAGACCGCCGCGCGCTGAAACTCTCCCGCCCGTGCCCGCTGCGACACATCGCCCGAGAT
>DATLXE010000467.1:0-1820 GCA_035575795.1 Gemmatimonadaceae bacterium
CTCCAGACGCCCTCCCTCGACGTTGGCCCGCAGCCAGCGGTCCACGACGGGCATGAGCGTCGAGGTCGACGCGACGTCCGCCTGCGCGCAGACACCGACCGCCAGGTGGTCCCGTCGCGGGAACGACCAGAGGTAGCCAGAAGGCTCGTGCTCGAACGCGATGTCGATCCGTTCGTTCGTCACGCCATGCACGTAGTACCCGCAGGCAATGGAGATGTCCTGACGCGCGAACGGGCGAGATACCTTCTTGCGGACGAGACCGCTCGCGCCGTCGGCGCCGATCAACCAGCGAGCGTCAATGTCGCCTGAGTCGGTCACCACCCTCCACCGGCCGTCAGTCCGCTCGATGTCCCGGGCACGTGCGTTGACCAGCGTCGCGCCAGCCGACAGGGCGCGGGCCAGGAGCCGGGCGTCGAAATCGCGCCGGGAGACGACGCCCAGGCGGATCGGATCGCGGCTGAGTTCGATTTCCGTCGCTTTGGACTGCTGGGTGAATCGCGCGGACCGAATCACCACGCCGGACGGGCTCGCCCGCAGTTCGTCGGCCGCCAGGCCAGGCAGGCCCGACGGCGTCGACGGCGTCGACGGGGCTGACATCGTCACGAGCGCCAGGGCGCGGCCCGTGACACCTCCGCCGCAGGCCTTCTCGCGCGGGTGGCTGCCATCGACCAGGGCGACTCTCAGACCGCTTGCCGACAACCTGGTGGCGCACCAGGCGCCAGCGGGCCCGGCCCCGATCACGGCGACATCAAATTTGACTGCGTCCATTCGTCGCCCTCGAGCGTCCAAAGTTGGTGACGCCTGAAATCATAGACGGGTGGAGACCTAGTGCAGCGACCGTTCAGTCGGGGCATCCTTATTGCAGCCTTGCGGTTACGGCCGGAAACGTCCAAAATGACAGCAGTTACCTACGACGACATGAGCCAGATTCCTCCGAGCGCCAGTCCGAACTCGCGCTTCCTCGCGGGCGAGGTCCCTGACGCTCCGGGCGGACTGAAGCAGCTGCGCGACTCCGCGGGTTGGTCGATCGGCGCGCACGCTCTCATCGCCCTGCTGATCCTGTACGTCTTCACCCGGCCGCCGCAGGCCTTCACGCCGGCGGCGCCTTTCGTCATACCCGCCGACATCACGTGGATCGCCACGCCAGGGCCCGGCGGCGGTGGGGGCGGTGGGGGCAACCGCAGCCCGGATCCGCCGAAGAAGGCTGAACTGAAGGGGCCGGAGAAAGTCACCGTCCCGGTCCAGGCTACGCCCAAACCGGTCGAGACCAAGGTTCCGCCGCCGGCGACGCTCAATATCCCTGCGCAGCCCACCGCGTCGAGCATCCAGGAAATGCCGGGCGTGATTTCGCAGATTCCTACGACGACGCCGTCGCAGGGGTCGGGCGTGGGTGGCGGTGCGGGCACGGGGACAGGCACGGGGATCGGGCCAGGCAGCGGCTCCGGGCTTGGACCAGGCTCAGGCGGAGGAACGGGGGGAGGCGAGTTTCAGCTCGGGTCCGCCGGCGTCATCGCGCCTCAGGTCATCCACGAAGAGAAGCCCCAATACACGTCCGACGCGATGCGCGCGAAAGTGCAAGGGGTCGTCGAGATCGAGGCGGCCGTCCTCGCAGATGGCAGCGTCGGGCGCGTGCGGGTCACCAGGTCCCTCGACGATCGGTTCGGCCTCGATCAGAAAGCTATCGAAGCCGTGCGCCGGTGGCGCTTTCGTCCGGGCACCAGGTTCGGACAGCCCGCGACGATCATCGTCAACATCGAGCTGACCTTCACGCTGCGCTAGACAGCTTCCAGCTTCCAGCTTCCGGGTGTGCATAATCACGT
>DATLXE010000468.1:0-1938 GCA_035575795.1 Gemmatimonadaceae bacterium
TGAGGAGCGATTGCGCGGCGACACCGGCCGAGATCGCCTGCGGGCCCGTCTGCATCAGTACATCCGATACAGCATCAGGTACACGATGACTCCGGTGACCGAGACGTACAGCCAGATCGGCAGCGTCCACTTCGCGATGCGCCGGTGGCTGTCATACCGCGCGCGCAAGCCACGCGAGAGCGTGATGAGCGAAAGCGGCACGATCGCGGCCGCCAGGATGATGTGCGAGATGAGGATCGTGAAATAGACAATGCGAATGCCGCCGCGCCCTGCAAAAGGACGCGAGCCGACGTGCCAGTGGTAGACGAGGTAGCAGACGAGAAAGAGTGCCGAGGTCGCAAAGGCCGCGAGCATGACGATGCGATGCTGCTCGATCCTGCGCTCGCGAATCAGGACCCACCCGATGACGAGAAGGATCGCGGCGATGCCGTTCAGCGTGGCGTTAACGGCAGGGAGGTCGGCGATGTGCATGTGAGATTCTAGTCACTCCATCAGGTGTGCAGTCCCAGAATGCTCACCACGGAGACACAGAGGTCCACAGAAAGCTACGAGCCCGAAGCCTTTCTACGCTCGTCCGGCAATCATCAACAGCCACAACAGTGGCAGGTACGTGATCGACCCGAAGAAAAGCCGGCGCGCGTCAGCCACGCTGCGCGTCATCGCAAATCGGATCGCCAGGCCGACGAACAACATGCTGAGAATCAGTGCGCCGACGAAATACGCTGAGGTTGTCATGCCGACGAGCGTCGGGGCGAGGCTCATTGGCAGCAGCGCCGCCGCATACAGCACGGCCTGGCGCGCGGTACTGCGGCCGTCAGGATCGATGACCGGCAACATGGGAAACCCGGCACGGGCGTAGTCTTCCCTGTACATCCAGGCGATGGCGAGGAAGTGCGGGAGTTGCCACAGGAAGAGGATCGCGAAGAGAATCCATCCGCCGCGCGAGAGCGAATCGGTCGCGGCCGCCCATCCGATGACCGGCGGCAGCGCGCCGGGGATTGCGCCGATGACCGTGGCGAACGAGGTCCGCAGTTTGAGGGGCGTGTAGATCGCGGCGTAGCTGATGAGCGTGGCGGCTGCTACACAGGCGCTCAGGACGTTGACGCCGAAGGCGAGCAGCGCCAGGCCCACCAATGACAGGGCCACTCCGAACACCAGACCCTCGCGCGGTTGCAGGCGCCCGTCCGGCATGGGCCGCATACGCGTGCGCTGCATGAGCGCATCCGGCGCCCGTTCGAGCACCTGGTTGAACGCGGAGGCGCCGCCCGCCACGAGCGCCGTTCCGGCAACCATGCACAGAACTACCGCGGCGTCAGACATCGGTCCGCCGCCCATCACGTAGCCCGCCAGCGCGCTCCCCACAACAAGGAGGTTCAGTCGTGGTTTGGCCAGGGTGACGAAGTCAGAGGCGCGGCTTCGTCCCTCGACCGCCGCCATCGCGCCTGCCACCTTCACAGCCGTCCCCCCGTCGTAGCGCAGCCCTTCAGGGCTGCCGTGCCCGCAATCGTAGCGCAGCCCTTCAGGGCTGCCCGGCGTTCGGCTGCACGTTGAGGAAAGGCTGCAAACAGCGGGTGGCAGCTACGCAGCGTCAGCACGAGCGATGTGCCGAGGACGAGCGCGCCATTGGCGACGTGCGCCGTATTGATGACCGGTTGCAGGCCCGACCAGACGACAAACGCGCCGAGCGTCCCCTGCACGAGTACGAGTGCCACCAGGAGCAGCGCCGGACGACGAAGCCTGGCGTCGGTGCGGTGCGCCGTCCAGATACGCGCCGTTGTCAGCAGGACCGCGACGAGAACCGCCACCGCACCGACACGATGCGCGAAGTGCATCGCGATCGCCGCGTTCCAGTACGGAGGAATGAGCGACCCGAAGGCGAGGGGAAAATCCGGAATCGCCAGGCCTGCCTTCCCGTGCCTCATCGTCGCGCCCACCAGG
>DATLXE010000469.1:0-1649 GCA_035575795.1 Gemmatimonadaceae bacterium
GTGTTCCGCTGGCCCCGAGGCCGAGGCGGCACGAGGCCGAGGTGCTCGACGTACAACAACCGATCCTGGATGGCCCCTAGGCTCAACCCCAGTTTGGCGGCGAGGGAGCGGTAGTTCGTCGTGGGTGACTTGCGCGTCAAAGCGTGGATCGCCAAGATGGTCTCGCGTCCGTGGCTATTCATCGCTGTCCACTGGAGTGCACCGCAGGAGGCAGCCGGGCTGGTGCTCCTGCCCGGGTGTGACGAGGATCTCCTCGACCTGAGCGAGCCAGTGCCGCCCGTCATCCATCTCAGGGGCGAGGCGCACTGCGAGATCGCGGGGGATGTGGCCGATTCTGTTGCCGAGCGCAGGAACATGCACGGCAATCGCGTTGGGATCGTAGGGGTTCTCGGGCTCACGTAACAGCACGGCAGCGACCTTCTCGCTACCGGGCAGCGCATAGATATCACTGAGAGCATGAAGGTCATCGGGATAATTCTCTCCGAACGTCACGCCGACACACTTGACCGTAAACGCTGTCATCATGGTTTTTCCTCCTGGTAGGGATCGATCCCGAGAGCACCCAATTGCTTGTACCGTCGAGTGGCCTTCGAGGTGTCGGCCCCGTGGTCCATTGGGTCGTCTTCTCGATACCACTCCAACAACAGGGCTTTGAGTTCCTCAACTGTCAGCACGATGCCTCTCAATCAGATTCATGATCGTGTTGTACTCCTCGTCGTTGGCGGGCTGTAGGAAATTGGCGACGCCGAGCCCGATAGCCCCGGCGCGCACCGCGAGTTTGGCTGTCGTCGACAGCGAGTTGAGCGCGTCGACGAGGTCAGCCCCAGCCGAGCCAGCAGCGGCGGACTGCTGACTCGGCGGAGCGCGCTGGACGTCGGGGGAGTTGACGTCCGCGGTCTTGGGGGGACCGAAATGTTCGAAGTGCCCAATGTAGCGAACCTTCTTGGTGGGATCGCGACGGGTGGCTTCAACGACTTTCCATATGTGCATCCGGTCGCCGCGCTGCACCTTGTCGAGCCGTTCCCGCATCCGTCTGCCGGCCGGGGTGTACATCGGTGGGGTCCGCATCGTCTCCATCTCCTGGGCGTTGTCGGCCATGATCCCCACGATCAGGCGTTGCGACGTCTCTTCGAGTTCGTAGCTCAGGTAGACGCACGAGACGTGGTCGGCGTCGAGGATCGCCTCGGCCTGCTTCCACTGGTGCGAATGGTCCGACATCATCGCCGCGATCTCCGGGATCAGATCGTTGACCTTTCCCTTCCACGCCCCCGGGTTGTTGCCGACGGGCCCGGCCGCGGAGCAGGCGGCTGCGACGACACGGGCGATGTCATCCGGCGTCGCGGCCATGACTCTCCTCGGGGTGATCGGACCAACTCACGACGTTGAGCGCTGCGTCGCTTGGGACCCACACGATCGCCTGGCGACCCGAGCGTGTCTTGCGCCGGCCGCCACCATCGACGATCCAGCCTTCGTCGCGGAGCTGCGACACCCGGGCTGAGAACGTCTGGTGTGTCCCGTTGAACCGGACCGCCACCTCGTCAGCGGTGAGCCCGGCGTGGGAACGGTTATGCTCGAATGCCAGCTTGTTCTCGAACAGTTGCTCACTCCGCATCACCACCTCGTACCGATCGAGGATCGTTCGGAACACC
>DATLXE010000470.1:0-18511 GCA_035575795.1 Gemmatimonadaceae bacterium
GTCCGAAGGTCATCGATGGACTCGATCCCCATCTCCGTTGCCAGCAGTCGTAACCCGTAGCGCGAAACGATCAGCGAAACCGGACGGTGGGCAGCAGTGAGCAGCTGCAGCAGCCGCACGGCGTACGGCGCACCTGACGCACCGGTTATCCCGACGACGATCGGTGGTGACTTCGTTCTCTGTGCGCTCATCGAACCACACGCTCGGCGAGCACGAACAGGCTGAACGTAATACTGATGATACCGTTCATCGTGAAGAACGCGGCGTTCATGCGCGAGATCTCGTCAGCGCGCACGAGGGTGTGCTCGTAGAAGAGCAGCGAGGCGGCGACGGCAACTCCGGCGAAGTACAGTGTGCCCGCACCGACGGCGATGCCGGCCAGCGCCAGCCCGGCAACCGTGATCACGTGAAGCAGTCGGGCAACCAGGATCGCCCGGGACGCGCCGAAGGCGACAGGCACCGAGTGCAGACCGTTCTCCTCGTCAAAGCCCGCGTCCTGCAGCGAGTAGAGAATGTCGAAACCGCTAACCCACCCGGCGACAGCAAGTGCAAGCGCGATCAGCATCCACCACGGTGAGCTCCACGCTCCCGTGACGGCGAGGTATCCACCCACCGGTGCGATCGCGAGGCCGACGCCGAGCACCAGGTGGGACCAGCGCGTGAATCTTTTCGTGTAGCTGTAAAAGAAAACCCAGGCCAATGCGACCGGTGCGAGCACCAGGCACAGTGGGTTCAGTCGCCACGCAGCAATGATGAACAGCAGCGATGCAACCGTCACGGCAATGGCCGCTTCCCGCACGCTCATCACGCCTGCGGGAATCTCGCGTGTTCGCGTGCGCGGATTCCGGGCGTCGATCTCCCGGTCGACGATGCGGTTGAATCCCATTGCCGCGAATCGCGCGGAAGTAAAGGCCAGCACCACCCACGCGACCTGCTCCACGCTGAGCGGCGCCGTACGGCTCGCGAGTATCACGCCCACGATCGCGAAAGGAAGCGCGAACACCGTGTGCGGCAGCTTGACCAGGTTAACGTGGCGAAGGAAAGCGCCCTGCCCCGCGAACGTCTGTCCCTCGCGCCCTGCCGTCACTTCTGGCCGAACCTGGCGACTACCGCCGCCAGTGAGCCGGCCGCGGTTTCCAGCGCTGACGACATCTGTCGCAGCTGGTCGTTCCGGGCACGCGCGCCGAGGTTGGCCTCTGAAATCTGCCGAGTGGCGCTCGCGGTGTTGTCGGCGCCAGCCACGACGGACTCAGATGCCTCGCCGAGCGCCGACACGAGGACCTCCTGCTGCCGCGCCGCGGCGACGACTGACGACGCGAGCTGATATGTCCGCTCCGCATCGACCTCGATCGCCCGGAACACTTCCATCGCCGTCCTCGCGACCTGCTCGGCGTCGGCGACCGAACGGTACATCAGCTCGATCTGGCTCGTTGCCTCACCCATTCGAATCGATACGTCGGAGATCAGCTCCTCGATGCGCCCGAGTGAGGACGCGCTTTGCGCGGCCAGCTTCCTGACCTCGTCAGCGACGACGGCGAACCCCTTGCCGTGCTCGCCAGCACGCGCTGCCTCGATCGCGGCATTGAGGGAAAGCAGATTGGTCTGCGTCACGATGTCGCGCACTACGTGCGTGATCTCACCGATGGTGCCCGTCGCCTCGCGCACGGCGCCGATGCGGTCGCCCGTCTCGCGCGCGATTCCCGACATGCCCGTAACCGCGGCACTCGCGAGCTCGGCTTCCCTGACGCCGGCCTTCGCGCGCTCCTGCACTGCGCGCGAGATCTCCAGCGCCTCGTGGGCCGAGCCGTGCACGGCACCGGCAGCAGCGGTTAGCTGCTGAGCCGTGCCGCGGATCTTTCCCGCCACGTGCAGATTGGTCGCCGTTGCTCCCGTGAACTGCTCGAGCGACTGCATGTTGCGGACGCCCGCCTCTGCCGCCGCTCCACCGATTGTCGCCACCTCGTGGGAAGCGGCGAGGACCGATTCCGCGGCCCGCTGCGTCTCCCGTATCAACTCGGCGACGTCAGCTAGTGCCGCTCCGAATTCACGCTGCTCGAACGATGCGTCTTCCACATTCCGCGCCAGCAGAGCGGACCAATCGCCTTGATGAATGGACTTGCCGAGCCGTTCCATCTGCGCGAGCGGTCGTGAAATGATCGAGTTGAGACGCGTCACGAACCAGTAGATGGTAAGGGCCGAGAAGCCCCACGCGAAGATCATCTCCGTGGGGCGGAGGCCGCGGAAAGCCGCAGTGTAGACGACTGCCCCGATGACGAAGAGAAACGCCCCGATCGTCGTAGCTACCTCCGCGATCAGCTGGCCCGAATACCGCCACCGGACGACTCCGACGGCGAGGACGATCAGCAGCGTCATGAATCCGAGCGTGAACGCGAGCCGCGACACCGAGTACGGGACGTCGGCCCAGATCGCTTCCCCGAACAGGAGCAGAGCGTTGACGGTCACCGAGCCGGGATCCCCAGCAGTTCCCACATTGCATCGACGCGGCCCTTTGTCGCGCCATCCATCTCGATCAGCTTCGGCCAGTTGCGGGTGAACCCTTCCTCAGGCCACTTCCTTGTCGCGTCGATTCCCATCTTGGAGCCAAAGGTGAACGCGCGGCTCGAGTGATCGAGCACATCCATCGGGCCCATGGAGAAGCGGACATCCCGCTCAGGGTCGATGTTGTTGAGAGCGATCCACCATGCCTCCTGGACGTTTCTCACGTTAACGTCGTGGTCGAGAATCACCAGCACCTTTGCCAGCGACATCAGGCCCTGCCCCCACATCGCGTTCATCACCTTGTACGCCTGCCCGGGATACTGCTTGTCGATCGAGACGAACACGAGGTTGTGAAAGATCCCCTCGGCCGGCATGTGATAGTCCACGATCTCCGGGATCGTCAACTTGAGCAGCGGGAGAAAGATTCGCTCCGTCGCGTGGCCCAGATAGTAATCCTCCATCGGCGGACGCCCGACGATGGTTGTGGCATAAACCGGCGACCGGCGCATCGTCACCGCGGTGACGTGAACCTGCGGGTACAGGTCCGCCTCCGAGTAGAAGCCGGTATGGTCACCGAACGGGCCTTCGACCACAAGCGCTTCGGCCGGATCGATGTAACCCTCGATAACAATCTCCGACTCGGCCGGGACCTCTAGGTCGCAGGTGACCGCCTTCGTCAGCGTCACGGGCGAGCGGCGGAGGAAACCAGCGAAGATGAACTCGTCGATTGTCGGCGGAAGTGGCGCCGATGCCGAATACACTGACGCCGGGTCGGCGCCGATTGCAATGCAAACATCCATCCGCTCACCACGCGCGGCCATCTCGCGCCAGTGCGCCGCGCCAACCTTGTGCCGCTGCCAGTGCATTGCCAGCGTCCGCGGTCCGAGATACTGAACACGATACATGCCGACGTTGCGTATTCCCCGCGCGGGATCCTTCGAGATCACCATCGGCAGCGTGATGTACGGTCCGCCGTCCTCGGGCCAGCAGGTGATGATCGGAAGCCGCGATAGATCGATCTCGTCGTCACGCCATACGGTTTCCTGACACGCTGGCTTCCCGCCCTTGATGCGCGGCGGAAACTTCCCGACCTCGAGCAGGCGCGGCAGCATCGACAGCTTGCCCAGCAGTCCCTCCGGCACCTTGAGATCGAGCAGTTGCGTGATCCGCTTGCCAACTTCGTCAAGATTGTCGACCCCGAGCGAGAGTGACATCCGCCGCATCGAGCCGAAAAGATTTATCGCGACCGGATACTCGGAGCGTCCGCCTCCGTCCAGCGTCACGTTCTCGAAGATCAGGGCGTTGCCACCGCCGGGCTGTTTCATGACACGGTCGGCGATCTCGCACAGCTCCAGACGCGCCGCGACCGGGTGCTTGATGCGCGTCAGCTCGCCCGCCGCATCGATCGCGGCGATGAAATCGGCAAGGTTGTCGAGGCTCACCGTGCACCGCCGGATGGGCGCTCGCCGACGTGTATCGCGGCGATTCCGAACGTGAGACGGCTCCATTCCACTCCGGTAAACCCGGCGGCGCGGATCCGCGTGGCGAGATTCTCCTCGGTCGGAAAGTTCGCCACCGACCGCGGCAGGTACGCGTAAGCCGTGCGGTGACCGCTCACCAGTCCCCCGATCGCCGGAAGGACGTGATGGAAATAGAGCCGATAGAGTCCCCGCATCACCGGTGCGCGCGGAGTGGAGAACTCGAGGATGACGAACCGTGCACCAGGCCTGAGTACGCGATACGCCTCGCCGAGCGCGTGATCGAGACCGGCGACATTCCTGATTCCGAAGGCGACGATGGCTCCTGACATGGACGCAGAGGCGAAGGGCAGCTGCACCGCATCGGCCGCAACGGGTGCCAGCTTGCCCGCGCTGACCTTCCCCGCCCCGGCGCGCAGCATCGGCTCCGCGAAATCAGCGCCGACAATGTAGCCGCGAAAGTCTTTCGTCCGCGCGAGCTCGGCCGATACATCGAGCGTGCCGGCACACAGGTCGAGCCATGTACCTCCGGGATGCCGCTCGATGCCGAGCCTGGCGATGGCGCGACGCCTCCATCGCTTGTCGATGTTGAGGCTGAGGAGGTGATTAAGGAGGTCGTAGCGCGGCGCGATCTCCGAAAAGATCTTCCGCACGTATGCGCGCTTCTCGGCGCCACCGGCAGCAGCGGCGCTGGCGGTCGCGCTGTCGATGTCAGTGGCCAGCATCGTTTGAAAGTTGCGGGGCGTAACGTGCCGGGGCAAGCTATCTTCAGCCCTTCCTGCAATGGCAAACAAGTCCTACGCCGATGTTTCCGACCAGCAGGTAGTCGTCTGCGCGCAGCAAGGGCGCGAAGACGCCTACCGCGAGCTGATCTCGCGCTACGAACGCCCCGTCTTCTCGCTCGTATTCCGTATGGTTCGCGACCGCGAGACCGCGGAAGACCTGGCGCAGGAGACCTTCATCAAGGTCCTCAACAACATCGACCGCTACCGGCCCGAGTTCAAGTTCTCGAGCTGGCTGTTCAAGATCGCCAATAACATCACGATCGATCACCTGCGGCGGCGCCAGCTGGATACCATCAGCATGGAGGGCGCCCCCGATGCAGTCACCGCCGAGAGCGCCCGCGCGACCTCGATCGCTGTCGCCAGCAGCGCACCTTCCGCCCTCGAGCAGCTCGAGTCACGAGAGCTGGGGGGAGCAATCGAAAAAGCGATCGCGAAGCTTCGCCCCGAGTACCGCGCGTGCATTATCCTGCGCCACGTCGAGGACTACTCGTACGACGAGATCGCGGAAATCGTCAAGCTGCCGCTTGGCACTGTGAAGACATACATCCACCGCGCGCGCCAGGAGCTGAGAGAGGCGCTGGAGGGCGTGCGATAAAGCGTCAAACCGACTCGTAAAAAGATCCATGAAACCGCTGAAACTTCCCCTGAAACCGACCCGTAGGTGAGTGCGTGAGGAACAATGACTGAAGACGACTTCCCCGAAGATTTCACCCCGATCGCGGCTGAGCTGCAGCGACTGCCCTACATGGCGCCGTCGCGGCATTTTGCCGATCAGGTGATATCGCGCGTTGAAAAGCTCAATCCTGGAGCGCGGCACGAGCTGCTTCCGGCAGCGCGTCCGCACCTCGGGCTCGAGCGTGGCGGCAAGGCGGGCATCGCCACCCGTCGACGGTCGCCGTTGGTGCGCACTGCCCTCGCCACCAGCACCGGCGTCGTCCTCGTCGCCGCGGCGGCGCTCATGTTCGTCGAGATGGACTTTATTACGGCGCTGCTGGCGGCCGCAGCCTCACAGTACGCGTTCGTTGTCGCCGCGGTTGCGACTCAGGCTGCCGGAGCGGTGCTCGGCACCACGGCAATGTCATATCTCCAGGCGGGAGCTGCCGAGGCGGCGCTCGTCTACCTCACTCTCGCGTTGGGCCTCGCGAGCGGATACTTCGGCATCCGCGCTGCTGCTTCCATCGCGAAGAAAAGGGCAGCATAGCGTGAAATCCATCGTGTTCGGCATCACTCTGCTCGTCAGCGCGGTGGCGCAGGAGGCCTCGGCCCAGCGCCGCGCCGTTCCCGAGCGGCTGGACCTGAGCAAGTACGCAGTGGTCACGCGCGGCGACCACGTGGTCCCCAGGGGGAAGAGAGTCTCCGGCGGCGTGCTGGTCCTCAGGGGAAATCTAAATGTGTACGGGGACGTTGCCGGCGCGGCGACCGCGCTCGGCGGCGATGTGATCGTGCACAAAGGGGGCAGCGTGCGCGGTGGAGCCGTCGCGATGATGGGTCGTGTGCGCAACGAGGGCGGGTCTATACTTGGCGTCGTGAAGGACCTGGGGCCGACTCACAATCGGGTCACCGTCAGCTTCGGCGGACGCCCGCGCACGACGGGGGCTTCGCTCGCCTCCGCATTTCTTTGGCTGGTAGTGCTGCTGCTCGCCGGGACGTTCGTGCTCTTCTTCGCTGGCGATCACCTCCGGCGCACTGTCGAGGTGGTCAGCAACGAGATGGGCCGCTCGCTCTTCACCGGAGTTCTGGGAGGATTGGCGGTCGTCCCCGCGCTCATCGCGCTCGTGATTGCGATGGCGATCACGATCATCGGCATCTTCATCATCCCGGTTGGCGTAACCGCGTTCCTGATCGCGCTCAGTGGGATTGCGGTGCTCGGCTTTCTCGCCGTCGCACAGGTCGCCGGAATCGCGATCGCGGGCGAGACTGGCTCCGAGACAAAGGCCGGGGCGGAGCTTCAGTATCTCTTTTCCGGTGTGCTCGCATTCCTGTCGCTCTGGATCATCGCCGCCGCATTTACCTGGTTTCCGATCGTGGGAGCCTTGCTGAGAGTGCTGGCGGTATCGGTGACGTTCGTAGCGGTGACCACGGGGTTCGGGGCTGTCATCCTGTCCTTCTGGCGCGGCAGGCGCCGCAAGAACGCGGTTGCGGTCTAGGCGGGGCCAGCTCCGTTGTGCGGCGGGTTGACGGAAGACTACCTGCCAGGGGCTGTCTGCTAAGCTGCTAAGGGCTGCGGGCGAGTAGGTCTTCGTACTTCGCTAAATAAGTGTCGAGCTTCTTCCGCCTGTACTGCATGATCCAACGGGGATGCTCGAGCGCTTCGATCTTCTCGAAGAACCCGTGTTTTTCGTTGAGGTCGTGCAGGAACCTCGCGTTGTCGCCGATGCCGAGCACGATCGCACGCTTCCGACTCCCGCCCAGCGCGATCTGCTGCGCGATCGTCCTGACGATGAACGGTGTCACCGCCCGCGTTAGTGCGCGGTCGTCGTAATAGTTCATGTTGATCCCCCCTCGCGTGAAGCCGAGGGGAGATACAGCGGTAAGGAAATACCGTTTATAGAAGTGCCGCGGTCCGCCAAGCCGCTCTATCATTTCGTAGATGAAGACTGACGACAGCTCCCGCTGCCGTGGCAGGCCCGTCCCGATGCCGCAGTGCCGCGCGAGCGCCACTGGATCGGTGAATGTGACCCCGGTAATTCCCGCGCCAAACCTCCCGGGGTTGATCCCGAATACCAGAACGCGCTCAGCGTTATCGCCGTAGAACGCGTCGAGAAAATTTTTCACCCCGGCGCGGACTCCGGGCTCCGCGTGCGGATTCATTACAGTTACGCCGCGGGGTGTTCTCGGGGATTGGAGCTCCCTGTAGAACTCCAGCACACGCGACCCGAACGTCGATGCCTTCACCAACGCCAGCGGCCCTGCTCGCGAACTACGACTGAGGGAGAGCTGCGGCCTCGCCTGCGAACAACGCCCCCAGGCCGCGTCCCAGTTCGGTCAAGGCGACAGCGGCGGGTGCGTTCGGCTCGCTGACGACGATCGGCTGTCCGCGGTCCGCTCCCTCGAGCACGGCCGGATAGAGCGGGATCTCCGCCAGCAGAGGCACACCCAGCTCAGCCGCGAGGCGGCCCCCGCCCCCGGTGCCGAAGATCGCGGTGCGGTCGCCGCAGTGCGGACACAGGAAGTAGCTCATGTTCTCGACGATTCCGAGCACGGGCACGTCAACGCGCTGAAACATTTTCGCGCCGCGCAGCGCGTCTCCCGACGCAACTTCCTGTGGAGTAGTGACGATGATTGCGCCGTGCACCATCGTCGCCTGGACGAGCGACAGCTGCGCGTCGCCGGTTCCGGGCGGCATGTCGACAAAGAAGTAATCGAGATCTCCCCACTGCACGTCGCGCAGGAACTGCGTGATGATCTTCATGATGATCGGCCCGCGCCAGATCGCCGGCTGGTCGCGCTCGATCAGGAAGCCGAGACTCATGACCTTCACGCCGTGGGCCTCGAGCGGAATGATCTTCTCATCGTGCACTGGCGGTTGCGCATTGACCCCCATCATGCGCGGCACGTTGGGCCCGTAGACATCGGCATCCATCAGCCCCACGCGCGCACCCTGCTTCGCGAGCGCGATTGCGAGATTGGTGGCGACGGTCGATTTTCCGACCCCTCCCTTGCCGCTCGAGATGGCGACGATCCGCCCGAGGCGCGGATAGGCGACGGGTGTAGGCGCCGGAGGAACGGGCCGTTGCGCGGGCGCTTCCTGGCCCATCACCGGCAATGTGCGCGACGCTACTTTGGGCGGCGGCGCGGACGGGCGAGGCGGCGGCGGCGTGATGGCCGCTGAGGCGTCCTTGACGTCCACCCGCACGTCCGTGACGCCCGTAATTCCCTGCAGCGCGAGACGAACGTCGCGGACTATCGTCGCGTCGTCGCTGGGTGCGAGGAGGACGGTTAGCCGGATTTTCCCCTGTGTGGTGGTGGCGATGTCGCGCACCATTTCCGCCTCAAGCACGTTGGTGCCGACGCGGTTGTTGCGCACGCGGGAGAGCGCGTCGATGATGCGGTCCTGCAGGTTCGGTTCAGACGTGCTCATGCCGCAACTTACTCAGGAGCTCGCGGGCAGGCGGTCCAGGGCAGCGAGAAAAATGCGCGCCGCGGCGACGACGTCATGCCGTACCGCATCGAGTGTTCCTGGAATGAGCGCTCCCGATGCGCGCGCATGTCCCCCGCCGCCGAACTGTCGCGCGAATTCGTTCACATCGACGCCGCCAGTGCTCCGAAACGACACTTTGACCTTGCCATGGCCAAGGTCGCGGAAGAAAAGCGCCATTCGCGTTCCCCCGACCGATCGCGGGTGCTCGGCGATCCCCTCCAGATCCTCGGACTTGAGTCCGTATTCTTCCGCCGCGCCTGCGGCTACCGAGATCCATGACAGGCCGTATTGCGGATCGACCTCCAGCGTAGCAAGCGCATCGCGCAGCAGGTGGAGCCTGCCGACGGGAATCGACGCATAGAGGCGACGGTACATCTCCTCAGGCTCGACGCCGCACGCGATCAGCTGGCCGGCAATACTCAGGCATCGCGCCGACGTGTTGCTGAAACGGAATCCGCCGGTGTCGGTGAGCATTGCGACGTAAAGTGCCCGCGCAATGTCGGGCGTGATGTCGAGCCCGAGTACCGTTGCGAGATCGAAAATCAGCTCACCGGTCGCGCACGCAGTAGTGTCGTCGAGCATCACCGTGCTGGGAGGGTCGTCCCCGGGCAGATGGTGATCGATCACGACCTTGGGAATCGTGAGCTTGCGAACCGTCTCGGCGAGCGAGCCGAGGCGTTTGACGTCGGAGATGTCGAGCACCGCCAGCACGTCCGCCCTTTCGAGCGCTTTCGGTCCCTGATCCGACTCCTCGCGAACATCGTCACCAAGCAGGAAGCGATACGTCTCAGGCCACGGGGTCGGGTTGACGACGCTCGCGCTCAGGCCCATCTGGCCCAGCAACCGGCACAGCGCGGCTTCCGACCCGCAGCCGTCGCCGTCGGCATTGATGTGGGTCGATATTGCGACAGAGCGTCCCGCGCTGAACTCCCGCGCGAGACGCTCTATCGCTTTTCTCCGGTGCTCTGGTACCGCAAGAAGGTCGATCACCTGCCGGTTGAGATCAGCTGGTGCCCTCTGCGCGCCCGAGCTTCGAGTGGCGCTTGCCATATAGGAAGTAGATCGCGAGACCGATAATCATCCATACGATCAGCCGCTCCCACGTCGCGCGGGGGAGGCTGGACATCATGTAGCCGCAGATCCCGATGCCGAGTAGCGGCACCAGCGGCACGAACGGCGTGCGGAATGGACGCGCGATGTTCGGTGACTTGTAGCGCAGCATGATGATGCCCGCGCAGACGATAATGAAGGCGAACAGCGTCCCAATCGATACCAGCTCGCCGAGCAGGCCGATCGGGAAGAGACCGGCGACGACCGCGGCGACAGCGCCGGTCAGAATCGTCGTGACGTACGGAGTCCTGTACTTCGGATGCACCTTGCCGAATACCGGCGGGAGCAGGCCGTCTCTCGCCATCGAGTAGAAGATGCGCGGCTGACCCATCAGCATCACGAGCACCACCGAGGCGAGTCCGGCAATTGCGCCGATGTTGACGATCGGCTTGAGCCATGCGAGTCCAGGTCCCGCCTTGTCGATGGCGACGAACACCGGGTGCGGTACGTCGAGCTCGGTGTAGTTGGCGAGGCCGGTCATGACCAGCGCCATCAGGATGTAGAGCACCGTACAGAACGCGAGCGAACCGAGAATTCCAATCGGCATGTCCTTTTGCGGATTCTTTGCCTCCTGCGCAGCGGTCGACACTGCGTCGAACCCGATGTAGGCGAAGAACACGACTGCGGAGCCCCGGACGATTCCGCTCCACCCGTAGTGGCCATACTGGCCCGTGTTTTCCGGAATAAACGGGTGCCAGTTGGACTGGTCGACGTACATGAAGCCAAAGCCGATCACCAGGAATACGATGGTGACCTTGAGGATGACGATGAGGTTGTTGAAGCGCGCCGATTCCTTGATGCCGATGACGAGCAGAGTGGTCATCAGGCCGATGAGAAGCATCGCCGGCAGGTTGATGAGCGCGCCCGTCTGCGTGAATCCCGTCGCCTGGGTAAGAACACCCGCCGCGTCGTACTTGGCTGTCTCGGTGTAAGCAAGCGGCGCGTTGGTGAGACTTGCCGGCATGTGAATGCCGAGTTCTTCCATGAACGCGGTGAAGTACCCCGACCAGCCGACGGCAACGGTAGACGCGCCGAAGAGATATTCGAGGATGAGATCCCAGCCGATGATCCAGGCGATGAATTCGCCGAGCGTCGCGTAGCCGTAGGTGTAGGCGCTGCCGGCGATTGGAATCATGCTCGCGAATTCCGCGTAGCAGAGTCCGGCGAAGAGGCAGCCCAGTCCGGCGAGGATGAACGAGTACACGATTGCGGGCCCGGCGTACTGGGCGGCCGCGGTGCCCGTCAGAACGAAGATGCCGGCGCCGATGATCGCGCCGATCCCGAGGGTGGTGAGGTTGAGCGCGCCCAGAGCGCGCTTTAGCTGATGGCCATCTCCGTCACCGGTTGCCTCCTGTTGGAGGGAAGCGATGCTCTTCTTCGTCCATAGACCCATGCCGAACTCCGCGGAAATAGTCGGAAACGTGATGTCCTGCACCGAAACATTTGACAGTGCGACGGTGGCAGAAGTTGTGTCTCGGCCCGCGCTTGTGTCAAGCAAGTTTCGGTATTCTGGTTTTTGTGCGCGCCGCGGCCTGGTCGGGTGGGTGCCTGCTTCGGCGGCAACGCTCGACTCTGTCGGCGCCCAAAGCGCCCCTGCGCGCTCCGCGCTCCGGGTCTGGTCTCCTCGGTCGCTCGCTTGATGCCACCTGTGCAGACACCCACCCTCCCGTCCGCTCCTGGCTGCAGCCCGAACGGCGAAGTTGCGGGTTGGGCACAGTCGCGGCAGCGCACACTCCTCTGCTGCCCGCGTCGAGTCTGAATGAGCTTCATTGCCGGACTTCACGGAATCCGCGCGCGCGGACGCTCAACTGCACGCGCCGAACGGCCTGGTCGAGTGCCCGCGCATCGTACCGAGCTCGTTGCCAATCGTTCCGAAGGAGAGGGCGAGGTGTCGGCACAGGCGGCTTCCAAAGCGAGCGACCAAGGAGACCAGCGGCTGCCCGCGGAGCGGGCACCCGCGCCCTGGGCTCCGCCCAAGCGAGCGTGCCGCCTGCGCCGATACCTCGCCCTCGACCCCGCGCACCGAACCGTCCAACGGCGCGCAAGACAAGCGCGCAGCTAAACCGAGTAGTTCGGCGCCTCGCGCGTGATCGTCACGTCGTGCGGGTGCGACTCACGAAGTCCGGCGGCAGTGATGCGCACGAATTCGGACTCGGTACGCAGCTGCGAGATGTCGGCACAGCCAACGTAGCCCATACCACTGCGGAGCCCACCGACCATTTGGAAGATCACGTCGCTCACCGGGCCCTTGTAAGGAACGCGGCCCTCGATCCCCTCCGGCACAAGCTTCTTCGCCGACATTTCTCCGTCCTGGAAATATCTGTCGGCGCTGCCATCTTGCATCGCGGCGAGACTTCCCATGCCGCGGATCATCTTGAAGCGGCGACCCTCCATGAGGATCGACTCGCCAGGGCTCTCCTCCGTGCCCGCCAGCATCGATCCCATCATCACGCTCGAGGCGCCCGCGGCTAGTGCCTTCACGATGTCGCCCGAGTACTTGATTCCGCCGTCGGCGATAACCGGCACATCCCCCGCACCCTCCACCGCATCGAACACCGCCGTGAGCTGAGGCACGCCGACTCCCGTCACCACGCGCGTCGTGCAGATCGAGCCGGGACCGACACCGACCTTCACGGCATCCACGCCGCGCTCGACGAGCGCACGCGCGCCTGCCTTCGTTGCGACGTTGCCGGCGACGAGCTGCACGTCGGGGAACATCTCCCGCACCACTGCCGTTGCCTCGAGTACTCCTTCCGAATGACCGTGCGCGGTATCCACGATCAGCACATCGACACCGGCATCGACAAGCGCGCGTGCGCGGTCACGATAGTTGGCAGCGCCGATCGCCGCCGCGACGCGCAGGCGCCCGTGCTGATCCTTGTTGGCGTTCGGAAAATCGCGCCGCTTGTGGATGTCCTTGACGGTGATGAGCCCGCGCAGGACTCCCTCCTCGTCCACTACCGGAAGCTTCTCAATGCGGTGTTTGCCGAGTATCGCCTCGGCTTCATCCAGCGTGGTCCCTACCGGTGCCGTAACCAGATTCTTTGCCGTCATCGCCTCGCGGAGCGGGCGGTCGAGCACCCGCTCGAACTGGAGGTCGCGATTGGTGATGATGCCGACGAGGTGGCCGTCGCGGTCCACGATCGGGACGCCGGAGATCTTGAAACGCGTCATCAGTGACACTGCCTCGCGGAGCGTTGCTTCGGGAGATAGCGTGATCGGGTTCATGATCATCCCGCTCTCCGAGCGCTTCACGCGGTCAACCTCAGCGGCCTGGCGGTCGATCGCCATGTTCTTGTGAATCACGCCGATGCCGCCGGCGCGGGCCATGGCCATCGCCATGTCGGATTCCGTGACGGTATCCATCGCCGCGGACGCGAACGGGACGTTGAGCGAGATTCCTCGCGTAAAGAGCGACGCCGTGCTCACGTCCTTGGGATGCACCAGCGAGTGACGCGGCGACAGCAGGACGTCGTCGAAGGTGAGCACCACATCGGCGCGAACGCGCGTCGAAGCCGGCTCGGCGGCGACAGATGCCTTGATGCGCGAAAGTCCGCTTCCGGAGGGTGCCGGAGAGGCGGACTTTGATGTCGGCCGAGACGTGGTTGCCATAGCTAAAGGTATGGTAACGACCGGGCTGGTTCCAGTGGGAATCCGGCTGCCGGGGGTACCGCCCGCCCGCGCGGGAGTTAGCTGAACCTTCCCCGGCCCGACTACTTTTCGCGTTGCCCCATTCACTTCGACAGGAGCCGCCGGTGTCCACGCTAAATGAGTTCAAGTCCTTTCTCGTCAAGCAGAACGTCATCGCACTTGCCATCGCCGTTGTCATTGGCGCGGCCCTCGGCACACTGGTGACGTCGCTCGTCGACAACTTCATCATGCCGATAGTCGGTGCGGCGATCGGGGGCGGTGGCGAATGGAAGGAAGCGGTATGGACGGTTGGACCCGTGAAATTTGGAGTCGGGAATTTCCTTGCCGCGCTCCTCAACTTCATCATCATCGGCTTCGTCGCGTGGCGAATCTCGAAGATCTTCGTGAAACCCGAGCCCGATAAGCCGATGAAGATCTGCCCGCATTGCCGCACGTCGATCGACGCCCAGGCAAGCCGCTGCGCGCAGTGCACGAGCCAGCTTTCGGCCGCCTGACGGCATCAGAGAAAAACCCTGTTTCTCCCCTACGGTCGTCGCCACTCGGCGGCGGCGCTGGTATTTCCGGCCTGGTCCACGGCCCGTACCACGACTCTGTCGACGCCGCTGCTGAGCGTGATCGTGCGCTGGTCGTGGAACACGATGCGCGTGGTCCACGTTCCGTCAGCACGCTGCTGGATTGTCCACCACCGCGCCGGCTCGCCGGAAGCGAGGTTGATTTGAATCGTGCCTCCTGACTCGCTGAGCCCGGGCGCGAGCGGTGCCGCTGAATCAAGCCACGGGCTGGCAGGGACAAGCGACCTGGTCCTGTAGAGGTCAGTCGAAAGAAGCGACGCCAGAGCGCCGCCATGCTGTTTCAAAGTCCACGTTGTGTTATAAAGGATGTGGCCGGTCCCGCCTGGACGGCCGCGGGTTACGCGGATCTGTTCCGGAATCTCCTGCATGCTGAAGGCAGAAGCGGTCCCATTCTGCACCTTGTAAGCCGCGAGGCCCGGCCAGACATGGCGCGCTTTGACGTTTTGCCCAAGCCACCAGTCCAGAAGCGCGGGAAAGCTCTGCTCCGGCGCAGAAATGGCCCAATAGAGTTGTGGAGCGAGATAGTCTACCCAACCTTCCTGCAGCCATTTTCTCGCGTCGGCGTAGATGGATGCAAAGGCATCCAGTCCCTTGACACCCGGCGGAAATCCCGGCCGCCAGATACCAAAAGGTGAAATGCCAACCTTGATGGTTGGCTTGATCGCATGCACCTCCCGGTGCATTCGCTCGACGAAGCGGTCGATGTTCGCTCGTCGCCAGTCATCGCGCGGCAGTCCACCGCCATACCTGGAAAAAGTGGCGTCGTCTGGAAAGGGGATGGCGGACCCATTCGGGCCCAGCTGCACGTATGGATAGAAGTAATCGTCGGCATGAATCGCGTCGATATCGTATCGGGATACGATGTCGCGAACAACGCGGATCGAGTGTTCCTGAACGTCGGGCTCACCCGGATCGAGCCAGATGTTGCTGCCGTATACGCGCACGATGTCGCGGCGAGTGTGAAACAGGTGGGAGCCCGAAAGCCTGAGCGTGTCCCTGGTATTGCCCGCTCGAAACGGATTTATCCACGCGTGAAGCTCCATTCCCCTGGCGTGGGCTTCCTGAATGGCCAGTGCGAGAGGATCGTAGCCAGGACTGTTACCCTGAGTTCCGGTGAGCAGCGACGCCCATGGTTCGAGACTCGACTGATACACCGCATCCGCCGCGGGTCGTATCTGGAAGATGACGGTATTTATCCCGGTTGCCGAGGCGCGCTGGATGATGTCGACCAGCTCCGCACGCTGTTGGTCCGCGGTGAGAGTCGCTCGGCTCGGCCAGTCGATGTTTGCCACCGTCGCTATCCAGAGTCCGCGCATCTCGCGCTGAATCGGGGGGACTATCGTTTCTTCCGGGGGGGCTGGCGGAGGCGCGGTAATTTCATTCGCTGACCCGGCGCACGCAGCCATGAGCGCGGCAGCGGCGAGGGTGGTCAGCGTGCGGGAAAGTCGCGCAGGACGGCGCTCAGTCATCGAGCAGGTATCTGCGAATGAACTCGACCGTCGCGTAGAACTGGTAGTCGACGTTCGCCTTTTTCCGGAAGCCGTGGCCCTCGTCCGTCGCCATCAGGTACCAGACCGGGCTTCCGTTCTGCTTGACACGCGCGACCATCTGCTCGGCCTCAGTGCGCGGGACGCGCGGATCGTTGCCGCCCTGAACCACGAACAGGGGCTTTGAGATCTTCGACGCGTTGTTGATGGGCGCGATGCGCTCGAAGTAATCGCGAATCTCCGGCAGCCGCTCGTCACCGTACTCAGCGCGGCGCAGGTCGCGACGGTACGATTCCGTGTTCTTGAGGAAGGTGTTGAAGTTTGAGATGCCGACAACGTCGAGTGAGCAGCAGATCCGGTCGTTGTAGTTGGTTGCGACCGCAAGCGTCACGTAGCCGCCGTAGCTGCCGCCCGTGACCATGACCCGGCGCGGGTCGAGGTCGGGCTGTTGCGCGATCCAGTCCAGCAGGGCACCGATGTCGCGCACCGACTCTTCACGCCGGACGCCGTTGTCGAGCTTGATGAACGATTTTCCGAATCCGCTGGAACCGCGCACATTGGGGTAGATGATCGCAACGCCCAGCTCATTCAGGTAATAATTCGACCGGCCCTGAAAGGCCGGACGGGATTGTCCTTCCGGGCCTCCGTGAACGTTGATGATTACCGGACGCCTGCCCGTAAAGCGTTGCGGCGGGAGATAGTAGAACCCGGTGATCTCCCGCCCGTCAAACGACGGCCAGCGAATGAGCGACGGCTCGCGCAGCTCACTGGCGGAGATGCCTCCGAGCTCGCTCTCCGTCCATCGCGTCAGCGCCCCCGTGCCCACGTTGACGGAGAAGACATCGCTCGGACTGCGGGCAGACGAAACCGAAAAGCCGAGGTCGCGCGAGTTCCGGTGCCAATCAACGCCGCCGATGACGCCGCTCGGAATGCCCGGCAGACTCCGGACGCGCCTGCTACGCGTGTCCATGTGATAGAGCCGGGAAATTCCCGCTTCATTGGTCACGAATGCGAGACTGCGCCCGTCCTCTGAGAGGTCGAACTCTTCGACATCCCACTTGATCGAAGCCGACAAGGGCGTGACGCGCCGTGAGGCAAGATCAACATAGGCAAGCTGCGCGAACTCGGACCCGGCATCGCTTGTGAGGTACACTCCGCGTCCGTCCCGACTGAAGCGCGCCCCACCGTATGCAACCGTGTCGCGGCCTTCGGGAATGAGCAGCGTACGTTTTCCGCTCGCGATGTCGACCAGGAAAACGCGGCTTTGATTGACGGAGAGGTACTCTCCGACCAGCAGGTTGCGGTCGTCGGGCGACCAGTCGCTCACGCCCCAGCCTCCACCGGGGAGCTCGAGCAGCCGCCGATCGGTGGCGGGCGCGAGCGGATCCATGATGTAGATGTCGCGGTCGGTGCCGTTGCGGCGTGTGCTCGCATAGGCGATGCGGTCTCCGCGACTGCTCCACCTGATACCGCCGTTCTGGGCGCGGCCACCATCGGTGAGGCGCGTGCTCATTCCTGTGGCGAGGTCATGACGGTAGACCTGTCCGAACTCGTTGCCGCCAACGTCTCTCGTGAAAAGAAAGTATCTCCCGTTCACCGGCTCAAACGACGCCCCAGTGACGGGCTCCTCGAAAAAAGTGAGCTGGGCGCGGGCCCCGCCCGGCGCGGCAACACGGTGGATTTGCGCCACGTTCCCGAAGCGGGTGCTGATCAGAATCTCCCGCGACACCGGGTGCCAGTCGGCGAGCGACGCACTGCGCGACTCGGTATAACGCCTGACTTCGTCGCGCAGGGTCGCCGGAATGGGCGGGACGCCATCAACGACCAGATTCCCCGCGGGCGTGACGACCGCGAGAGGAGCGCCTTGCGCCGCGGCATCCTCCGCATTGAGCAGTATGAGCGCGGCAATGACCGTAAACAGAGCCGTCCGCACGGCAGTGGCGTGTTGTCGGACCGGAAAGATCATCCTATTCTCCTTGGGCGAGAGCATATGATTCGAGGCAACCGCATTTGCGGCACCTGAAAGTCGTCACGCTAAGCATCTGCTTCTTGTCCAGCTTGAGTCCGAGCCAGATACTCTTTTGCGGAAAGCCTGGCGCCCATTGCTCGGGTATCGCTCCGTCGCGGGTACGGTCCACAACAAAACCGGGGTCCATCGTGGACTCGCAACGTGGGCATCGAATGACAGATGGCATCTTGGAAAAGTTAGCTGTAAGAGCGCAGGCCCACCGGTGGTAGTTGAAGCCTATTTGACCTCGCTCCACTTGAGAACCTGATCGATGGTGTTGACCGCAACGGAGTGATATGTCGGGCGCGCACGGCGGTAGATGTCGATTGCCATTGCCCGCCCCCAGTCCGTCTTCGAGAGGCCGGTATACAGCGGCGTCAGGAACTTGCGCCGTCCCTGCGTCGTGAGAAACCGGTCGAGCGCGGGGAACGCGGGTTCGTACCGGTTGCGGATGGCGATCTGCAGCCACTCCTCCAGAATCTCGCTGTTGCCGCTCGCCGTAAGGCGGAAGGCGGCATCGAGCTCGGCGAGCCGTGGAGCGGAAATCGTGACAGGTAGCCCGCGCAGGAAGCGGAGCCACTCGTGCGTCGACCACGCCGAAGTCTGCAGCGCCGACGTTGGTCCGCCGTTTCGCCACGCGCCGATTTGCTGCTCCACCGCTGCGAAAGCAGCGGAGTTTGCCGCTGGAATGTTGGCGGGAATTCCGGGCTGGAATACCCACTGCTCGATTCCGATGCGCTCCGACTCGTCACCACGCAGCAGTCGCTGCCTCATGAAGGC
>DATLXE010000471.1:0-1629 GCA_035575795.1 Gemmatimonadaceae bacterium
CTGCCTGGTGCCGATGGTGAAAGTCATCAGGGACGCGTTCGGATTCAAGCACGGCTCGATGGTAACGGTGCACAGCTACACCAACGACCAGCAGATTCTCGATCTTCCGCACAAGGATCTCAGGCGCGCACGGGCAGCGGCGCTGTCGATGATACCCACGACGACGGGCGCGGCGAAGGCAACCTCGCTCGTGATTCCGGAAGTGAAGGGAAAGATCGACGGCTCGTCGATCAGGGTACCCACGCCCGACGTGTCGTTCACTATCCTCACCGTCGAGGTCGAAAAGTCAGGCGCCACCGTTGAGTCGGTCAATGCCGCCTTCCGTTCCGCTGCCGGCAAGGGATCGCTCGAGGGGATTCTCAAGTACTCCGAGGAAGAACTGGTGTCGTCCGACTACATCGGCGATCCGCATTCGTGCATCCTCGACGCGAAGAGCACGAGCGTCGTCGACGGAACGCTCGTCACGGTCTCCGGCTGGTACGACAACGAGTGGGGGTATGCCTGCCGCTGCGTGGACATGCTGCGGTTCATGGGTACGCGACTCAGCTGAGCGGAAGATGACGAAGCGAAACGTCCGCGATCTCAGCGAGAAGGAGGTCCGCGGAAAGCGCGCACTGGTGCGCGCCGATTTCAACGTCCCCCTGGACGACAACCGCGAGATCACCGACGACACCCGGATTCGCGCCGCCCTGCCAACCATCGAGCTGCTGCACAAGCTCGGCGCGCGAATCGTGCTGCTCTCGCATCTCGGGCGGCCGAAAGGAAAGCCCGATCTGCGCTACTCGCTGCTTCCAGTCGCGAAAAGGCTGGGCGACCTGACGGGCCGCAAAGTCTGCTTCGTCGAGTCGACCGATACCGACGAAGCAGTGCAGGCGACGCGCGCCCTCGAGGATGGCGAAATGCTGCTCCTCGAGAACACACGCTTTCTCGGCGGGGAGGAAAAGAACGACCCGCGTCTCGCCCGTGCGCTCGCTGAGCTGGGCGACTTCTTCGTCAACGATGCGTTCGGCGCCGCGCACCGCGCCCACGCTTCCACCGCCGGAATCTGCGAACACCTGCGGCCCGCGGTCGCCGGCCTGCTAATGCAAACCGAGCTCGATTACCTCGGCGGCGCCCTCGACGAGCCTGAGCGGCCGTTCGTGGCGATACTCGGCGGCTCGAAAATATCCGGCAAGATTGACGTCATCGAGAAGCTGCTTCCGAAAGTGGACGCGCTGCTGATTGGCGGGGCGATGGCGTGCACGTTTTACCGGGCGATGGGGCTCGAGACTGGTAAATCACTGGTCGAGGAGGACCGGGTTGCGATGGCGAAGGATCTCCTCGCGCGCGCCGGCACGCGCATCACGCTGCCGCACGACGCGACCGTTGCGCGCTCGATCGAGGATGCGAAGTCAGCGCACGACGTGCCGCGCGAGGGCATTTCGCGTGACGAGGCGATGTTCGATATCGGGCCCCGCAGCGCCGCGTCTTTTGCTCGCGCAATCGCATCCGCGCGCACGGTCATATGGAACGGGCCGATGGGCGTTTCCGAGACCCCGCCGTTCGACGCCGGCACGTTCGCCGTGGCTCAGGCGATGGCGCACGCTACGACAGGCGGCGCCACGACGATCGTCGGCGGTGGAGATTCCG
>DATLXE010000472.1:0-1840 GCA_035575795.1 Gemmatimonadaceae bacterium
CTCCGCGATGACGATGGCCGCCTCCGAGTAGGCAGACGAGCGGCCTTTCGGGCCATGGTAATCGGCCTTCGGATGGCGCGACCGGCGGAAGCGGATCAACGAGTAGACGAACACGCCGCCCCATCCGACGAGCACCGCCAACATCAGCGCGTGCACGAGCAGCGTGATCGTGTCGAGCTGCGCGGCATGCGCCGAGGCTTGTGGCGGGAGGAACCAGCTCATTGCGGGTTGCGAACGGTGGATGGAGGATCGATGGCTCCCGCATGGCTGCTCGCGGATCGGGCCTCTGTTTCCCACCTGGCGAGCCGCGTGCACCACACGCCAAGGACCGCCAGGACACTCACGGTCAGCGTCCCCATCGCGATGACACCGAGGCGGGCGGCGTCGACCATCGGGGAGTCAGCCGCGCCGAAACAGATGGGACACGCGGCCGCGACCTCCGGCACGAGGAGGATGAGCGCAGCAACCCCAGCAACCCCAGCGACCCGTCCGCTGTGTCGGGCTAGGCGATATAGAAGGCGATGACGATGAAGAGCCATACGACGTCCACAAAATACCAGTAGACCGACACCGCGCGCACCCGGTTGGCGAACCGCGCCGAATCGCCGTCCGTGGATCGCTCGCCACGCGCCGCGAGGTACGCGGTCACGATAACCCCGCCGACGACGTGCAGCGCATGCACGCCGGTGAGCAGAAAGTACAACGCCAGGAACGTGTCGGACGCAGGTGTCGCGCCGGCCGTCAGTAAGGCGCCATAGTCGACGGCGTGCTTCATCACAAATGCCGCGCCGAAGACCGCCGACAAAGCAAGCCCTCTCCGGCTGCCGATCCGCAGAAACGCCGTGCTGAGAACCAGCGGAATCGTCAGTGTGACGGCGTGCACCAACCCGAAGGCTCCGCCGTCGTTCCCCCACTGCACCGCACCCGCCCGCAGTAACACGTACGCTGAGAACAGGCCCCCGAACAGCATGACCTCGGAGGCGATGAACAGCCACATCCCGAGACTCACGTTGTTGATCCGCGTGTCGAGACGTGGTGCAACCGTGTACGGGATGTCGGAGTTCGGCATCCGGGGCCCGGGGCTCGGGTTCTCAGACTCCATGCCCTGGGGAGAACAGTCGGTCAGTTCTCCAGGCACGCTGTACTCGTATGGCCCCCTCACGACCACGACAGACCGATGGACCTCCGAACCCCGGGACACAGGACCCAGGGACCCCCATTCAAGCGTCGTCGCCTCCCACGGGTTGTCACCCGCAACCCGGCCGCGCTTCCAGCTCAGAAACACATTCACGATGAACACGAGCTGGAACAGTCCGAGCACCCACGCGCCCCAACCCTGCACGACGTTCCAGTGCTGCAGCGACTGGCCGTGGGCATACGTCATCCCCCCGTCGTACAGCCGCCGGTTCAATCCGCCGAGACCCTGGATGAACATGGGGAAGAAGACAAGGTTCATGCAGACCAGCGTTCCCCAGAAGTGGATCCTGCCCAGCGCGTCGTTCATCAGCCGCCCGGTGACTTTCGGATACCAGTGATACACGCCGGCGAACAGCGCGAACAGCGTGCCTGTCGCGACGATGTAATGGAAGTGTCCGATCACGTAGTACGTGTCGTGCAGTTGAATGTCGGTTGCCGCGAGACCGAGTGGCAACCCCGTCAATCCTCCGAGACCGAACATCGGCAGAAAGGCAAGCGCGAAGAGTGCGGGCGTGGTGAACCTGATCGATCCCCCGTAGAGCGACATGAAGAACGCCGACAGGATGATCACCGACGGGATCGACACGATCATCGTCGTGGTCTGGAAGAACGCGCTCATCGTGGTTCCCATCCCGGTGAGAAA
>DATLXE010000473.1:0-5287 GCA_035575795.1 Gemmatimonadaceae bacterium
CGCGACGCGATCGGCATCTATTCGGATTGGCTGCACGTCGTTATCGACAGCCGCCACGACCGGCGCACCGGTTTTCGATTCTCGGTGAATCCACTCGGCGTGATTCTCGGTGAATCCACTCGGCGTAAAAAAAGACGTCTATCACGCTGACGACGGAAACGAGGATCTCGGATGGGACGCAGTGTGGGAAGTGGCGACGCGGAAGGACGCGGAGGGATGGGTCGCCGAATACCGAATTCCCTTCAGCCGGCTTCGCTTCGCGGGAGCGGAGGATGGCGGCGATCGCACATGGGGACTGCAGATACAGCGCGACGTCGCGCGCTACGAGGAGCGCGATACATGGGCTCCGTGGACGCGGCAGAGCTCCGGATACGTCTCAAGCTTCGGCGAGCTGGCGGGTCTGGCTGGCGTTGCCGCCCCGCGCCAGCTCGAGGTGCAGCCTTATGCGAGCACTCGGCTGACACGTGCACCCGGCTTGGCTGAGAATCCATTCTTTCGAAAGAGCGATCTCGCTACATCGGTCGGCCTCGACCTGAAGGCCGGCCTGCCCCTCGGTCTTACTCTCAGCGCGACAATCAATCCCGACTTCGGGCAGGTCGAGGTGGATCCAGCCGTCGTGAACCTCTCGGCCTTTGAGACCTTCTTTCCCGAGCAGCGCCCGTTTTTCGTCGAGGGCTCGGACGCTTTCCAGTTCGGCCGGACGCGCAGCTTCAACAACTATGGGTTTTACCAGTATTTCTACACGCGGCGCATCGGGCGCACGCCCCAGCGCCGCCTGTTCGGATCGGGATTCCGCTTTCCCGATGCTCCCCGGGAAACGACGATCGGAATTGCCGCGAAAGTCAGCGGCAAGACACGCGGCGGCTGGTCAGTCGGTTTGCTCGACGCAGTGACAATGCCTGAGGAAGCTCGTTTCATCGACGCAACGGGCCGCCGCGGTACCGCGGAGGTCGAGCCGCTCACCAATTATCTGGTCGCCCGCCTGAGGCGCGATTTCCGCGGCGGCCGGAGCGCGGTCGGCGGGATTCTTACGGCGACGCAACGCGATCTGTCCGATGGTGCGCTCTCCGGCTTGCTGCGCTCGCACGCTGAGTTCGGCGGGATGGATTTCGAGCATTCTACACAGGATCGGAATTGGGTCGCGTCGGGCTTTCTCGCCGGAAGCAGGATCTCGGGACAGCTTCCCGTGATCGCCGCCGCACAGCGGTCGAGCGCGCGCTACTTCCAGCGCCCGGATGCGGACTATCTCGACTTCGACCCGACGCGCGCCAATCTCACCGGACACATGGGTGAGGTTGCGCTGGCCAAGGCAGGCGGAGGACGCTGGCTCGGGTCGCTTTCCTACCGGGAAGCGAGTCCGGGCTTCGAGATGAACGATCTCGGATTTCATTCGCGCGGCGACATCCGCGCCGTATCGACATTCGCTCGCTTCGCCATCGACGAGCCCCGCAGCTGGTACCGGCGCTACGAGGTTTTCGGCTACACGAACCAGACGTGGAATTTTGGAGGCAACCAGATATTTGACGCCTACGCGGTGGGCGCCGGGGGACAGCTGAAGAATTTCTGGGGCATTGGGTCGACGCTGCGGCACAACCGCCGTGTCCAGAGCGACCGGCTCACCCGCGGTGGTCCGCTAGCCTCAATTCCGCGAAACACCAGTATCGATCTCGAGGTCGAAACGGACACGAGAAAGTCACTTTCGGCGGAGATTGAGGGGGATTACGCCAGCGACGAGCTGGGCGGCGCGTTCCATTCAGCCCGCACATCCGTGAGATTTCGGCCGAGCAGCAATGTGCGCCTGCGCGCGGGCCCCCGCATCTCGGTGGAGCGAGATGCGCAGCAGTACGTGACAACCGTTACGGATGGTCTTGCCGGAGCTACGTTCGGGAGACGGTACGTCTTTGCCGAGCTGCGCCAGACTACTCTCTCGATGGATACCCGGCTCGATTGGACGTTCACGCCGACGCTGTCGCTCCAGCTTTACGCCCAGCCCTTCGCCAGCGCAGGCACGTTCAGCAATTTCAAGCAGCTGAGGAGTCCGGGAACGCTCCAGTACGACCGCTTCGGACGCGAAGCGGGTACCATCCGCCGCGAGGCGGGCGAGGAAGGAGCCAGCTACGTCGTTGACCCGGACGGCAGTGGCGCCGCCGAGTCGTTCAGCTTCGGCGACCCCAACTTCAATTTCAGAAGTCTGCGCGGAAACGCCGTGATGCGGTGGGAGTTCAGGCCGGGCAGCACCGTTTACGCCGTCTGGCAGCAGAGCCGGCAGGGCGAGGACACGCTCGGAACGTTCGGTGTCAACCGTGAGCTGAGCGGGATATTCCGGACGCGTCCGACCAACGTTTTCCTGGTCAAGGTGACCTATTGGCTTAGCAGGTAGCCATTCGAGCTACTGCCGGGTGGTGCCGGGGGTAACTTTACAGGGCTGCAGTCGGCCGTCTGATCATTCCTGTCCCCCCAAAGGTATCATGACCAGTCAATCCATTCGCCGCATCAATCGCCGCATGGCGATTCTTCTTTTCGCGGCTGTCGTTCCCATGCTCGCGCCCGCTCTTCTCCCGGCGCAGGGCCCCGGCGTTCCCGCCCTCGTCGACCGAGAGCTCTACTTCGGCAACCCGGAGATCTCCGGCGCGCAGATCTCCCCCGACGGTCGGTACATCTCCTTCCTCAAGCCGTTCAAGGACAGCCGTAACATCTGGGTAAAGGGCGTCAACGAGCCCTACTCGGCCGCCCGCCTCGTCACGAACGACATCAAGAGACCGGTAACCAGCTACTTCTGGTCGCGCGACGGAAAGTACATCCTCTTCGTCCAGGACCAGGCTGGTGACGAGAACTACAACGTCTACGCCGTCAATCCAGCCGCCCGGCCAGCACCTGGCCAGGAAGTCGCGACGGCGCGCAACCTGACTGCCGCAAAGGGAGTCCGGGCACTCATCTACTCAGTTCCGTCGCGCGAGCCCGACGTCATGTACGTCGGCATCAACGACCGCGACAAGTCGTGGCACGACCTCTACCGGGTCCAGATCTCGACCGGACACCGCACACTGCTCAGGCAGAACACCGAGCGGATCGCCGCATGGATTTTCGACAACAGGGGAACGCTGCGGCTCGCTGCGCGCACCACCGACAAGGGCGACACGGAGATCCTGCGCGTCGACGACAAAGTGTTCACCAAGGTTTACTCCTGCACCGTATTCGAGAGCTGCGGCCCGACTCGCTTTCACAAGGACAACCGCCGCGTGTACTTCCAGACGAACAAGGGCAACGTCGATCTAACGCGCCTCGTTCTTTTCAATCCGGCGACGGGTACCGAAGAGCTGGTCGAGTCCGATCCGCTCAGCCGCGTTGACTTCGGCTCCGCGACTTTTTCGGATATCAACGACGAGATGATCTCGACATCATACACCGACGAGCGCCGCCGCATCTACTGGAAGAACAAGGCGTTTGAGAACGACTTCAAGTGGCTCGAGAACAAGCTGCCGGGACGTGAGATCAGCATCGGCTCGACGACGCGCGACGAGCGTATCATCATGGTTGTTGCCTCCAGCGACAGGGAGCCGGGTGAGCGGTACCTGTTCAATCGCGACACCAGGGCGCTCACCAGACAGTACCAGGTTTTCGAGAAGCTTCCGCGCTCGGCGCTGGCGCCGATGACGTCGGTGCGTTATTCGGCCGCGGACGGAATGGAGATACCGGCATACCTGACGCTCCCAATCGGGGTCGCCGCGAAGAACCTCCCCGTGATCGTCGTTCCACACGGCGGACCCTGGGGTCGCGATACCTGGGGCTACAGCCCGCTGAGCCAGTTCCTCGCCAACCGTGGCTACGCCGTGCTGCAGCCAAACTTTCGCAGCTCGACCGGCTACGGGAAGAAGTTCCTCAACGCGGGGAACAATGAGTGGGGCCAGAAGATGCAGGAAGACCTGAGCGCCGGCGCGCGGTATCTCGTCGCGCAGGGCATCGCCGATCCGAAGCGCATCGGCATCCTTGGCGGGTCCTACGGCGGATACGCGGCGCTGGCTGGCCTCGCATTCACGCCTGACGTCTTCGCCGCCGGCGTTTCGATTGTCGGGCCTTCCAACCTCATCACACTGCTGCAGTCGATTCCGCCCTACTGGGAAGCAGGCCGCATCATCTTCCACGAGCGGATGGGAAATCCCAACACCGCTGAGGGCAAGGCGCAGCTGATAAGGCAGTCGCCGCTCAACTCTGCAGACAAGATCAAGGCTCCACTACTCGTCATCCAGGGCGCCAACGATCCGCGAGTGAACAAGGCCGAGAGCGACCAGATCGTGATCGCGTTGCGTGATCGCGGCTACCCGGTCGAATACATCGTCGCTCCCGACGAGGGCCATGGCTTTGCGCGGCCCGTCAACAACATGGCGATGTACGCCGCGACGGAGAAGTTCCTCGCCAGGCACCTCGGCGGCCGCTTCCAGGAATCGATGACCCCGGCGGTCACGACCCGCCTGAGAGAGATCACCGTAGATCCGAAGACGGTGCAGCTGGCAAAGAAGATCGAAGTTTCCACTGCCGGCCCGAAGCCGGCGATGGACTTGAAGCCCGGCACGGCGACGTACAATGCAAAAATCGAAATGGGTCCGAACTCTCTGCCGATGACGGTTACGCGCACGATCAGGGAAGAGGGCGGCGCGTGGGTGGTGAACGAGTCGGCGGTGATGGCGATGGGTACCATCTCCGACGAGACCACGCTCGAGAAGGGCTCGCTCACGCTGCGCAAGCGGATCGTGAAGCAGGGGCCGGCGGTCATTACGGTCGACTTTGCCGGTGGCAAGGCGTCCGGCAAGATGTCGATGAACGGGACGGACCGGCCGATCACCGCCGACCTGGGCGGCACTCTCTTCGCCGACGGCGCAGGTGCCAACGATGCTGTTGCCGCACTGCCGCTGGCAGCGGGTTATACCACGAGCTACAGCAACTTCGACGTGATGAAGCAGACGGTCTCAATGCGCCAGCTGACGGTTGTGGGAACAGAGAAGGTCACCGTCCCGGCTGGAACGTTCGACACGCACAAAGTGGAGATCGTGTCCCCAGACGGCGGAAAGCAGACTCTCTGGATCGATGTACCGACGCACCGTGTCGTAAAGACGATGGCAGTCTTGCCGGCGATGAACGGCGCGGTGGCGACATCGGAGCTCACCAAGTAGCCAGGGGCAAGTGATGTGACCACTCATCGCGAGATCGTCGGCGCTCTTCGGGGCGCCGCCGAAGCTGGTGAGTCCGTAGTTCTTGCGACGGTGGTCAGGATAACGGGCTCCAGTTACGG
>DATLXE010000474.1:0-14038 GCA_035575795.1 Gemmatimonadaceae bacterium
CGCGATTATCTCGACAGTCCAGACGTTGGTGCGGGCTGCAGGAATCAGTAACGCCGTGTGTTCGTCGGCAAAAAATTCCTGCTTCGTGGCGGTGCCGGTGTTTTGTGTGTCACCGCCGTACTGCGTGATGCGATCCTCAGAGCCATCGCCATGCCGATGATCGTGCTTCAGCCGTAGCCCTGTGTCGGTGCGAGTGAGCACCCAGGTGCGCGACCGGTCCGCGCCTGCGTGAAGAGGGATCCGGACGGTCGACGGCGTACACTCCCGCACGTGCATCGTGAGCGCGGAGCGACGGAAGGTGCTGTCGGCCGCGGAGCCTTCCGTCAGCGTCCCGGCAAATGCTCGTCCGCATAACGTCTGCAATGTCGTCCAGAAACCTGTCTGAGGCTGGAGCGTGCTGCGAGCGGCGGGCCCCGGGTGAGGCCGCAGGAAGAAGCCCATCGCGCGCCGAAGCGGTGGCTGGCGCTGGTCACTGTTGAACAGGAACGCAAACACGAGCCGCTCTTCCGGATGAATGACCAGCATTGCCGTGCCGCCCACTGAGCCACCGCTGTGCGAAATGGTTCGGCGCCCCGCGGAGTCCGTATTGACGCTCCAGCCGATTCCGTAGTCGGTTGGTTTGCCATCCGCCGTCCGCATCGACGTCCACATTACATCCGTCGTCTTGCGCTTCAATAACCCGGCGGTCGACATGCTATGCCCGAACAGCGCGAGGTCTTCGGTCGTGGACAGATATCCGCCACCCGCCCACTTGTTGCTGTTGTTCACGTAGGGAGCGTTGTGGATGGGGCTGAGCGAATCCTTTCGCGAATAGAAACGCGCCCGGCCGGGAATGATGGAATCCGGGTATTCCGGCACCGTGCGGCTCATGCCGATCGGATCGATGACACGACGACGCATGAAGCTTATGAACGGCTCGCCCGCTGCGCCCTCGATCACCGCGCTCAGGAGGACGTAGCCAAATGTCGAATATCCGTATTTCTCCCCGGGACGAAACTGCAGGGAATCGTTGCGGAAGATGCTGAGCGCGTCAGAGACGCTGCCGTAATGCTGCTTGCTCAGAAATTCCTCGGCATTCCCGTAGTGGCGAACGCCCGCCAGATGGCCCGCCAGTTGGCGAACCGTGAACGGGTAGCGCTTTGCCGGGAATGAGGGAACGTACCGCTGCACCGGCGCATCGAGGTCCAGCTTTCCTTCCTCGATCAGTACACCCAGCGCCGCCGTGGCGAGAGGCTTGGAGACGCTCCCGATCCGGAATCTCGTGAGCGTGGTAACGGGAACGCGGTTCTCGGCGTCCGCGAACCCGAGTCCTTCGCTCCAGATGATGTGGCCATCTCTCATTACCGTCACCGCGGCGCCCGGGATACCGGAGCGGCGCATACCTTCGAGCAGCACAACCCTGGCGCTGTCGATCGCGGCTCGCTCCCGGAGCGGTGGCCGGGTGGTGACATGGGGAAGTCGGGAAGCCTGCGACCAGACAGGGCCGGCGCAAACCGTAACAGAAAGCGCAGCGGTCAGGAGAGCGCGCATCATTTCGCCAGTACTCCTCTTGAGGTCCAGTTGCGTCAGAAAAGTTATGCTATCGTGGCCAGGCAAGCAGCTCTCGCCCGCGCGCCATTAGGCGCTCAGCGGCTTGAATTGAAAAGAAGCCGGGCCTCCCCTTGATCCTTGCGTCCGACCGCGTGAGATACGACGGTCGTGGTGCCGACGCCGAGCATTTGCGTGAGGGCCAGCACGATGAAGGTGACGTTGCCCGCAATGCTGACGGCGGCAACCGCTTGCGTCCCCAAGCGGCCGACCCAAAAGAGATCGACCAGGAAATACATCGTCTGAAACACCATCGTCACGAGCATAAAGCTCGTGGTCTTCAGCAGATGGCGGGTGACGGGTCCGGTCGTGAGGTCCTGCAGGTTGAAACGCTCCCTTGATTGCCGTGAGGATGCCAGAAGTTAATCTGGCACGGCACTCACGTCCTTTGCTGGGATCGTCAAGTCTCTGATCCCAGTCAGCGCCCGCCGTCGTGCGTCTCGATGCGTGCCGCCCGGAGCTTGTCGCTGTAGCGCTGCGCCTCGCCGATGCGCTCGACCTCGAGCGCCATCGCATCCACGGACTGCTGCAGGTACTCGACGCGCTCATCTGACGGCTGGGTGCGCTGCAATTCCCGTATCCGTCCCCACGGCACCAGGTGCCATGCGAAAAATCCAGCGATGAGCGCCCCGACGTGGGTGGCAGCGTGCGCGGCCTCACGATTCGCGATCGCCCACCCAATGCTGGCCACGTTTATGAAAACGAAAACCGCCGCAGCCATCTGCCAGGGCCTGGAACGTTCAGTCATGTAACCTCCTCGTCCATGATACAGAATACCCTACGCAGCGGACGAGTAAAAAGTTGCTCCGATGATTGCGGCGGTTAGCTGCACGAACAGCGCAGGCGGTCACTTCGCAGCGCCATACTGCGTCGCAAGACTCTTGTAGGCGACCTTCGCGTTCGCAATGCTTTTACCGTGCTCGTGAAGATTCACTTTGCCATCGACGGCCAGCCATTCATTCTGAACATTCAGGTAAGGGTCGCCATGTCGATTACGAAACGGTAGCGCACGTCGCTCTTCAGCATGCGCGTGTAGGCCTCGTTGATACTCGCGATGTCGATCAGCTCGATGTCGGACGTGATTCCCCGTTCGGCGCAGTAGTCGAGCATCTCCTGCGTTTCGGGAATTCCGCCGATGCCCGATCCCGCGAGGCTGCGCCGTCCGCCCAGCAGCCCGAACACCGCTACCTGGGCGGGAGTTGGCGGCGCGCCGACGCAGATCATCACGCCGTTCGTGTCCAGCAGCCGTATGTAAAGGTTGTAATCGTGCTCCGCGGAAACCGTGTCGATGATGTAGTCGAAATAGCCGGCCAGCTCCTTCATCTGTGCCGGCTCCCGCGTGAGGGCAAACTTGTGCGCGCCCAGTCGCCGCGCATCCGCTTCCTTTTCCGGCGACGTGCTGAGCATGGTCACCTCCGCGCCGAACGAAGCGCCGAGCTTGAGCGCCATGTGGCCAAGGCCTCCCAGTCCGATCACGCCGAGCTTGTGGCCCTTGCCGATGTTCCAGTGGCGCAGCGGCGAGTAGGTCGTGATGCCGGCACAGAGCAGCGGCGCTACCTCGGCCAGCGGCTGCGTGCCCGAGATGCGCAGCACGAAGTCCTCGTGTACCACTACCTGCCTGGAATACCCGCCGTAAGTGATGTCGCCGCTGATTCTGTCACGCCCGTTGTATGTAAGGACGCTGCCTGTTTTGCAGTATTGCTCGAGCCCTTTCCGGCAGTTCTTGCACTCGCGGCATGAATCGACCAGGCAACCGACACCGGCGCTGTCACCGGCGCGAAACTTCGTGACCTTGTTGCCAACGGCGGTCACGCGGCCGACGATCTCGTGGCCGGGAACGACGGGATAGACGGTTCCGCCCCACTCGTCGCGCGCCATGTGCAGGTCGGAGTGGCAGACGCCGCAGTACAGAATCTCGATCTGCACATCCTGGGGCCTCACCTCACGGCGCTGGATCTCGAAAGGAGCGAGTCGGGCGTCGGGCGCCGGGGCTGCATATGCTTTGATCACTGGCATCTCAGGAAAGTGTGGGCGTGAGTGAAGTCCGACAAAGATCGGGGAGTCGGCGATGAACCCGCCGAGAACGTGCACGCCCGAGCCCTTTCATTGATTCTTTGGTCCAGGGTGAAGATACTCGCGCTTCTCGAGATGTTTTTCTATTTCCGCGCGCGTTCGCCATACCGGCTTGAGCTGATTGCGGGCGAACAGCGATAGCTGATCGGTGCGATGTGGGGAACCCGCGCGCGACGCGTTCCCGTAAGGGATGATTGAAACGGCGCGCAGCGGCGTCTTGAACTCGATTGCCGCCACCCACGACGTGCCACCCGTGGCGCTGAACTTCCCGCCGGGTTCCTTGCGCGAATACCCCATGACCCAAAACACTCCATACTGCCCATCCGCGCCGCTTGCCCCGAAATCGAGACCGTCGCGCTTCAAGCGATATACGCTGCCCCACGGAACGTCCGCCGACCCATACCTTTTGCGTATCGAGTCGGCGGCGGCGCCAAGCGCGGCAACCGCGACTGCAGTGTCAGCGAGACCGTCGGGTGTCAAGCGTGGCGCCTGGTCATTCCACGGCAGGGCAAACGGCCGCTGGCCAGAGCGCTGCCGCCCGTACTCGGCCCACCATTCTGTAAAGAGCACGGCTCCTCTGCTGGACGAATCCGCCGACCGATCCCAGGCCTCGAGAATGACTGCCGCGGCCCGAATGTTCGCCTGAGCAGAGGTCCTCGCCGCCGGCAGCAAGTCATCCAGCACTCGATCCGCGAGAAGCATGCGGGTGGAACTCTTGTAGCGGAGGAATTCATCCCAGGTGATGCTCGAATCGCTATCGATGAGTCGCGCGGACTGCTGCGGCCTGAGCGCCATCGTACGCGTCGCAAGGTAAGGCGGAAAGTCTTTCGCCTGCACGACGGCAGGGAATGTCGCCCACCATGGTGGATCGTTGGCGTTCTGTATCCAGCCGCTCGCGGGATCGACGGTTTTCGGGATGTCCTCGAATGCGTGCAACGACGACCACAGCGTTGCGGAGCTGTCGCCGCGCACCACTCCCGCCCAGTAGGCGCGATCACCACGCGGCCGCACGGGGGTGTTCCCGCCGTAGAACATCATGATGTGCCCAGCGCGATCGGCGTAGGTGATGTTCTGTCCCGAGATCTGATTCGGGCGAATCGCCGCAAGGAAACTCGCCGAAATTTCTGGCCCGTCCCATGTCCCACCACTGCGTGAGCGCCCCGTCGAGTCGCGGCCCATGAAGCCCTACCACCGCAAGCGCGAGCGCCTTGCCCGCTTTTGCTTCTATCACCGGTCCGTGCACTGACCTGCGAGCGCGTACGGTGTCGTTGCGAAAGGATCCATCCGATTGCCGTACGCGAACGACGTGCGTCTTTACTTCGAACGGCCGGACGGCGCCGTCGAAGAGATACCCGTCTCCCGACAGGGTAAGCTCGTACAAATCCTCGGCGTCCTGCGTGTTTACCGTGTGCGTCCAGCCGAGGTTGTTGTTGAATGCGATTGCCAGCACCGGCGCGAGGACGAGCGCTGCTCCGCTGACGTTCACGCCCGGGGCGACGTACTGAGCCTCGAACCATGTGAAGAGGTCCGACCAGGGAAGGTGCGGGTTCTGCAGCAGCAATGTGTGCCCGCTTGCAGACCGCTTCGGCGCGACCGCCCAGGCGTTCGATCCGCGATCGCGCCACCCGGTCGCTGCATCGCGTGTGCGTGTGCTGCTCGATACGAACCGCGCATACAGCACGCGATTCAGGTGCGCGAGCACGTCGACTGCCTGCACTGGAAGCACCGCGCGGACCGAGTCGGCGATCAGCCCCGGATGCGCCTTGGCGAAGGCGTTGATACCACCGACGAACGATTCCAGATGGGCGCGCACTGGTCGCGGCTGTGCCGCCAACGCCCGCTCGGCGTCACCGCGCAAATCGAGCGTCCATACCCAGCGATCCTCATCGAGATAATCAGCGTTGAGGTATTCCGACGCCCGGCCGCGAGATTGTGCGACGAGCCGGAGCAGCAGGTCACCGTGATTCTGCATTTGGGCCCAGCCGAAAGCATACGCCAGACTGTTACGGTCCCTGGCGAAGATGTGCGGCACGCCGTACGTGTCCCACATGATCTCCGCGCCCCGCGCCGCGCCGCTCGCCTGTGATGACGCCGGAGTTCCGCGCAGAAACGCGAGCCCCATCAGCGACAACAGAAGTCTTCTCAATGACAGCGCTCCGGTTAGCCAGCGATTAAAAAAGAGACCAGTGTCACTACCAGTCGGTCGGCCGATAATCCTTGAGGAATTTGCCCCAGATGTGAACCCCGGTGTTGAACCCGGAAATAATGGGATCCACGATTCTTGCCGCGCCATCGACGATGTCGAGCGGGGGATGGAAGCGATGCTCCGCGGTCTTCCTCGCCGCAATCTCCTCCGGATCCTCATCCGTGATCCAGCCCGTATCGACGCTGTTCATGTGGATTCCGTCCGCGACATAGTCCGCCGCCGAAGTGCGAGTCATCATGTTCATCGCCGCCTTCGCCATGTTCGTGTGCGGATGGCGTATCGTCTTGTACGAACGATAAAACTGCCCCTCGACGGCGGACACGTTGACGATGTGCTTGTCGCGCTCCGGGGTCCGCGTCATCAGCGGCTTGAGCCGGGCATTGATGATGAACGGCGCGATCGCGTTGACGAGGTGCACCTCGAGGAGCTCGACGGATGGGACCTCGGCAAGCAGCAGGCGCCACGAATTCCGCCCGCGCAGGTCGAGCTGCTGAAGATCCTGATCGAGCAATCCCAGCGGGAAGATCTCGCTGTTGCGCTCGGGCTCCCGCGGAAGGAGCGACAGGCCCGGCAGTTCGGTTGAGTCGGAAGACGCCCCGGCACCGAGCAGGTGTCGGACGTGTTCGGGCATCGAGGGCAGCGCCGCTGTTTCCGCTTCCCTCATGTGCTCGTAGAACTCGCTCGGGCGGCGGACTGTCTGGCACGCGTTGTTGACGATGAAATCGAGCCGCTCCTCTGTCGCGAGGATCTCCGCGCAGAACGATTCGACGCTCGGCGTGTGCCGCATGTCGAGGCCGAAGATCTGGAGACGGTCCGCCCAATCGGCGAAATCAGTCTCGCGGGCGTAGCGTGCCGCGGAGTCGCGGGGAAAACGCGTCGTGACGATGAGACGCGCGCCGGCACGGAGCAGCTTGATGCCGGCCTGGTAGCCGATCTTCACGCGGCCACCCGTGAGCAGCGCGACGCGGCCGCTCAGGTCGGCAAGCTCAGTCCGCTTGGCAAAGTTTTCGTCCGCACACTTGCCGCACAGGCTGTCGTAGAAGTGGTGGACTGTCGTGTAGTCCTCTTTGCACACGTAGCAGGTCCGCGCTTCTTCCGTGTCCCGGGGGGGCCGCTCGGTTTCCGCGATTCCGTCGTCCGCGGGGGCGAAGATGTTCGGCGATGTTATGAAAACAGGCTGGCGGCGAAGCTTGCGTATGCCGGTGGAAGCGAGCAGGGTCTCCTCGCGCTCCACTTTTTCCGCCCTTCTCTTCCGTTTCATGACCTTGAGCAGCCGGCGGCGGTCGATCGCGTCAGGACGCGAGACGTGACCCGCGGCGTTCAGGAAGCGGTTGCGCTCGGCTTCGGGGATGTCCGCGAGGAGCGTGCGATCGGCAACAATCTCCTCGAGCACGTCAGCGGCTGCCTGGAGCCGCTTCGAGAGCGAATCGGGTTTCATTTCCGGGACAGGCAATGGATTGGGCGACGCGGGATGCATGAGCTCAATTTAGCACGGGCATGCGTGTTGCCTTGTTATGTGTCAAAACAAACGAGAGCGAGAAATGGCAAAGGAAAAGACCGGGTACAAGCACAGTGCCAGCGACAAGAAGCTCGACCAGGCGGCTGAAACCGCGGACGATGCGGCCAAGTCGGCTGCCGCGGCGGATTCACCGGGGCCCGGGCACGATCCCAAGGAGATTAAAAAGCACGATGACGCGGGCAAGGATCGCCTGTTCGAGGGTCGCCAGCAGCACGACGACGCTGAGAAGAACAGCGAAAAGTCCCGGCTGGCAAAGGATATGGCGCGTCACGATCACCCCGTGGACGACGATGTCGCAGACGCTGGTTCAGGTGCGAGCGCGAAGCGTAAAAGCTGAAAGCAATCCGGTGAAGATCGTGCGCTGATTGAAAGGCGTTCAGCGCACGAGGTGAAACGCGGATTGCCTCCGCAGTGCCCAGGCATTTGTCCCGGCGGCGTCAATCGTCATGTCTTCCTCGAGAGCCATGCGCACGCGCTGGCCATTCCATTCCGGCACCGGGGATGTCGCCTGGAGCTCGATCGAGAACCACATCGACGGGATAATTTTCGCATCGCCGCGGCCGGGTACGCCGCCCTGATAATCCCAAAGCCCGATGAGCGGCCCGGCGCCGTGCCCGTGCATCCCGATCGGGTGCGTGTACACAGTCCCGTCGATTCCGCCGGCGCGCATGCGCGCGAGCGAGGATCGCAGCACCTCGTTACCGGTACGGCCGGGTTTGATCTCCGACATCACGATGTCCTGCAGCCGGTTGCCCGCTGACAGCGCGGCCATGAGCCCAGCGGGGGGAGCGCTCTCGCCCTCACGCAGGACGTAACCCATGTGCTGGGTGTCGGTGTTGAGGCGGAGGGCGACGATCCCGAAATCGCAGTGCAGCACGTCGCCGCGCTGAATGACGGGGTTTGCGCCGAGCTCGGTTTCTGTCACTCCGCGTCGCTGCACCTCAACCGATGGCTGAAACCAGCTGCCGAGTCCGAGATCGTTCACGCGCTGGCGCATCCACCAGACGACGTCCTGCGTCCGCGTCGCACCCGGTGTGATGACCGCACGCGAAAAGGCGGTGCTGATAATCTCCCACGCGACCTCCTGCATCTGTCTGTAGAACGCTGCCTCTTCGGGGAGGCGCATCGTGATGAGATCGAGAGCAAGTCCGTCGTGGCGAACGAAGCGACTCGTCCATTTGTCGCCGAGCGCTTCGCGCATTCCTTCCATCTCGCCGGCGCTCAGGCCGTCGCTGAACGCGAACACCCGCGACACGTTCACTGCAATCGTCCTGGGATTCCGCTCCTCGATCACACGCTTGAGTGCGCTCCACTGTTCGTCACCCCAGAGCTCGGCGTTCACCTCACCGCGAGCGCCGGCCGGCCCGGCCGCGGCCTGCGTTGACCGAACCGCAGTGTACACTCCACCCTGCGAGCTGCCGCCGAGCGCGATTCTCTCAACGGAATCGCCGCGCAGTGTGAAGACGTAGATGGTCCTCCGACGCGCGGCAAACGTTGTCGGCGACACCAGGGATGTGAAGACGGGGTCCTCGTTGTATTCCCGCATCGGTATTACCCACATATCAACCGCATATTTGCGCATGAGAGCGGGGAGGACTGTGGTAATTCGCGCGGCGAGCCAGCGTTGCTGGGTGTCGGCCTGCTCGCGTAGCGTGCCGAACGGCCTTGCAGCACCAGCTGGCTGACCTGTGGCGCTCGAGGGCACCGCCATCAGAAAGAGTGAAAGGGCCAGGCAGTATGTGCGTCGCATGAGAGCGGGGTTGGGGAGACGTGAGTTTTATCATCGGCGGACCTGGTAACGGCTGAACGGGAGTTGGCCGCAACAGGATATTTGTCTCACGGACACAGTTGCTGGAAGGGCAGCCAGCCGCGGTGTATTGTTTGCCCTCCTGATGTCCGTCCGTCCGTTCCATGCCCGGGAGGCTCTTCTGCTGCGCGTTTCGTTTTCCGTCCGTTGTGCCGCGTTGGCCGTCGCCGCCGGGTTAGGAACCGGTGAGAAAGCCGGCGCGCAGGGAGCAGGGTCTGCGCCACCGATCGTGTTCACTCGCGTTTCAGTGATCCCGATGGATCGCGAAGTAGTGCTGACCGGCCAGACGGTAATCGTCGCGAACGGGCGCATCACCTACGTGGGCCGTCCGCGCGCCGCCCCGACAGGCGCCACCGTCGTTGACGGCCGCGGAAAGTTTCTCATGCCCGGTATCGCAGAGTTTCATGCGCACGTGCCGAGCGGCGCTCAGGCGATTCACGCGCACCGCACACTGGAGCTCTATGCCCTTGCGGGAGTGACCACCGCGCGCGGGATGCTCGGCGCGCCGATGCACCTCGCGCTTCGGGACAGCATTGCCAGGGGCCAGGTGCTTGGGCCGCGGCTCCTTACGTCTGGACCGTCGTTCAATGGCAATTCCGTCACGTCGCCGGAACAGGCCGCCGCGATGGTGCGCGCGCAGAAGGATGCCGGTTACGACCTGCTCAAGATTCACCCCGGCGTCCCGCGCGTCGCGTTCGATTCGCTCGCAACGACGGCAAATCGGGTGGGGATTCCCTTTGCCGGGCACGTCCCACTCGATGTCGGACTTGATGCCGCGCTCCGTTCGCGATACTCCACCATCGATCACCTCGACGGCCTTATCGAGGCGATGTACTCCGGACCTGTACCGCTGACGCCGCAGCGGAACGGATTTTTCGGGCTCGCGATCGTGCGCCAGCTGGAGCTGTCGCGCTTCCAGGGCATCGTCGATCGCGTGCGCGCGTCGGGTGTGGCGATGGTGCCGACGCAGATTCTCCTCGACAACTACGCGAACGATGCGACTGGCGACGAGCTGACAGCGCTGCCGGAGATGCGGTACTGGGTGCCGCAGCAAGTCACGAGCTGGCGAAACACCAAGAACAATCTTCTTTCGGAGGCGGTGGTGTCGCGCGATCAGCGGCGCGAGCACATCTCATTGCGCCGCCGCTTCATCAAGGCGCTGCACGACGCCGGCGTTCCATTCTTGCTGGGGTCAGACGCGCCGCAACTCTGGAACGTCCCTGGCTTTTCTACCCACCGCGAGCTTGCCGCGCTCGTTGCGGCTGGACTGACGCCGTACCAGGCGCTGGTTACGGGGACAGTGAGCGTGGCGAAGCACATGAAGGAGGAGGGTCGCGCAGGAGTCGTGCGGACCGGCGCCCGCGCCGATCTCATTCTTCTCGATGCGAACCCGCTCGCGGACATTGCCAATTCGATGCGGATAAGCGGTGTCGTCATCAACGGGCGCTGGATCGGCGGCGCCGAGAGGGAGCGGATGCTGGCGCGGCTGGCGTCGCCCTAGCTGGGCTGCGGAACGATGCGGCCCGGCGGTCCATGGTAGGTTAGTGCGATGACGACTTTCATCGCTCTATTGCGCGCCGTGAACGTCGGTGGCACCGGGAAGCTCCCGATGGAGGAGCTGAGGGCGATGTGCGAAGCCGCCGGTTTTCGCTCCGTTCGAACCTACATCGCGAGCGGAAATGTCGTTTTCGAGAGCTCACTCCGAGAGGCGGCGTTGACGAAAGCGCTCGAAGCGAAACTGCTTGCCTTTGCGGGGAAGCCGGTGGGCGTCATGGTGCGAACCGCTGCCGAGATGGCCGGCGTTCTGGCGCGGAATCCGTTCGCGGATTCGCCTCCCAATCGAACCGTGGCAATTTTTTTCTCCGCACCCCTGCCTGCCAGCGTACTCGATACGATATCCGGCCGAGCCGACGAGGAAATCCAGCTGGGCGGCCGGGAAATGTATGTGCGCTACGGCGCGAATATGGGGAGATCAAAGCTGAAGATCCCCGCTGCGAGGGACGGAACAGCCCGAAACATGAACACGGTCGCGGCGTTGGCCAGGATGGCGAAGGCCCCGGAACCCGGCCTTCCAGCCTAATAGCCCCACTTCCAAGGCTGGTGCGCCAGAACGAACACCGTATGGAACGATTGATGCAGAAAGCGTCACAGTCCACGCATGCGGACATCGGCACCAGAGCCCGGGATCGTGCGTCGACACCCACCCACCACTGCCGGGGGTTTGGAATGAGACCGCTCGCTCGCAACGCATTGCCGCTTCGTCTCGCCGGTCTGGCGCTCGCGTTTTCTCTCTCCGCCGCGTGCGGCGACAGTACCGGGAGCGAATCGGAAGGCAACTCGGGCCCTGCCGACCAGGGGCCGGTGCTGCCGCTCCGTACCGACGGCGATCAGGCGCTCGGACGCGAGGTGTACCGGTTTGAAACGTTCGGTAACGAGCGTTTTTTCACGGACGCGCTCCGTCTGCCCGCCGGGATGGTGGCTCTGGGGACCACGCCTCGGCAGCTCCTCGCACTTGGCGTGAGCATCGACATTGACGCGGTACCCCAGGCCGTTCGTGCGCAGCTCACCGCGAACCCCGGCTCGGTCCTCGACAATCCGGCGATGACGATCGCGCTGATCAACGCCAATGCGGTTGTCGGGTTGCCGATCAAGGACACCAACAACGATGGCATCCTCAACGTTGCAAATGGTGACAAGGTCGGAACTACTTGCGCGCTCTGCCACAGCCCTGCTGCCGATGGGGCCGTCTTCACCGCGCCCAACGGTGGCTCGATCGGGCGGCGGCAGGACGGGCTCGCTGTGCATCACCTCGATTTTGGCCGGCTCATGGCCGCGGCGACCAACTCGCGCGCACTGTATCCGCTGCTGCAGCTTGCACTCGCCGCGAATGGCGGCAAGACGCTGGGGCGCGCGCCGTTCGGACTTACCGAGAACTCCACGGAAGCAGAGGTCGATGCGTACCTCTCCAATCCACAGTTCTATCCGATCGGAATGTTCGACGACACGTTCGATGGCAACGGGGACCCGATGCATAACACCCCGCTGTTCCGACAGGACCTCGCCGCGCCCTTCGGCAGCGAAGGCGCAATCGCGCGCCTCGATAATTTCAGCAACCTCGTATACACGGGCCTGCTCGATCCGACGACGCTCACAACGCCGGGTGGCCGGGCATTTCTAAGCAAGCTGGGCGGCGCTGCCGGTCTCGAGATCGCCGACGACTACGTCAAAGTCCTCACGGCGACGGGAGTTACGGGTTACCCGTACGTAGTTGCCGCTCCCAGCGCGGCCGCGGGAACGGAGGACGCCCCGCTTGGTATCCGCGTCGCCGACAACAAGCTGTTTGCGATGAACGCCTATCTGGCAAGGCTGCAGGCACCACCAGGTGTCGGCGGCAGCGAGCGCGGTCGCCAGCTCTTCCGCACCTCCACATGTACCATGTGCCACAACAGCGATCAGGGGCGCGCGGTTCCGACGTTTATCGTAGACATGAAGACGATCTTCCCGGGGGACAACCCCGAGGTTCTCGCGACGCGCATGCCACCGCTGAACCCGGTGCTGAATACGGCAAACAGCATTTTCGACGACAAGATGGCGGTGGTCAATGCCAGCATCCGCGGCGAAAAGCGCGGTATCGCGATGCCGCTCCTGCTGGATCTCGCCAGAAAGCCCGTCTTCCTCCACGACAACACCGTCCCGACGCTGGACAATCTCCTGGACCCGATCCGCGGACCGAACGCTCCGCATCCGTTCTATTTCTCGAACTCCGCCGATCGGGCAGCGATCGTCGAGTATCTACGGGGGCTCGGCACGAACACCAACTAGTCGAGAATTGCGTCTCGATCATTTGTATTGGTCAGCAGGAATCCGGACCATCCCGCGCCGGTTCGCAATGGAGTCGCGGGCGCAATAAGATTCAGCTGTGATCCGAATCGTTGAAAGGCCGGTGCACTACATCTCCGCTGCAGCCGTGCTGCTGGCCGCGGGAGCGTGCCGGCGCGATCCGGTGCCAACCGTCGACACGAGCGCTCGTCGCGTGCCCTCGGTACAATCGCCTGCCACTGAGCCACCTCCGGCCAGCGCCTTCCCCAAGCCCGATCGCAGCGTCGCAACCATTATCTCCGCATCGTGGGATGACGAGGATTCACGTGATCGTGTTGGGGAGGCGGACACCGTCATGTCGTTGCTCGGTGTCGTTGCAGGCATGCACGTAGCCGACATTGGCGCGGGGAGCGGTTACTACTCGGTGCGACTCTCGGCGCGCGTCGGAGATGGAGGCCGGGTGTACGCGGAAGACATCATGCCCGCGTATGTCGCCGACCTGCGGAAACGCATTGCGCGGGACAGCATCAATGCCCGCCGGCGCGGGAACGACGGTACGACTCTCTCGAATGTCGAAATTATTCTCGGCACGCCCGACAATCCGCGCCTGCCGCGTGCCTCGGTCGATCGCGCTCTGCTCGTGCACATGTATCATGAGATCACGCAGCCCTACGCGCTTCTTTACAATCTGTTTCCGGCGCTGAAGCCGGGTGCACGCGTGGGCGTCGTCGATGTCGACAGGCCCACATCGTCACACGGCACGCCGCCGGCACTACTCAAGTGCGAGATGTCCGCCGCGGGTTACGACCAGATCGAGTTCCACCGTTTGGCGGTAGGTTACCTGGCTGTATTCGCGCCGGTGAAACAGAGCTCTCCCGGTGAAGTGCGCGCGGCCATTTCGAAACCCACCTTCATCCAGCGTCGTTGCTGACAAGAGGCATGATGATACGAGCATTTGTGGCCGCGACTGCGGTGCTGGCAAGTCTCCCCGCCTTCGTGGCATATGGGCAGGACCACGCTCACGCCC
>DATLXE010000475.1:0-14124 GCA_035575795.1 Gemmatimonadaceae bacterium
GCGGGAGAGAAGTTCGGCGTCGACTCACTCGTTGTTGAGCACCGCGTCGGGATGCTGCAGCTGATGGAAACGAGCGTCGCTATCGCCGCGTCCCACGCCCATCGCCATCCCGCGATGGATTGCACGCGTTGGGTGATCGAAGAGATCAAGACCCGGGTGCCGATCTGGAAGCGCGAGCACTACGCCGATGGAAGCAGAGACTGGGTTGAACCCGCTCCGCGGTCGGGGAAGGTGGCGCCGTGACCCCGATTCTCCGGGACGGATTCGGCCGGCACATCGACTACCTCCGTATCTCCGTCACCGACAGGTGCAACTTCCGATGCCTTTACTGCATGCCAGCGGAGGGACTCGACTGGCTGCCGAAGGCGCAGATTCTTTCGTACGAGGAAATCACCGAAGTGGTGCGTCAGCTGGCTCAGCTGGGATTGCGGAAGGTTCGCATTTCCGGCGGCGAGCCGACGCTCAGGCCAGAGCTGCACAAGCTCATCACTATGATCCGGGCGATTCACGGGATCGAGGACATCTCCCTCTCCACTAACGGCGTCCGCCTCGCCGCGGTCGCGCAACTGTTGAAGGAGAGCGGACTCGACCGCATCAACATGAGCGCCGATTCGCTGCGGCCCGATCGCATTGACGCCATTTCCCGCCGCCGGCTCCCTTTTGATCCCGTCGCGGCGGCGACGGCCGCGGAGGTGGCCGGTCTCGATCCGATCAAGATCAACATGGTCGTGATGAGGGGAATCAACGATGACGAGATCGCGGATTTCGCCCGGCTTACGCTCGACAGGCCCTGGCATGTGCGATTCATCGAGCTCATGCCCGTCGGCGAAATGAGAGATGTCACGTGGGACCATGTGGTGCCGTCCGACGAAATCGTCGCGAGGCTGGCGGAGGTAGGTCAGCTAACGGCAGTCAGTGGACCGGCGAGAGGCAACGGCCCCGCGCGCTACTACGCGCTTTCAGGCGCACGGGGAACCGTAGGCGTGATCACTCCGATGACTCACACCTACTGTGAGTCCTGTAACCGCGTTCGGCTCACCGCCGACGGCAGGCTGCGCACCTGCCTGTTCGGGGATCAGGAGACAGATCTGCGCACACCACTCCGCGCCGGAATGGCCCTCGAGCCCGCGGTCCGCGCCGCGCTTGCCGCAAAGCCCGCCGCGCACCAGCTGCTGCAAATGAAAGTCGGCGGTTTGCGCGCCCTCTCGCAGGTTGGCGGCTGAGAATCACGAACGCGCGCTGATTGCTCCGCGTCACTCGCCCGAATAGCTTTCGCGCACTGCACGCCTCTCCAATTCGAATCGAATAATGGTCAACAAGATTACGGTCGTCGGCGCCGGAAACGTCGGTGCCACTGCCGCCCAGCGCATCGCCGAGAAGGAGCTGGCCCGCACGGTGGTGCTGGTGGACATCCAGGAGGGCATCCCCCAGGGGAAGGCGCTCGACCAGTGGCAGTCCGCGCCAATCGAGGGCTTCGACTCACGGGTCATCGGCACGAATGGCTACGATGAGACAAAGGATTCCGATATCATCGTCATCACCGCGGGCATCGCACGGAAGCCCGGGATGTCGCGCGACGACCTGCTCAATACGAACGCCGGCATCGTGAAGCAGGTGTCGGAGCAGATCAAGTCGACCTCGCCGAAGGCGATTCTCATCGTCGTCTCGAACCCGCTCGACGTGATGTCGTACGTCGCCATGAAGGTGACGGGTTTTCCGCGAGAGCGGGTGCTGGGCATGGCGGGTGTGCTCGACACCGCGCGCTACCGCGCGTTCCTCGCCGAGGCGCTCGACGTGTCCGTGAGAGACATTCAGGCGATGGTGCTGGGCGGCCATGGCGACACGATGGTGCCGCTCATTTCGTATACGTCGGTGAGTGGGATCCCGATCACTCAGCTGCTCTCGAAGGAGAAGCTCGACGCAATCGTCGATCGCACGCGCACCGGCGGGGCCGAGATCGTGAAGTTCCTAAAGACGGGTTCAGCCTACTACGCGCCGTCGGCGGCGGCGGTGCAGATGTGCGAGGCGATCGTTCATGACCAGCGCCGGATCCTGCCGTGCGCGGCCTGGCTCACCGGTGAGTACGGAATGAACGGACTGTTCCTCGGCGTGCCCTGCAAGCTCGGACGCCGCGGACTCGAGCAGATCATCGAGGTCGAACTGACGAGTGAAGAGCGCGAGGCTCTCACCAAGAGCGCCGATGCGGTGCGCGAGCCAATGGCAGCGGTAAAGCTCTAGAAGGATGGCGACAGGCCGCGGGTTCTACCGCTCGCTGGTGGGTAAGAAAATCGTGATGGGTGTCACCGGGCTGATCTGGGTGGGGTTCGTCGTCGGCCACGCCGCTGGGAACCTGCTCGTATTCCGCGGTCCGGAAGCGCTCAACTCATACTCTGAGTTTCTCAAGAGCACGGGCGAGCTGCTGTGGATCGTCCGGGCGGTACTGGTAGTCTCTCTGGTTCTGCACGTCATTGCCGCGGTGCAGGCGACGAGGCAGAGCCGCGCGGCACGCCCGGTTGGCTACGCGAAGCAGGAGTACCAGGCTGCCACCTTTGCCTCGCGCACAATGCGCTGGGGCGGCGCATTGCTTCTTGTCTTCATCGTCCTCCATGTCTTGCACTTCACAACCGGCACGGTGCAGCCGGCAGGATCGTTCAGCACGACCGATGTTTATACGAACATGGTGACGAGCTTTCGCATCTGGTGGGTGGCGCTGTTCTACGTCGTGTCGATGGCGGCGCTCGGCCTCCACCTCTTCCACGGCGCGTGGAGCTCGGTTCGGTCGATCGGCGTCAGGGCTGTCTCGGCGGATCCACTGAAGAAAAAGGTGGCGCTGGGGCTCGCGCTCGTCCTTTGGCTCGCCTTCACGGCGATACCGGTTGCCATCTTCGCCGGCCTGATCGGATGACAGTCAGACTCGACGCGAAGATGCCGACGGGCGCGCTGGCGCAGAAGTGGGACAAGCATCGCTTCGAGATGAAGCTCGTGAATCCCGCCAACAAGAGAAAGTACAGCATCATCATCGTTGGCTCGGGCCTCGCGGGCGGCGCGGCGGCGGCAACGCTCAGCGAGCTCGGCTACGACGTCAAGTGCTTCTGCTTCCAGGATTCCCCCCGCCGCGCGCACAGCATCGCCGCTCAGGGCGGAATCAACGCCGCCAAGAACTATCAGAACGACGGCGACAGCATTTACCGCCTGTTCTACGACACGATCAAGGGCGGTGATTTCCGCGCCCGTGAGGGGAACGTCTACCGGCTCGCCCAGCTCAGCGTCAATATCATTGACCAGTGCGTGGCGCAGGGCGTTCCATTCGCGAGGGAATACGGCGGTCTCCTCGCAAATCGTTCCTTCGGCGGTGCGCAGGTATCGCGAACTTTCTACGCGCGCGGCCAGACGGGGCAGCAGCTGCTGCTCGGCGCCTACCAGGCACTGGAGCGACAGGTCGCGCGCGGCGGCGTGAAGATGTTCCCCCGGACCGAGATGCTCGATCTCGTCGTTATCGATGGTAAGGCACGCGGCATCATCACTCGCGACCTCGTTACCGGCGCGATCGAGTCTCACGTTGCCGACGCCGTGGTGCTCGGTACCGGCGGATACGGAAACGTTTTTTTTCTCTCGACCAACGCGCAGGGCTCCAACGCGACTGCAATCTGGCGCGCCTATAAGCGCGGTGCATCGTTCGCAAATCCGTGCTTCACGCAGATTCACCCGACCTGCATCCCGGTAAGCGGCGAGTACCAGTCCAAGCTCACCCTGATGAGCGAGTCCCTGCGCAACGACGGCAGGGTCTGGGTGCCGGCCAACGCCGGGGACAAGCGTGCTGCATCCGACATCCCCGAAACCGACCGCGACTACTTTCTCGAGCGGAAGTATCCGAGCTTCGGCAATCTCGCGCCGCGTGACATCGCGTCCCGGAACGCCAAGGAAGTCTGCGACGAGGGCAGGGGAGTCGGCGAGTCGGGCCTTGGCGTCTACCTCGATTTCAGCGACGCGATCAAGCGCCTTGGCGCTGACGTGATTCGCGAGAGGTACGGCAATCTTTTCGAGATGTACCAGCGCATTACCGACGAGAATCCCTACCAGGTCCCGATGCGCATCTATCCGGCCGTCCACTACACGATGGGCGGCCTGTGGGTCGACTACAATCTCATGAGCAACGTCGATGGCCTGCACGTCATCGGTGAGGCGAATTTCTCGGATCACGGCGCAAACCGTCTCGGGGCGAGCGCGCTAATGCAGGGGCTCGCCGATGGATATTTCATCCTCCCAAGCACGCTCGGGCATTATCTGGCGACGAACAAGCTCGACAAGGTTGATGTTTCCCATCCCGCCTTTCGCGAGGCGCGGACGGCGGTCGATGAGCGCACGAACAGGTTTCTGTCCATCGATGGCAAGCGCACCGTCGCGTCCTTTCACCGCGAGCTGGGGAAGGTGATGTGGGACTATTGCGGCATGTCGCGCAACGAGGCCGGGCTCAGGCTCGCGCTCGAGAAGATCCCCGAGCTTCGCGCCGAGTTCTGGCGCGATGTGAACGTCCCGGGCAGCGCGGCGGAGCTCAACCAGGCGCTGGAGCGGGCGGGTCGAGTCGCTGATTTTATGGAGCTGGCTGAGCTCATGTGTATCGACGCGCTGCATCGCACCGAGTCGTGCGGCGGCCACTTTCGTGAGGAGAGCCAGACAGCTGAGGGCGAAGCTCTTCGTGACGATGCCAACTTCACCTACGCCGCGGCGTGGGAGTTCACCGGAGAGGGGAAGGCCCCGGTTCTCAACAGGGAGCCACTCCTCTTCGAGAACGTGAAGCTGTCGCAGCGAAGCTACAAGTGATGAACCTCACGCTGCACGTCTGGCGGCAGGCGGGCCCCGATGCGCCGGGAAAGATGGTCAGGTACGAGGCAGCCGACATCAGTCCGGACATGTCGTTCCTGGAGATGCTCGACGTCGTCAACGAGCGTCTCACCGCGGAGGGCGAAACGCCGATCGCATTCGATCACGACTGCCGCGAGGGCATCTGCGGAGCTTGCAGTCTCATGATTAACGGCATCGCCCACGGCCCTGAGAAAGGCACTGCTACCTGCCAGCTTCACATGCGCAGCTTCAGCGACGGAGCGGCGATCTACATCGAGCCGTGGCGTGCGCGCGCCTTCCCGGTCATTCGCGATCTTGCTGTTGATCGTTCCGCTCTCGACCGGATCATCCAGGCGGGTGGTTTCATCACCGCCGCCACTGGGGGTTCGCAGGATGGCAACGCGATCCTCGTCCCGAAGCAAAGCGTTGACGACGCAATGGACTCGGCCGCCTGCATCGGTTGTGGAGCATGCGCGGCGGCCTGCCCGAACGCATCGGCCTCACTTTTCACCGCGGCGAAGATCACCCATCTCGGCCATCTGCCGCAGGGCCAGCCGGAGCGCTACCGGCGGGCGCTCAGCATGGTCGCCCAGATGGATCTCGAGGGCTTCGGCAGCTGCACCCTCCACGGGGAGTGCCAGGAAGCATGTCCCAAGGAGATCAGCATCGACACGATCACGAGGATGAACCGGGATTACCTTCGCGCAAGCGTAACCGGGAGCCGCGAATAGCGCTGGCCTGTTTGGTGCACTTCCTCCCCCGATCTTACCGACAGCCTCAAGGGAGCACTGATGGATACACCGAGAAATGACGCACCCGTACCCGATTCAGGTGGCCAGCGCGGCACCGAGGCGGCGTTCGGCGGCGCGGACGCGGTAAACGATACCCCTGATATCGCGGGACGCGGCGCGACGCCTGGGACCCCGTTCGACACAGTGATGCCGACTCCCCAAAAGCGCGCTGGCGGGAGCAGGATCGTCTGGCTGGCGGTAATAGTGGCGCTGGGAATTCTGCTCGCTTACGCCGCCGGAATGCTGCGTTAGGAGATTCGCGGCGGGCCTCCGTGCCCGCGCTCGATGTCCCTGCTGAGGCGGGTTTTCTCGCTTCGTTTTTCCGCGGCGTCGTGCTGCTTCCGCTCCTCGACCAGCCGGTGCGCGCCGTGATGCTCGCCCGCTTTTCCGTTGCCATTCCCGTTCTGTTTGGCTGCGGTGCCGTTACGCGAGTGAAGCTGCTCCAGGATCTTGCTCCGCGTCTTCGCGCCGTGCTGACCCTCGGCGTGGTCCTGCGGTCCCTTCTGGTGTCCGTCGCGATTCTGCATCTGTTGCGATCCCTCTCTCGATGTTTACGTGCGTTCGTCCGGCAATCCCGGGGCCACACGCGCTACAGTCGCGGTAGCGTGACCCCCTGCTGGCCCTGGTATTTTCCTTTCTTGTCCTTGTAGGACACCTCGGGCTCTTCCTCACCCTTGAAGAAGAGAACCTGCGCGATTCCCTCGTTGGCGTAGATCTTCGCCGGCAGCGGCGTGGTGTTGGAAATCTCCAGTGTCACGAATCCCTCCCATTCCGGCTCGAACGGCGTGACGTTGGTGATGATGCCGCAGCGGGCGTAGGTAGACTTGCCGACGGTGATTGTGACGACGTTGCGCGGGATGCGGAAATACTCGACCGACCGCCCGAGGGCGAAGGAGTTCGGCGGAACGATACAGACGTCGCCCTCAAATTCGACGAACGACTTCGGGTCGAAGTTCTTTGGATCCACCATCGAATTGAGCACGTTGGTGAAGATCTTGAACTCCGGTGCGACTCGCATGTCGTACCCGTACGAGCTCACACCATAGGAAATGACGCCGGCTCTCACCTGGCTGCTCTCGAAGGGCTCGATCATCCCGTGTTCTCTGGCCATCCGGGTGATCCAGCGATCCGCTTGAATTGACATTTGCGTTGTTGGGGGGAAAGGAATGCAGGGACGGCGGGACGGTCGGGTCCGACAGCCGCAATGTACGGAGCCCAACTGTTAGTTGCCACCAATCGCGAGCCGTTGAATTAGCACAGTGCCAACGGTAAATTCCCCCTAAATCCCGCTAGTGAAATTTTTCACAAGTCCGGAACCCAATGGCACGCGCGTATTTCCCGGTCCTGATGCTGCTTGGATTCGTTGTGATGAACGCCCTGCTGATCGTTGCGATCTCGGCGCTCACCATGCGTTCCCGGCCGTCGGCCGTCAAGCAGCAGCCGTATGAATCGGGCATGCCGCCGCTTGGAGATGCGCGGGAAAGGTTTTCGGTGCGGTTTTACCTCGTTGCGATCCTGTTCATCATCTTCGACATCGAAACGGTGTTCATGATCCCCTGGGCGGTTTACTACAAGCAGCTGTCCTGCTTCGTGCCGCTCGTCAACGGCGCCTGCCCGGCCGGGCAGATCTCGTTCTTCGGCCTCGGCGAGATGCTCATCTTCATGGTCATACTTCTGGTCGGGTTCGTTTACGTCTGGAAGAAGGGAGCACTGCAATGGGATTGAGCGCGAGACCGGACGGCCGCACCGTGGAGTATGACGCCCAGTCGCAGGAGGGCTGGGTCGCGACGCGGCTCGATTTCCTCGTCAACTGGTCGCGGGCCAATTCGCTGTGGCCGATGCCGTTCGGCACCGCCTGCTGCGCAATCGAGTTCATGGCGACTGCTGCCAGCGACTTTGACCTCGCGCGTTTCGGCATGGAGCGGATGAGCTTTTCTCCCCGCCAGGCCGACGTCCTCATCTGCGCCGGCCGTGTTCCGTTCAAGCTCGCGCCGATCATCCGCCGCATCTGGCAGCAGATGCCGCAGCCGAAGTGGTGCATATCGATGGGAGCGTGCGCATCGTCAGGCGGCATGTTTGACAACTACGCGGTGGTGCAGGGCATCGATACCATCATTCCCGTTGACGTCTACGTGCCCGGCTGTCCCCCGCGGCCTGAAGGCCTGATGTACGGCATCCGCCTTCTCCAGGAGAAGGTCATGAACGAGCGCGCATCGGACGTCGGCACGCGCGACGAGATGGAGCCCGATCCGCGCAGCCAGCTCTACATCCCGCCATCGGTCATCGACGAGCTGGGCGAGCCGTTCGGAAATTCAGTGCACCAGACGCGGTCCGCCCCGTGAGTCCATTCCAGGTAGTGGCCGCTGGCTCGCAGGGATCCTCGGCGCAGCCAGCTTCACCGCACAACGTGTCGCATCGGGGCGGCGAGGCCAATCCTTCGGCGCAGGCGCTCAAGGATAAGTTCGCGGCGGTGGTGAAGCGCGTTGAGGTTATCTGGGGAGAGACGGTCGTGTTCATCGACCCCGCGTCGGCTGCGTCCGTAATCCGGTGGCTGCACGACGATCCGGGTCAGCAGTACGACTACCTGAGCGATGTCACCGCGGTCGAGTATCGCGACGCGGAGATGCCGATCGAGGTCGTGTGGCACCTTCGCTCGCTTCCGTACCGGCGATTCCTGCGCTTGAAGGCGCAGATACCGAAGGGACAGCCGCTCGAGATCGACAGCGTGTATGGCATTTACCGTGGCGCCGACTGGCTCGAGCGCGAGTGCTACGACATGTTCGGCATCAGGTTCAAGGGTCACCCTGACCTGCGTCGCATACTGATGTGGGAGTCGTACAAGGAAGGGTTTCCACTGCGCAAGGACTTTCCATTGCGCGGCAGGTTCAGCCGGTCCGAGCAGCTGCGGCAGGCGCTGGCGCAGAACCCGGAAGCGCGCTACTCGATGGAAGAGCTTTCCATTGCCAACGCCTTTGAAGACCTGCCCGAAGACATGCGCAAGCGTCTCGACAAGGGCGTGAGGACAGGCGAGTAGTGGCCAACCGCACGGTCGAAGTCGAGCTTTCGACGACGGGCCTCGACGCTCAGGGACGCGCGCAGCGCGTACCTCTCGTCACTAACGACGGTGGTACCGCCGTTGCGCTCGAGCCGCCACCGGGCATGGAGCCCGATCTCGAAGGCGAGCACATGCTCATCAACATCGGGCCCCAGCACCCCGCGACGCACGGTGTGCTCCGGCTCGTGCTCGAGCTCGACGGTGAGACCGTCGTGCGCTGCATCCCGCATCTTGGCTACCTGCATTGCGGCTTCGAGAAAATCGGCGAGTACCGCCAGTACAACCAGATCATCTGCTGGACGGACCGCGAAGACTACCTGAACTCGATTGGCAACAACGTCGCCTTCGCGCTGGGCGCGGAGCGTCTGTTCGGGATCGAGATCACCGCGCGGTGCACGGTATTGCGTGTCATCGCCGCCGAGCTGTCGCGCATCATGTCCCACCTGGTCTGGCTGGGCACGACGTGCATCGACATCGGTGCCTTCACGCCCTTCCTGTGGGCGTTTCAGCAGCGTGAGCGCATCTACCGCATGATCGAGAAGTGGGTCGGCGCGCGGCTAACCACCACTGCAACGCGCGTTGGCGGAATGGCGGCTGACATCCCGTCCGGCTGGACGGATGACCTGCGCTACTTCCTCAAGACATTCCCGAACACCGTCGCCGAGATCGACCGCATGCTGACCAGGAACGCGATCTGGGTCGGCCGCACCATCGGCCTCGGCGTCATGACTCCGGACGAGGCAGTGAACTGGGGTCTCTCCGGTCCCATGCTGCGCGCGTCGGGCGTCGCCTACGATGTGCGGAAGGATTTTCCGTACCTCGACTACGAGACGTACGACTTCGATGTCCCGGTCGGAACGAATGGTGACGTGTACGACCGGTATCTCGTGCGCATGGAAGAGATGCGTCAGTCGGTGCGCATCCTCCAGCAGGCCGTCGATCGCCTGCCCGACGGCCCCGTGAACATCGACGACCCGCGCATCATCCTGCCGCCCAAGTCGAAGGCGACGAGCGAGATGGAATCGATGATCCACCACTTCAAGGTCGTGATGGAAGGACCGCGTCCGCCGATCGGCGAATCGTACGTCGCGGTCGAGAGCCCGAAGGGCGAGAAGGGCTACTACATGGTGTCGGACGGCACGTCGAAACCCGTACGGTGGAGGATCCGGCCGCCGTCGTTCGTCAACCTGTCCGCCATTCCGAAGATGGTCGAGGGACACTTGCTCTCCGACGTCATCGCGATCAACGCCAGTATCGACATCGTGATGGGAGAGATCGACCGTTGACCGCTGGAGCAATGGGAGGTCTTGAGTCGCCCGATTACGCCTCGCACGAAGGTGGAGCGCACGAGCCTCACACGTCCGTATTTACCGGGGCGGTGAAGCGCGAGCTGGACGAGCTGATCACGCGCTACCCGAAGAAGATGGCCGCGCTTCTGCCCGCGCTCTGGATCGTGCAGCGCGAGCGCGGCTGGGTGAGCGACGGCGGCATTGCCGAGGTGGCGGAGTTGCTCGAGCTGACGCCCGCCTATGTGAAGGGTGTGGTCACGTTTTACACGATGTATCACCAGCATCCCGTCGCGAAGTATTTCATTCAGGTCTGCACCACGTCGCCGTGCGGGATTTGCGGCGCCGATGATGTCGTCAAGGCGCTTCTCCGTCACACCAACACGGGCGAGCTCGGAGTTTCGTCGCCCGACGGAAAGTTCGCGGTAATCGAAGTGGAATGCCTCGGCGCCTGCGGTTTTGCCACCCCGATCATGATCAACGACGAATTCATTGAGTCCGTGACACCGGAAAGCGTGCCCGAGCTCTTGGCGAGGTTTGCCTGATGGGATTCCCGCACCAGTCCCACCAGCGCGAGACCGCGGTGCTGTCGGAGCACTTCGGAATTGAGGAGGCGCGTACGCTCGCCGGCTGGAAGAAGCGCGGCGGATATAAGGCGCTCGAGAAAGCGCTCGCCATGTCGCCGGCGGACATTGTCACCGTCATCAAGGATTCAGGCCTGCGCGGCCGCGGCGGCGCCGGCTTTCCAACGGGCATGAAGTGGTCATTCATGAAGCCGGGTGACGGAAAGCCGCACTACCTCTGCTGCAACGCCGACGAGTCGGAGCCTGGCACGTTCAAGGACCGCGAGCTGATGCGGTGGACTCCGCACGCGCTCGTTGAAGGTTGCGCGATCGGCGCCTACGCAATTGGGGCCGAGACGGCGTACGTCTACATTCGCGGCGAATTCACCGAGCCCCTCTACTGGATGGAGCAGGCCGTAAAGGAAGCGTACGCGGCCGGAATCATCGGCAAGAATGCGATGGGCACCGGTAAGCGGATCGACGTACACGTTCACAAGGGTGCCGGTGCCTACATCTGTGGCGAAGAGACGGCGCTCATGAACTCGCTCGAAGGCAGGCGTGGAAATCCACGCATCAAGCCGCCCTTTCCCGCTGTTTCGGGATTGTTCGGCATGCCGACGACGATCAACAACGTCGAGACCCTGATCGCGGCCGCGCCGATCCTCATGAAGGGCGCCGACTGGTACAAGAAGATGTCGCTCTCCAATCCGAAGAGTACCGGCACGAAGCTGTACTCGGTTTGCGGCAATGTGCAGCGCCCCGGAACGTACGAAGTGGTGATGGGCTTTCCTTTCCGCGAATTCCTTTACGATCTGTGCGGCGGTCCGGTGAGCGGACGGAAGTTCAAGGCGGTAATTCCGGGCGGTGTCTCGGTTCCGATCCAGAGCATGGAGGAAGCGGAAGCTTCGCTCATGGATTACGAGGGCTTCGTCGAACAGGGCTCAATGCTCGGATCCGGCGGCGTCATCGTCATCGACGATGCGCAGTCGATGGTCCGCGTCATCGCCCGTATCGCCCGCTTCTTCGCGCACGAGAGCTGCGCCCAGTGCACGCAGTGCCGCGAAGGCACGGCTTGGGCAACGAAGATTCTCGAGCGCATTCGCGACGGTCAGGGTGCGATGGAGGATCTCGACACGCTGATGGACATTTCCGAAAACATGACCGGCAAGACGATCTGTGTGCTGAGCGATTCGTGCGCGACACCGATCGTTTCGGGAATCAACAAGTTCCGCTCCGAGTTCGAGTCCCTGATCCATGGCCGGAAGTTTCATCCCGTCCTTGCGGCGGTCGCCTGATGGCCGAGAAAAAGATGATCAACCTCACCATCGAGGGACGCCCGATCAGCGTCGCCGAGGGAACGACGATCCTCGAAGCGGCTAAGCAGGTGGGCGTGCTCATTCCGCACTACTGCTATCATCCGGGACTTCCTGTCGCCGGCGTTTGCCGCATGTGCCTTGTCGAGGTCGAGAAGGCGCCCAAGCTCGCTCCTTCCTGCGCGACGACGGTGGCCGAGGGGCAGGTCGTCCACGTGCACTCCGAGAAGTCGCTCGATGCGCGGAAGGGCGTGCTCGAGATGCTGCTCATCAACCACCCGCTCGACTGCCCGATCTGCGATCAGTCGGGCGAGTGCGAGCTCCAGGATTACACGTTTCAGGAAGGTCGTGAGGACTCGCGCTACCGCGAGCCGAAGAGATTCAATCCGGTCGAGGATTTCGGTGGCGACGTCGTGTATGTGCCGAACCGCTGCATCCTCTGCACGCGTTGCGTTCGGTTCATGGATGACGTTGCCGAAGATCCGGTGCTCAACGTCAGCGAGCGCGGCGACCGTGCCCTGATCGGGAAGTTCGAGGGCAAGGACCTCACCCACCCATGGGCGGCGAACGTCATCGACCTTTGTCCGGTTGGCGCGCTCCTCTCAAAGGATTTCCTGAACAAGGCACGTGCCTGGGAGCTGGACCGCGCCGCATCCGTGTGCCCAAACTGCACGCAGGGCTGCAATGTGATCATGGAGACGCGCGAGAACCAGCTCGTGCGCATGCGCCCGCGTCCCAACGAGTTCGTCAACGCGTTCTTCATGTGCGACTGGGGCCGCCTGAACTATCGGTGGATGAACGAGAAAGACCGTGTCGAGCAGCCAATGGTACGGCAGAACGGCGCGCCTGTCGTCGTTGAGTGGGAGCAGGCCATCTCGGCCGCCGCGCGGCTCCTCAAGGGCAAGCGCGCTTTCGTCGTCGCATCGCCGATGCTCTCCAACGAATCGCTCTTCCTGCTTACACAGATCATGCAGGGCGGGTCCGGGACATTCCGCGTGATGGAAGGCGACGAAGCGCCGCTGCCGGGCGTCGAGGATCTCGCGCTCCGCCGTGAGCGGGCGGCGAACGTCTATGGCGCCGAGGCGCTCGGATTCAAGAAGAGCCGGGATCCATTGGCCGGACTGGGGAAAGGCGATGTGCTGGTCATCGCCGGCGAAGATCTGGATGGACTCGACACCGGGCCGCTGCGCGGGGCAGGAGAAATCCTTGTCATCGGGTCGGTGATGCCAAACGGCGTCCAGAATCCTGCTGTTGTTCTTCCGATCGCGAACTTCTCCGAGGAAGAGGGCACCGTCACCAATCTTCGCGGTCGCGTACAGCGCTTCACGCAGGCGCGGCAGGCGCCCGGACTTTCGCGCCCGAGCTGGCTCGTGCTCGGCGACCTGCTCGGGGCAATCGGCAAGCAGTCGAGCTTCTTCCTGCCGTCGCAGGTGTTCGACCAGCTCGCGGTCACGAACGGAAAATTCGCCGGGCTCAGCTACGACACGCTTGGGTTCAAGGGACTGCCAATCGCGGGTGAGCCCAACAAGCAGAAGACCGCCATTGCGGTGGGGGCGGCTTGATCCATTCCGTCGTCGCGCTGATTCAGGTTGCGAATCCAAACCTCCCGCCCGTGAGCGGGATGGCGTGGTTCCTGTTCACCGTGCTCAAGATGCTGGTGATGTTTACGGTCTATATGGTTGGTGTCGCACTGCTGACGCTCGCCGAGCGAAAGGTTTCGGCCTGGATTCAGGATCGGCACGGGCCGAACCGCGTCGGTGGAAGGGGAGGCTGGCTCCAGCCCGCTGCCGATGGCCTCAAGAACTTCATGAAGGAAGAGACGTCCCCGGCGGCGGCCAACAAGACGCTATTCGTGCTGGCGCCAATCCTGTCATTCATCCCCGCGCTTACGGCGTGGTCGGTGATTCCATTTGGGGCGCCGGTTCCGACCCGCTGGGGCCGCATCGACCTGGTGCTCGCCGACCTGCCAATCGGTTTTCTCTTCATCCTCGCCCTCACGTCGCTTTCAGTCTACGGAATCGTGCTGGCGGGCTGGGCTTCGAACAACAAGTACGCGCTGCTCGGCGGCATCCGCTCCAGCTCGCAGATGATCTCCTACGAGATCGCAATGGGAATGTCGACGATTCCCGTGTTGCTGCTCGCCGGCAACGTCACGATGACGAGCATCATCAACCAGCAGGCGTGGGGCGGGTGGAACGTCGTCAACCTGACAATTGCCTTCTTCATCTTCATGGTCGCCGCTTTCGCCGAGACCAACCGGCTGCCCTTCGATCT
>DATLXE010000476.1:0-2856 GCA_035575795.1 Gemmatimonadaceae bacterium
GATCAAGCGTCGCGAGATGGACGAGATGGAGGCCTACAAGCGCCACGTCATCGACCAGGCGCTGACGCTCCTGCGCGCGCACGACAACATCCAGTGCCTGTTCACGACGCCCAAGCTGCTCGAGTCGCTGTGCGAGAAGGTATCGCTCAAGAAGATGGGGATCCGCGGCGTCTTCTGCGGCGGCACGGAGATGACCCCCCAGTTCCACCGGTTCGCCGTGGAGGAGTTGCTCGACGGGATCTACTTCGCGCCGACGTATGGCAACACCCTCATGGGACTGGCGACACACAAGCCACCCACGCCGGCAGACAACTACGCGATCATTTATTACCCCCCCGCGCCCCGCGCCATGATCGAAGTCGTGCATCCCGACACGCCAGACCAGCTCGTCGAGTACGGCGGCACCGGCCGCGTGCGGCTCACGACGCTCACCAGGGAGTTCTTCATGCCGCACTTTCTCGAGCGCGACGAAGCCGAGCGCGAGGCCCCGTGCGCGCAGTACCCGTGGGACGGGGTACGGAATGTCAGGCCATTCTCGAAGTTCGCGACCACGGTCGTCGAGGGCGTGTACTGAAAGTAAGAAGCAAGAAGTCTCGCTGCTGTCCGAGTCAGCCGGCACTGACGGGTGAGAGGTAACAGCGCGAGCTCGCCAAGGTCGTGCATGCGGACGACGTTCTTGTGGGTGACCTGCCTGGCGAGCAGGTTTAAAGCTTGAAGCTGTAATTCAAATCGAGCCGGAAGCGGTTGCCGTCCTCCACCGAACTCAGCGATGCGGCGAAGTAGGTGCGTGCCCGGAGGTCCAGCGTGTGATGCTTGTCCTTCCACAGCCAGGCGCGGAGGCCGACGTGATGTCCCTTGAGATCGGTGGCAGTCGCTTGTCCTCCGGTGCCCCATCGCACCCAATCGTCCTGGGCATAGGACGCATTGACCGCGAGCTTCTCCACATGGCCATAGGCGTACTCGAGTTCCCAATCCCCTCGCTCTCTGTTGTCCGGCTTCACTTTGCCCACTGCGAAGGCAGCAACGAGTCCATCTGTGGCATTGTGATACCGGGCTGTCACGGGATCTGAATCGGTGCTGGAGTAGTCGGAAAAATTTCTCATCCCGTCCACCCCGAGGCGGCAATAACCGAGGCGTAGCGGATTCTGCTCAAGCGTCCACAAGGATTGAGCCGACAGGATGCCGATGCGGTAGTCGCGGGAGCCATTGCCATCGGGGAGCCGATCTGATTGCCCGCCACCCTCGATGTCAAGAAAGCTGGCCGCGCCCTTCAATGTCCATCCCGCTCTGACCTTCTTCCGCCCCACGACTTGCCCCGCCCACAGCGCGCCATTCCAACGGTCCATGCCATCCGGGAGTGCAAACACGCCGACGTTCACGGTCAGCAGGTCGGTGGCTTTCCACGAGACGAAGCCCCCCGTGAGCGTCGGGTCATTGTCCCAGACCATTTCTTGTGATTCCGCAGCGTAGAAAAATGGGAAATCATTTCGACCAGCCCAAAGCGAGAAGCGGTCAAACTTTCCTCGCACGAACCATTCGTCGAGCACGGCGTCGAAATCGTCATTCGGCCCGCCGTCGAAATCGTGCAGCGTAAGATTGGACGACTGTTGGCGGAGATGCGAGCCGGTGCGTACCCTGACGCGGAGCATCCAATTCTCAGTCGGCTTCCACTCGACTCCCAGGCGAGCCCGGATACGGTAGCGGTCACGGTCATCCCGTAAAGTGCCATCGGGCCGCCGTGAATCCCAGTCGGATTCGAGGCGATGACGCTGATCGCCAAAGATCGCCCACTCCCGGCTCGACGCGACCGCGACCGCGGCCGCGACCGGTTGGTTCGACTGAGAGTCCGCGGCGCTAGCCGATATGAACGAAGAGAGCAGGCAAGCCGTTGCAAAAAAGAGTCGCCTCTTGGTCGTCATCGCATCTCCTTCGTGAAACTTAACGGCAGGCATCAGCTGCTCGAAGCTGATCGAAACGAGGAGCTGCACTTGTCAGGCTGCCGTAGCACTAATATGCTACCATGCCAGGATGACCAAGGAAGTGACCCTTCGCCAGGCTGGCGGTTCGGTAAGCGCCACGCTCCCCAAGGACATGGCCGACCGCCTGCGGATGGAGGCCGGCGACCGCGTCCTGGCGGTAGAGACAGATCGTGGGATTCTGCTGACACCCTACGATCCTGAAGCCGAACGCGCCTTGCGAGTGGCGGCCAAAGCCGCGAAGAAGTATCGGAACGCGCTGCGAGAGCTGGCGAAGTAGCTGGTGGCCAAACGCCGTCCCGAGCCCAAGTGGCTCAGCCGTGTTGTCGTCGACGCCATTCACCACGACCAATTACGAGAACACGGGGGGCTGCCGCGGATTCGGGACGAGAACGTTCTCGAATCCGCCCTGGCTCGACCGCAACAGAAGTGGCACTACGCCGACAGCACTGACGTGCCGATGCTCGCTGCGGCCTACGCCTTCGGCTTTGTGAATAACCATCCGTACCGCGACGGTCACAAGCGCATCGGCTTCTTGACCATGGCCACCTTTCTCGGCATCAATGGTCACGAGCTTTCGGCTACAGGCACCGAGGTGGTTGCCGAGATCGTCGCCTTGGCCGATGGCACTGTTTCGGAAGACGCGCTGACCAATTGGATTCGAGAGCACAGTTCCAGGCGGCCGTAATTCCAGCCAGGCAGCCCCAGGCGAAGACGCCCACGCTGGTGTTTCTGTGTTACCCACACCTGGCGGGCGAATACGTCGGCCTCGAGGAGGTCGGCGACGGACTGTGGGACGTATACTTTGGCGCTGAAGCTCGGACGCATGGACGAACGCCTTCGGAGGATTGAAGATCACAAGGGGCGCACCGTCCGGCAA
>DATLXE010000477.1:0-8675 GCA_035575795.1 Gemmatimonadaceae bacterium
GTCCACATATGAATGAATGCGGCCGGCGAGCAACGGGTCGTTCGAGAAGTCGATCCCCGGCACCACGTGCGCCGTACAGAAGGCAACCTGCTCCGTCTCGGCGAAAAAGTTGTCGGGATTCCGGTTCAGCACCATGCGACCAACCGGCCTCACGGGCACGAGCTCCTCAGGGATGATCTTGGTCGCGTCGAGAATGTCGAAGGTGAACTTCTCGCCCTGCTCCTGCGTAAAGATCTGGAGACCGAGCTCCCACTCGGGAAACTCACCGGCCTCGATCGCTTCCCACAGATCGCGCCGGTGGAAGTCCGCATCCGCTCCCTGAATCTTCGCAGCCTCGTCCCACACGAATGAGTGTGTGCCCTGCTTCGGGTTCCAGTGAAACTTCACGAACACCGACTCGCCTTTCTCGTTCACGAACCGGTAGCTGTGCACGCCGAAGCCCTGCATCATCCGATAGCTACGCGGAATCCCGCGATCCGACATCGCCCACATCATCATGTGAGTCGACTCGGGCATCAGTGAGATAAAATCCCAGAAGGTGTCGTGCGCCGATGCCGCCTGCGGCATCCCGTGGTGCGGCTCCGGCTTCACCGCGTGCACGAGGTCGGGAAACTTCATCGCATCCTGGATGAAGAAGATCGGGATGTTGTTTCCAACGAGATCCCAATTGCCTTCGTCAGTGTAAAACTTGACTGCGAATCCGCGCACGTCGCGCGCGGTATCAACTGACCCGCGCTCACCCGCCACCGTTGAGAAACGGACGAAGGTCGGCGTGATCTTTCCGGCGGCCTGAAATGGCGCGGCACGCGTGATGTCGGTGAGCGGCTCGTAGCACTCGAAGAACCCATGCGCACCTGAGCCACGCGCGTGCACGATCCGCTCGGGAATCCGCTCGTGATCGAAGTGCGTGATCTTCTCGCGCAGGATGAAATCCTCGAGCAGCGTCGGTCCGCGCAGCCCGGCCTTGAGCGAGTTCTGGTTGTCGCCGATGGGAACGCCCTGATTCGTCGTCAGCACCTGCCCGGTCGAATCGACGCGCACACGATCGAGCGAGCCGATCGTCGCGTTCACGCCTTCGTCGGCTTTCGTGCCGGTCTTGTCGTTACGCTTGCTTTCGCTGAGCGTGCTCGACCCAACGGTGGGCAGGGGCGGGTCGGCGGTGATTCCCTCGGGAGGATTCACGGCGTTGTCGCGCCCGAACTCCAGCGGCTTGTTGGCGTTGAAGGGGACGGCTGCGACCAGCTTGTCGGTCGCGGCGGCCTTTTTCGCCGGGGCATCACCCGCTGGCGCGGGCGAAGGATTGGAAGGCGCGCTTGAAGTGTTGCGCGATGCTGCCTTGGATGGGCTCGATGGCGAGCCTTTCTTCTTTGCCATTTTCGGAGACGGATGAGGTTGGGAGCGCGGTCGCTCGCGCATTTTATCCGCTCCCCGTGCAGGAATCAGGCTAACGCTGATTAGCCCCCAATTGCCATGTAATCGTCGACGGCGTGACCGGAAGCTCCAGTGTCTGGCAGTACGAAGCGGCGGCTGGACATACGCTCACCCTCAACATGCCGGCGACGCTCTCCCGCCCGCCGGAGAGCGCAGCTCGCGGCGACTCGGCGAAGTACGCGCTGTCGGGAGTAACGCCGCTCGCGTCGAACCGGATATTCCGTCCGTCGTTCAGCTCGAGTGCAGGCTTGAGCCTCGCGTTGATCCTTACGCCTGGCGCGGCGACGAGACGGAGCATGAGCGGCGACGACCCATTCACGGCCTCGATCACGACCGGCTGAGGCTCGCGTCGGGGAGCGACGCACGCAAAAAGGAGCAGGCTTGCGAACAGGTGTGGGAGAACTGGCAGGCGTGGCGTACCGTCACTGCCCGAAAGCTTCAGCTCACTCACGCCCACTTACTCCGCCAGCAGCGTCTCGATACGGCGATTCCACTCGCGGTGCGTTCGGTCGTTGACGTGGAATTCGCCGATGCCCTCGTACCGGATCTGACCACGCTTGTCGATGAGCACGAAGCTCGGCCACGCACGAATGCCATACAGTCGCCACGTCGCGCGGTCGTTGTCCTGGGCGTTCGCATACTCGATGCCCTCCTTGCGCAAGGCGGCAGCAACGTTGTTCACGTCATGCTCGCCGCCATACGGAGGAAACTCGGGCGTGTGTATTCCGATGACCGTCAGTCCCTTTTCACGGTAGCTGCGGTCGATCACTTTCAGCGCGGGGACGGTGTTGGTGCAGTTGTAGCAGGTAAAAACCCAGAAGTTGAGCAGCACGACGCGACCCTTGAGCGAGGGCAGCGACAGCGGACGATCGGTGTTGAGCCAGCTCTTGTTCTTCCATTCCGGTGCGGGCCGGGCAGCGGGCTTCGCCCCAGGAGCGCTGACAGAATCGCCGAGTCTCGGCTCCACAAGCGAGAACGCAAGCGCGGTGAAGACCAGGGAAGCGGGGACGAGAATGCGCATGGTGCCAACTCCTCTAATGTTTCGGCTGTACTGAAATCACGGCGTCGGCGGAATCTCCGCCTCGGCCACTGGCACGTTGAACGGATCGCACCACACGAGAACCCACCGGTAGCGCACCCCGGCAACCAATTGAAACGTGTAGGTCTGCACACCGCGCGTGCTCTTGAGCGGGGCAACCCGCAGCGGACGCCCCGTGTTGGCGTCGTTCGTCGTATTCACGTAGACGAAGGGACCAGGAACTCCGGAGACCACAAAATCGCTCGAGAACTCCAGTTTTCCCACGCCGTCCTGTACAGTGAACTTCACGCTGCCACTCCCCTGGTGCCCCACTCCGACGAATCGTCCCGAAACGCCCGTCCCCATGGGTGTTGACGACGCGTCGGCCGGCACCGCGTCGGGCGCGGTCGGCGGTGTCGCGTCGTTGCATGCTCCGACCAGCAGGAGCAATGCACCAAACGAGCTGCTAGCGAGGAAGCGCATTGGACGGAATCCAGTCGAGGCGGCGAAGCTGGGCGACAGACTTTGCCTTTGTTTGGTCGGTGTCCTGCATGATTCCGACGGCTGTAATTGCCGGGGGAGATCCACGCCAGACGCGCCGGTAATCGGCGAATGGATCGACAGCGTTGTCCAGCCACTTCCCGTTGTCGCTGCGTCCATCGCGGCGAACGACGTGGGCGCGGTCCGACACCTGACTCCGTCGCTCGTACCCAGCGGGATCCTGACCGCCATATGAATAGAAAATGACGCGCCCGGAGCGGCCGAAGATGCTGGGTTTTCCGAAGACCACAAATACCCGCATTGGCGAGTCATCGGTTTCCTTTCGCCGAAGGTCGGCGCCTGCCGGCGATTCGAGCACCCGCCAGGACCAGCTGAGCGATCCCGCTGTCTCTGCGATTGGCGATGGCAACTCACGGTGAAACCATGCCGCACTGCTCTTCCCCTCCACACGCAGCACGTTCGCGCCGTCAATACTCTGCACTTCGGTCGCGGGCGCTGACTGGCCGCGGACAGGCTTGACCTTCCATCCAGCGGGGAGACCGGAGCCGACTGGCGTCTCATCGACACGCAGCAGATCAATGGGCTCGACCGCCAGACTGATCATCATGATCAGGAGGAACTTGAGGGTCGCGGAGAACATCGCGGCGACGGTCAGGATCACTTCAGGCGACCGGCTTGCCCCACAGTTCCTTCAGCCGTTCGTCCCGGCCGCACCGGCCGCGATAGAACTTGTAGCGAACCGGGTTCTTCGTGTAATAATCCTGGTGGTACTCTTCGGCGGGGTAGAAACGCGCACGAGCCGTGATCTCGGTCACGATCGGCCGGTTGAAACGCCGCGACCGTTCGATCGCCGTTTTCGATGCTATTGACGCAGCACGTTGCGCCTCGTTCTGGAAGAAGATGGCCGAGCGGTACTGATCGCCCGCGTCACAGAACTGCCGGTTGGCGGTGAGTGGATCGATGTTGCGCCAGAAGACGTCGAGCAGGCGCGCGTAGCTGACCCGTGCCGGGTCGTAGATCACGCGCACGACTTCGACGTGGCCGGTACCCCCGTTCGAGACCTGCTTGTACGTCGGGTTGAGAAGCGTGCCGCCAGCGTAGCCTGACGTCGTCGAGATGACGCCAGAAAGACGGTCGAACGGCGGCTCCATGCACCAGAAACAACCGCCACCGAATACAGCGGTGTCGAGTGGCGCCGCCGGTGCGACGAGCGCGGCGCTGGTGCCCGCGTTGGACAACTGCGCGCTTTGCGCTGCGCCGGCGCTCGACAGAACTACCGTTGCGGCGAACGCCGCGATAAAGGAACGAATCATGGTTAGCTCCTCAGCTTGGGCAGCGCCTGACCCTTTGGGGTGAACAGCAGCGCGACGCCATTGTTGCAGTAACGCTTGCCGGTGGGTGCAGGACCGTCGTTGAAGATGTGGCCCTGGTGACCGTCGCAACGCGCGCAGTGATACTCAGTGCGGGGAATGATGATCTTGAAGTCGCGCTTCGTGCCGACGCGCCCCGCGAGTGGCGTGTGGAAGCTCGGCCAGCCGGTGCCGCTATCGAACTTGTTCGCGGCGTCGAAAAGAGGCAGGTAGCACGCCGCACAGATGAACGTGCCCGCGCGCTTCTCGCGGTCGAGCGGGCTGCTGCCAGGCCGTTCGGTGTTGTCCTCGAAGAGCACCTCGTACTGCGCCTTCGTGAGCAACTTCTTCCATTCCTTGTGCGGCTTGTTGAGACGCTGCACCTGACCGGCGAGCGAATCGAAAGCGTCGGAGATCGGAGTATTCATCAGGACACCGGAGTTGGAAGACAGGGCGGCGAAGACGGTCTTCGGGGCGATGGCGATCGGTGCGAGCAGGGCAAGAAAGTGTCGGCGTTGCATGTTCAGCTCCTTGGTGCGGCCGCTCTCGCTGCCGCGGTTCCGAGAACCAGCACGTCGTCGTCGCGGAAAGCGATCAACAGGAGCGCGCCGGCAAAAATTATGAGCGACGGAAAGAACAGGGCATTCGAGCCTTCCAGCATCCAGCCCCAGGGATCCACGATGGACCGCCACACTCCCACCATCGTCAGGCCGGTGGCGACCGCAAGCACTGGATAGGTGATTCGCCGAGCGAGGCCGAGGACGACCATGGTTCCGAGCGCGAGCTGCAGAACTCCCCACACCGGCATGAGGGAACGCGCCGGCAGCCCGAAGTAGAACTTCTCGGCGACAAGTACACCGTGGTCGGGATCGGCGAACTTATCCATACCCCAAATGAGCATTAATGCTCCGATGGAGAACCGAAAAAAGGCCAGCGACAACGCCCTGCGATCAGTCGAACGATTCCCTTGCATGACTGGACTAGACGCGGCGACGGTCGGAAGTTCCCGGCTCATCCACGCCGGAAGCCTTCGGCACCAAGCGCGGCTACAACGCGCTCGTGCAGCGCTTCACACGGCTCGACTGCGGCGCGGGAGGCAGCGATCTGTTCCGCGAGTCTCCGCGCGAAGGCGAAGTGCGGGCCACACTCTGAACACCCTCTCAGATGAGCTTCAACCTCAGCCATGTGCGAAGCGTCGAGCTCGGCGTCGAGGTAATCCCAGAGACGCTGGACGGCGGTCGTACAATCAATTGCAGGGACGGCGGAAGTCGGCACTGTTATCTCCGGCGGATTGGTAGTCATTGGTTGTCAGCGGTGCTTTTCGTAGAACAAGCCGGCGGATAGATACCGGCGTCGCGGGCGTGGGCAAACAGCTTGTCCTGCAGCAACCGGCGCGCGCGGAACAACCGGGAGCGAATGGTCCCGATTGGTACGCCAGCGACAGCGGCGGCTTCCTCGTAACTCATCTCTTCCATGTCCACGAGCACGACGGCAACGCGAAAAGAGTCGGGCAGCTCACCGAGCGCGCGATTGATCGCCGGACCGACGTCGATGCGATCGAACAGGTCGCCTTCGCCACGCTGTACGGCGGCGAGGTGGCCGTAGGCCGCGGCGAGCGATTCAGCAGCCGGATCGCCCGCGTCATCGATCGACTCGAATCGGCTTTCGCGCGACTGTTGACGGAAGAACGAGTTACGACAGATCCTGAATAGCCAGCGTCGCGCATCGTCGCCCTGACGAAAGGTGTGATACCCGCGGTATGCGAGCAGACAACTCTCCTGCACGAGATCGTTGGCGTCAGTCGCGTCATGTGTGAGCGAGCGCGCAAACCGTAAAAGGTCGGGAAGACAGCTGAGCACCTCACGCTCGAAGCGCGCGTCGCGCTCCGTGTTCGAGGAGGACTGCGCGGGTGCAGCCGACGGCGTGGCCTCTTCAGTCACGGGCGGGCGCATCTGTACGCGCCTCGGCCAGCCCCCTGCGCGCGATCCGCGTGACGAGAACGGTGATCGCGAGAGTCGCGAGCAATCCGGCAACGAGGATGGCCCAATACGCGGGCCCGCGCGGGGTAGCAGTGCCGCCGGCCGCGGCGGTGACCGTTCTCGCCACTGAGCCAGTGTAAACGTAGAGCGTCGTTCCCGGCAGGATGCCGATCAGCGCGATCACAAAATCCCCAAGCGTTACGCGCGTGAGGCCGAGCGCGTAGTTGAGGATGCCGAACGGGAAAGCGGGGGAGATCCGCATCAGCAGCATGATGCGGCGGCCGTCCTTTGCGACGGCGCGATCGACCGCTTCGAGCCGTGGATCACTTTTCAGCCGCCGCTCGACCGCGCCGCGTGCGACGTATCGCGAGATCAGGAACGACGCGATCGCCCCAATCGAGGCACCGATCGCTACGTAAAGCACGCCGCGCACGAGTCCGAACGTCGCGCCAGCGGCGATCGTAAGAATAGATGCAGGGATGAAGGCAACGCAGGCGAAGACATAACCGGCGATGAACAGCACCGGTGCCCAGATGCCGAGTGTATCGACCCATGCGGTGAACGTCGGCAGAAAAGCAGCGGCGCGCCTTCCGAACAACACGATTGCGACCAGGCAGGCGAGGACGATCGCGCCACGCACGAGCCAGGCCCTTTTGGTGCCCGCTTTTATCGCCGCTGGAGTTTGCTCCATGGCTACAGGTGCGGCATCAAAGCGCGCGCGGGAATTCTCGGTGATCGGGTGCACACCACAACTAGACAGTGTGCCTCGGCTAAGTTCCATCGCACTCTGATCACAGGTTTCGACGCGCCCAGATCAGTCGCTGGACGATGGTGATGACCACGCCAGCCATCATTAAAGTGAAAAGCAGCGGAAGCTTTGCGGGCAGGATCAGGAAAAGGCTGTACAGGACGACAGTCTCGGTGCCGGCGATGAGCCCGGCAGGCATTCGTATCGTGGTCCGCTCGCCGAGTGCTGCAGCGCCTTCTCCGCGACGCTCCAGAATCGCGGCGAGATACATCCAGCTGGCGCCATTCACGAAAAAGGCGCCGAGGAGCGCCGCACCCAGTAGCGCGGTCAGTCTGTCTTGCACCGCGACGACGAGGCCGATCGGCACCGCTGCGTAAACCGCGAAGTCGAGCACGATGTCGAGGTATCCGCCGAAATCTGATTGCTGCTCAGTTGCCCGGGCGAGGGTGCCGTCGACACCATCCAGAATGCGGTTGAGCAGCCACGCCCCGAGTGCGGCGCCGTAATCTCCGCGGGCCGCGAGAGTCGCGGCAATCAGGCCGACGAGAAATGCGGCTAGCGTTACGGCGTTCGGCGAAATGCGTGTTCCGATCGCGACCGCGAAGGGCCAGAGCAGCCGGTCCTTGAACGCACGCAGCGCGTCATCGAACATGTCTGCGATCCGTGCTGAAGAATGTGAATTGCGTTGCATCGGCGTACAGCATGACGCTTTCGCCTGCTGAAACGGCCTTCGTTGCAGCGACCGCCACAGCTGTGCCACCGACCTTGACCTGCAATCGCGTACCCTCCGCGCGCTCCTCACGCGCGGCTACCACACCCATCACCGGGCCGGACAACCTGTCGCTTTGAGTAGAGCGGTCACCAAGTGCAATTGCAGTTGTCCGGAATACCGCGCGCGCCGGACCGGGTGGCAACAGTGGCGCGCCATTCGGAACGCGCAATGTGCCCAGCGGTGACATGAACGTTCCGTCATCCGCGACCACGCCTTCCACTTCCTGAAACACTCCGAGGAAGCGCGCAACCCCGAGCGTGGCGGGACTGGCAAACAGGTCAGCGGGTGTTGCAAGCTGCTCGATTCGTCCGTCGAGGAGGACGGCGACGCGATCCGCCAGCAGTGCAGCGTCATCGAGATCGTGTGTCACGATCACCATCGAGGTCGGAAGCTCTGCGTGCAGCCTGCCGATGGCTTCGCGCACCTCGGCGCGCAACGACGGATCGAGCGCGCCCAGCGGCTCATCGAGAAGCAACACCCGCGGATCGGCCGCCATCGCGCGGGCGAGCGCGGCACGCTGCCGCTCGCCGCCACTTAACTGGTGAGGCATGCGTTGCGCAAGCGGACCGAGCTGCACGGCCGTCAGCGCGCGAGCGACCTTCGCATCAGACTCGGAGCGTGGCGCACCTCGCACGCTGAGCGGAAACCTTACGTTCCGCTCGACGCTCAGGTGCGGAAAGAGCACCGGTGTCTGATGCAGGTAGACGGCATCGCGCTGCTCCGGAGGAAAGCGTGTCACGTCGCGACCGCCGACGTGGATCGTCCCCGCTGTAATCGACTGCAGGCCCGCAACGGCGCGCAGCAACGTCGTCTTGCCAGCTCCGGATGGTCCGACCAGCGCCAGTCGCTCTCCGCGCGCAACCTCGAGCGAGATTCC
>DATLXE010000478.1:0-3735 GCA_035575795.1 Gemmatimonadaceae bacterium
GCGTCCACATTCCGCACGCCAGCAGGATGGTTGCGGCCATCGTCCCGCGCCGAAGGCCGGCCGAGAGGCCCCGGGTGCACACGGCCCACGCAACAAAAGCGGGTCCCAGGGTGAGGGGAAGGGCGTAGATGGGCAACATCAAGCCCATCATCCCCGTCGCCACGGACCGGTGGACGAGGAGCCTTGTCGCGATGATCGCGACAATCATGAGGACGATGGCGCCGACGCGCTCGGGCCAGGGAGCCCGGCTGAAGAACAGCCACCAGGCGACGATGGTTATTCCCCCGACGACTCCCGCAATCACCCCGTACATGGAGGCCTCGGGGGCGACGAGCGGTACGACCAGTCTGAGCAGCAGCACGATGACTGCTGCAAGCACACCCGGCCACAGCCGGATCGGTTTTCGGGACGTCTGTTCGGTGGCAGGTGTCATGCTGATTTCAGGCCTGGATCTTCCTCACTGGTCCGCCGCCGCCCGGGCTGGGCTTCGAGGCAATGCTTGACGCGGCTAATGGCTCCGCAGGCCCCCGCCTGTGAGGTGCAGGATCAGCAGCAACAGGAACAGGCCGACGGCGTGGATCCCGACCACGTACGCCCACCGTGGCGTCCTCGCGGCGGATCCGACGCGTGGCACGTCCGGCAGTGCCGGGCGGGCGGGCATGGCAGCCGACGGTACCACGCGCCCTTCAATCTGCCTGCGCCGGCCGTACGGCGTCATGCCCCACGGTTTGAATACCGACAGCACCGTCGCCGCGAGCAATACCAGCAGCCCTCCTGCCGCGTGGACGACGAGTTGCATCCGCATCGCGCGCAAATCGGCAGCGGAGAAGTCCGCCCCCGCGGCCGGGCCTGACATGCGCGTGACGGCCGGCATGTGCCGCAGCAGGATCACGGTGGCACCGGTCGTCAGGAGGAATTTCGCCAGGACCCACCAGTAACGGAACAGGCCCCACGGCGTGCCCAGCGACACGAGCAGCCCGACCGCGAGTGCCGCAAGGCTGAGCGGGACGATGACATACCAGCCGATGGCCGCCATCGAGAGGTAGGCGGCACGCACCATCTCGACACGCGGGCTGGTCAGACCCACGATGGCCAGGGCGAGATACGCGACGACCGCGCCGAGCCAGCCCACCGAGAGGATGACATGCGTGGTGAGAGCGAGTTTGCGGAGCGCTGGTGTCATTGCCACGTGTTCCCTGCAGGCGGACGCCGCGACCTCACCGCTCGGATCTCGCGCATGCGGCCACACCAGGAAGAGGACGACGATGAGGGGCGTATTGTTCCCACGGCTGGGGCGAAACGGGACAAATCGCGCCCGGCCGATTGCACATAGCCTCCAAGCCTGAGCAAGTCAAGCGCGCCTGCAGGCGCTGTTAGACCTCAACGCAAAAAAGCGGCGAGCAAGCTTCAGCGATCTGTTCCACATGGCGGTGGTCCGTGCCACAACACCCACCCATCACATTCAGGCGCGGGAGCCGTGTCTTGAGACGGGCGTACTGGGATCCCAATTCGACGGGGTTCCCAACATCGAGCTCGGGGGACTCGTTCAACTCTGCGTGACTCTTGCTCGAAGCGTTCGCTCGGAGGCCCCGAATCCGTTCCAACCACAACCCGCCTTCCGCCAGCACGTGCTCGAAATGCGCAGGATGGGCGCAGTTGATCATGTAGTAGCAGGGATAACCTGACGTCGCGTCGTCAACTTGCTCGATCGCTGCCTTCAGGGTCTGGCCGGTCGGGAGATTGCCGTCGGTCTCGACGGTAAAGGAAATGGCAACTGGCATGTCCGCCCGCTGGGCGACTCGAGCAATCCCAAGGGCCTCCTCCACGTAGTTCATGGTAATGGCACACACCATATCCGCGGCGGAACCAACGAGGGTTTCGACTTGGTCTCTATGATAGGCCGCCGCTTCCTGCTCCGACATGGCACGATCAGGAACATAGCCATCCCCGCGAGGGCCGAGGCATCCGCTGATGACCACCGAAGTCCGTTCGGTTTCGAATTCGTTTCGAACGTCCTCGAGCAGGTGGATCGCTCCGCGGTTTGCATCCGCCAGCTGCTCGGGCGTGTAGCCGAGCCGTGTTCCCCAGTCCGCGTTGGCCCGCCAGGTTGCGCTTTCGAGAATAAGTCCGGTGCCGAACTGCTTCGCGATCTCCGCATATGTGCGAAAGTACTTGCGGAGGGCCGCTTCGCCCTCGTGCGTCTTCAACAGGTGGAATGCAGCGAAGTCCGGGAGATCCAATCCTTCATGGAAAATCAAGGTGGTTTCGATGCCGCCATCGGTGAGGTAAAGACCGCCGCCGAGTTGCGGTAGGGTATTGCGGTATTTCGCCATAGTTTGGTGTCCTGTCGCGATCTGCCTTCGCGACCTACCGACAGGCCTGAGCCGCGCGCCGCGGCGACACCTTCACGAGCGTGCGGACAAGAAGGGTGTGGCTGACTTGACAGGTGACAGCCATATCAACGCCCGCGGCTCACTTTGCGGCGGCCGCACGCCGGTGTTTCGAATCGGGAGAATACCATCGCGGCCGACGTCAAGTGCAGCCGCTTGTTAGACGGCGGTGTGGCGAGAGGAGTCACGACGAAACGTCCACATTTGGAGGCCGCTGGTGGGCTCCCGGATCTCAATCACGCGACGGAAGCCTAGATGTTCGTAGAAGTGAATATTGTTCGGCTGGGCTGTCTCCAAATAGCATGGCTGGCCAGCCGCGTCCGCACGGTCGATGATGGGCTGCAAGAGTGCGCGCCCGAGGCCACGCCCCTGTGCAGCTGGCGAGACGCCCACGACCATGACGTACCAATGCCCTGCCGGCACATCCCGCTTATGGTAGGGCTCGATAGTCGCTAGTGCGGAGAAGAAACGCTCCGCCGCGGCTTCGCCCATGACCGTCGGCAACGTATCCAGTCCTGCCGCGGCGGCCCGCTCGGGGGTCACGTCCCACGCATCTGGACCGAGCCACACGGCGGCGCCCGCCGGATGATCCGCAGTGGTCAGGACCTCGCCGAACTGCAACCCATATTGGAGCAGCGGCGCGAAATGTGCGGGTGAGCGAGAGGCTCGCTCGACCGGATCCGGAAAGACGTAAGTCTGGAGGGGATCGTCCTGGAACGCCTCGGCGAGTGCACGGGCCGCAGCTGGGACATCAGCGGTTCGGAGCGGAACAATCGTGTGGGCGCCCATCGATTCGAATTCTCCATCCAATTATCGTGATCTTCAGAGCCTTGAGTGTCCGTCTAACGCGTAGTAGCCCCCAGAAACGATCCCCTCCGCAGTATAAACAACGCGGCCCGGACCGACCGACTGCGGAACCTCCACGATGTGTCGCGTCGACCCACGCGCGAACTCGCGTCGTGACTTCGTCACCCACGTTTGGCGTCGCAGGATCGAAACCCGCGCTCAGACACTCGACTGACCGCGACTCCGTCGACCGAGGACAACTCCGACAACGATCATGACGATAGTCGGCCAAAAGGTGAGCATGGCCAGAATCCCCAATTCGACGGGATTTCGGTTGGGGTCCGAGGTTAGTCCCAGTTTGGCCAGGGCAATCGTCACGAGCAGCGGTCCGCTTCCCAACACAAGGAGGACGATGCCAAGGCGAAGTAGCCACCAGTGATCGAAGAACTTTCGTTCGTGCCGTACCATACCGTTTTCGGTCACCTCTTTTTCGAGTCGGCCTAACGTGCTGCCGCTCAGCCGCGAGCGGCGTATCAGCGGTTTGTTAGACGGCCCCACC
>DATLXE010000479.1:0-22433 GCA_035575795.1 Gemmatimonadaceae bacterium
CTCTACCGCCTCGACCCCGCTAACAAGGGCGGCTCGCTCGCGTCCGGGGTCAGCGGCCTCCAGGCGTACCTCGCTGCCGATTCGACGGCTTGGTACAGGCATGAAGCTCTCGTACTGCGACGCACCGCCATGGTTACCCAGGGTCTTCGAGTGTCTACCGGAACCGCCGCCGTGGCCGCGCGGGATGACAGCCGCTCACGGGAAGAGGATATAACGGCTCTGCGCGACCTTCTGGAAAAGAAAACTGAGGAGCTCGAGAAAGCCAACGCCGACCTCGAAAAGGCCAACGCGGAGCTCGAGCGAATCAAGCGCCGGCTCGCCAACCCCGGCCGGTAGCACTCTCAGCCGACGCGGAAGAGCTCCATCGCGCGCGAGTAGCGCCCGCTGAGAACTTTTCGAATTCCCGCGTTCGCCTTCGACGAAAGCTCTGGATCCGCGGCAAGCAGCGTTTCGGCGGCGGCGCGGGCGCGCACGTTGAGCTCCTCGTCGCGAATCGGATCCGCGACGCGGAACGTCGCCGCGCCACTCTGCTCCTCGCCAAAGAGATTCCCCATTCCGCGCAGCTCCAGGTCAGCACGCGCGATCTCGAATCCGTCGTCCGTCTCGACGAAGATGCGGAGGCGCTCGAAGGCCTCCTCGCCAACGTCGCCGAGCAGGATGCACCACGAGGCCTCGGCGCCGCGTCCGACGCGGCCGCGCAGCTGGTGCAGCTGCGAGAGGCCGAACCGCTCCGGATGCTCGATCAGCATTACGGTCGCATTCGCGACGTCGATTCCTACCTCGATCACCGTCGTGGACACGAGGATGTCGATTTCCCCGGCGCGGAATGCGCGCATCGTCGCGTCACGCTCTTCGGCGGGGATGCGGCCGTGGAGCAGTGCCACGCGCCTGCCACTGAACGGGCCCGCCGAGAGCTGCTCGAACATTATCGTCGCCGCCTTCAGATCGAGCTTCTCCGATTCCTCGATGATCGGGTAGACGATATAGGCCTGGCGACCCTTTGCCGTCTCGCGTTCAACGAACTGGAGCACGCGCTCGCGCGCTGAACCCGGCCGGTGTACGGTAGTGATGGGCAGGCGACCCGCGGGCCGTTCGTCGAGCGTGCTGACATCGAGATCGCCGTACTTCGTGAGCGCCAGTGACCGCGGGATTGGAGTTGCGCTCATGAGAAGTATGTCGGGCGCCTCACCCTTTGCGGAGATCGAGGCACGCTGCTCGACGCCGAAGCGATGCTGCTCGTCGATCGTGATGAAGCCGAGCCTGCCGAAAACCGCCGCGTCCTCGATCAGCGCGTGCGTACCGACAGCGAGAACGGGATCGGTCGTACCGAGCAGCCTGGCGGCGGCAGCGCGCTGTTTCGACTTGAGACTCCCGGTGACGAGCACGGGCGCGATCCCGAGCGGCTCCAACAGCCCGGTGAATGTTCGCGCATGCTGCTCCGCGAGCAGTTCGGTTGGCGCCATGAACGCGGCCTGATAGCCGTTCTCCATCGCCAACAGCGCCGCGAAGAGCGCGACGATCGTCTTGCCACTGCCGACGTCGCCCTGCAGGAGCCTGTGCATGCGGCGGTCACTGCACATATCCTGGAAGATTTCCCGCACCGCGCCGGTCTGCGCGTTGGTGAGCTTGAAGGGCATCGCCTGTTTGAGCGCGCTCGTGAGCTCACGCCGGTTTTCAAATGCGACGCCCTTTCGCTTTTCGCGCGCGAGATCGTGCGCGCGGCGGTGCAGAATCTGGACGAACAGAAGCTCCTCGAAAGCAAGGCGGCTGCGACCGCGCGCGCCCTCATCGATGCTGCCCGGGCGGTGCACCATCCTGAGCGCGTCTGGAAGCGCGGGAACGCCGGCAGCCCGCAATATCTCCTGCGGCAGGTACTCCCGCACCAGTCCGAGCAGCGGGTCGAGGTGCGAATCGATAATGCCGCGGATCACCTTGAACGAGAGACCCTCAGTGGCGGAATAAACCGCCAGCACCCGGCCGCCCTTTACTCCTTCGTCATCCTTTCCGAGCTGGATGTGTTCCCGCGGCTGCAGCTGACGGCCATGAAAGAACCGCACGCTTCCGGTAAGCAGCATCACGTCGCCCTTGTCGATGACGCGGTCCAGAAACGGCTGGCCTGGCCAGGACGCCTCTATCATCCCGCTGTCGTCCCTGAGCACGGCCTGGAAGATCCGCAGCCCCTTTCTCGTCGGGATGATGCCCTTGGAGATCACACGGCCGATGATGGTGCCGTCCATTCCCGTTTCCAGCGACGCGATCGGCGAGATTGTGCTTGCGTCTTCGTACCGCCTCGGCACATGGAAGAGAAGGTCACGCGCAGTGATGACCCCAAGGCGCCGCAGCGCGTCGGCGCGCGCGGGACCAACGCCCTTCAGGTAGGTAACGGGCATGTCGAGGTAGATCTTGCCTCCGCGGCCCTTTCCCGTGTCGGCGGCCACCATCTACCCCTCCAGCACCTCTCGGGCGAAGTCCGCTGCGTCGAAGGCGACGAGGTCGGCCGCCTGCTCTCCGACGCCGACGAACTTGACCGGCACGCCGAGGGCCTCGTGCACGGCGACGACGATCCCGCCTTTGGCGGTTCCGTCGATCTTCGTCACGACGATCCCGGTCACCGGCACCGCGTCAGCAAAGGTGCGCGCCTGCGCGACCGCATTCTGGCCGATCGTCCCGTCGAGGACGAGCAGGGTCTCATGGGGTGCTCCGGGAAGACGGCGCGCGATCACGCGGTTGATCTTTTTCATCTCGTCCATCAGTGCCGTGCTGGTGTGCAGCCTGCCGGCGGTGTCAACGACGACGACATCGACGCCACGGCTGACGCCCGCATCGACGGCGTCGAACGCCACCGAGGCGGGGTCGGTGCCTTGAGTGCCGCCAACAAAGTCGGCACCCGTGCGCTCGGCCCAGACCCGCAGCTGGTCGATCGCCCCCGCACGGAAGGTGTCCGCTGCTCCGACGAGGACGGACATCCCGTTCGCCCGCAGGAGTGCACAAAACTTCCCGATGAAGGTAGTTTTTCCGGCCCCGTTCACCCCAACGACGAGGATGACGGTAGGGGGCGCCGCGGCTTTGAGAATCCCCGGTGCGCTGCTCCCCGACCGCAGCGCCGCCTCGACAGAGCCACGCAGGGCGGCCAGGAAGGCGTCCTCGGTCTTGATCGCACCGCGCCGCGCGAGTCCCTCCATCTCGGCAACGAGCCGCATTGTGACTGGCACGCCGAAGTCGGCTTCGAGCAGTATCTCCTCCAGTCGGCCGAGCGAGCCCTGGATTGAGCCCCCCCGCGCTACGACGGTTACGTCGGTGAGGGCGACATCCCGGACCCTGTTCCACAGCGAGCGCCGCGGCAGATCGCCATCGCGCCTGATTATCCTCGAGGCCATTTAATTCGAAAGGGGTGAAACGAAAAAACCCGGACCGTGTGGCCCGGGTTGAAGATAAGGGATGCCCAAACTCCCTAAGCTAATCGGTAATCGGCGCCGCTGAGGCTACACGAGCCTGGCTCAGGCCCGCGAGCGTCTGTGTTCTCAGGCGCTGGAACAGCTTGCGCTCTCCATCTGGAATTGGATCGCCCGAGTTGCTTGCGAGAGCCTGGCGCGGGTCGCGCTGTATGCCGCCGACGAGAACCTCGAAATGAAGGTGCGGTCCGGTCGCGTAACCGGTCATACCGACAAAGCCGATCGTGCTGCCCATCGTCACGCGCGTTCCGCGGCGAATGTCCTTGGCAAAGTTACGCATGTGCCCGTAGCGGCTGACGAATCCGTTGCGATGCCGGACGTCGATCGCATTGCCGTATCCGCCCTTCCGTCCCGCAAAGATCACAACACCATCGCCTACCGAGCGAACTGGCGTGCCCATCGCAGCGGCGTAATCCGTTCCCTTGTGTGCTCTGGGATTTCCGAAGATCGGGTGGCGGCGGAGACCAAAGACACTGCTGATCCGACGGAAAGTGACCGGCGTGCGAAGGAAAGCGGTGCGAAGAGACTTGCCGCTCTGGTCGAAGTACTCGGCGTTGGAGCCGCGGCTCTGGAAGTGAATTGCCTCGAGCTCATTGGTGCCGCCACCGAGGGCAAGGCGCGCACCGAGAACACGATTGACGATGATCTTGCCGTTCGGCTTCTGGAGCCGCTCGACAAGGATATGGAAGCGGTCGCCCTGCGAGAGGTCGCGCGTCATGTCGACGCGATATTCGAAGATGTCAGCGAGATCGCCGGCAAGCGCGTGGCGCGCGTTGCGGGGCAGGTCTTCAATACCAGTCTTGTCGAGCGCGCTGTAGAGGCTGGACTGAATGACGCCGGCGATGGCGAGTGTATCGAGCTTTTCCTTCGTGAAGGCCTGGACGTAAAGCGGGTTGAGCGTGTAGTCGGCTGATTCCATTCCGGGCTGACTCACCAGGACTGGCTGAAGCAGCAACACCGGGCGCTCCTCGAGCGTCGGGGTCTGCCAGATCGCGATCGCTGCGAGCGATGCGACTACGGAATAGCTGAGGACTCTTGCGCTGACCTGCTTCAATCCATCTGTCTCCGAATGAAGGTAGGAATCTCCATGTCGCTGAGATCCTGTTCTGGAGACGACCCACCCTTATCGGAGGTTACAGGCGGACTGATGGCCGGCAGCGGGCGCCGGGGAGGCTCGCTGACGGGAGCGTTCCTGCCCACCCCGTTCGACCTCGAGCGGAGAGGGATTACCGACCCGCGGGCGATCTGGGGCGGCTGGGAGGAAACGACCGGGGATGTCTGAATCGCACCCCCGATTACCCTGTCGAAGCCGGTCGCGATAACGGTGACGCGAATCTCCCCCTGCATTGCGGGCTCGTGAACGGCTCCGAAGATGATCTCGGCATCCTCGCCAACCGCTTCGTGAACGATTTCGTTAATCTGATGGACTTCGCCGAGGGTCAGGTCGGCGCCACCCGTGATGTTGACAAGGACGCCGGTGGCGCCCGAGACCGAGACGTTGTCGAGAAGGGGGCTGGCGATTGCCTGCTGGGCGGCCTCGATGGCGCGGTTTTCACCGCGGCCGATACCCGTGCCCATCAGGGCGGAGCCGCCCTCCTGCATGACAGTGCGGACATCGGCGAAGTCGACGTTGACCAGGCCGGTCACGCTGATGAGGGAGGAGATGCCCTGCGTTGCGTGCAGCAGCACTTCGTCGGCCTTCTTGAGGGCGTCCTGGAAGGGGATTCCCTTCCCCACGACGGCAAGAAGCCGCTCGTTCGGAACGACGATCATCGTATCCACGTTCTTCCGCATTTCGGCGATGCCCAGCTCGGCCTGCCGCATGCGCTTGCGGCCCTCGAACAGGAACGGCTTGGTCACGATCCCGACGGTGAGGGCTCCGGCTTCCCGGGCAAGCTGGCAAAGGACCGGCGCGGCGCCGGTACCCGTGCCGCCGCCCATGCCGCAGGTGACAAATACCAGGTCGGCGTTTGACATGGCGCGCGAAACTTCCTCGCGGCTCTCATCGATCGCCTGCTTGCCGATCTCGGGACGGGCTCCGGCGCCGAGACCCCGCGTCAGCTTCTTCCCGATCTGGATTTTTACATCGGACTTCGAATTGAGAAGGGCCTGCGCGTCAGTGTTGACGGATATGAACTCGACCCCTTCGAGGCGCTCCTCGATCATACGGTTCACGGCGTTCCCGCCGCCGCCACCGACGCCCACGACCTTCATGCGGGCGTTCTGTGAGCCGCTTTCCTCGAATTCGAATATCATCAGGGGGGAAACTCCGGTGCAGCGAAAATGTGGAAAAAAAAGCTGGGGGCAAGTATATGGCACTTATCCGATTCGTACCATAGCCAAAGACGAAGCTAAGGAGAAAAAAGTACAACGGCTATCAAGCGAGTTATCCACACGCCGACAGTCGTTTGCACTTTTATGATTTTTTCCCAATGAGCCGCGCGTTCTAGAAGAAATCCTCCAGCCACGTCTTGACCCGCTTCGCGAAGCGGTCGACGCCCGGTCCGGCAAACGCCTTGTGTTTGCTGGTGGCGCTGAAACCCGCCGCGGCCCGATTGGCACCATAGAGCGCGAGCCCGACGACCGTCGCGAAACGAGGCGCATCCACCGAGTCGCTGATCCCGCCAATGTTCTCCGCCGGCGTCCCGATGCGCACCCCGGTTCCGAAAACATCGGCAGCGAGCTCGCCAACGCCCTGCATCGCGGCAGCGCCACCGGTGACGACGACGCCACCGCTCAGCCGCTGCGAAAATCCGGCGCGCTGCACCTCGGCCTGCACGAGATAGAAGATCTCGTCCATGCGCTGATGGATGATGTGCGCGAGAACTTCGCGCGGCACGTGACGTTCGCCCTGCGCAACTGTGCTCGGCAGCTGAATGATGTCCTGCGGATCGACGAGCGGCTCATACGCGCAACCGTACTTTTCCTTGATGCGTTCCGCATCGGCCTGCGTCACGCCAATTCCCTGCACGATGTCGCTGGTGACGTTGTTGCCGCCGTAGTTGATCGTGCCGAGGTGCCGGATTTTCCCCTCGTGAAAGACGGCGATGTCGGTCGTGCCGGCGCCCATCTCGACGAGCGCCACGCCGAGCTCCTTCTCGTCTTCGGTGAGGACGCTGAGCGAGCTCGCGAGCGGCTCGAGCACCAGCTCGTTGACGCGATACCCGGCTCGCTCGACCGATTTGCGCAGATTCATCGCCGGCGAGCTTCCGATGGTGACGAGATACATCTCCGTCTCGAGGCGCGTGCCGATCATGCCGATCGGATCGCGAATGCCCTGGTTCTTGTCGACGGTGTATTCCTGCGGAATCGCGTGCAGCAGCTCGCGATCTTCCGGAACCGGCTGCGCGCGCGCGACATCGTTGGCGCGGTCGACATCGGCCTTCGAGATCTCGTCGCCATTCACGGCGACGATGCCCTTGCTGATCATGGCGCGGACGTGCTCGCCGGCGATCCCCGCGTACAAGCCTTCGACCTTGGTGCCGGCCATCCGCTCGGCGTCCTCCATCGCTTTTCTGATGGAGCGCGTCGTCTCCTCGATGTCGGAAACGATTCCACGACGGAGTCCCGTCGTTCTCGCCTGGCCGACGCCGAGGATTCTCAGCGTGGGCGTGCTGCGCCGTTCTCCGCCGACGGACTCCGCGATGACGGCGGTCGTCCTGGCGGAGCCAATGTCTAGTCCAGCGATGAGGCGGTCGGGATTCATTGCAGCCTTGCGATCACCTGATCGCGGTAACGTAGGTCGAGCTCGCCGACGCGCGTCTGTCTGCGCGCCAGGTCACTCTCGACGGGAAAGATATCGGCCAATCGCTCGACTGACAGCCCCAGCGGAACGCGTACCCGCAGCGATGTCGGTGCCGGAGCAACGCTGTCGCCCGGAAGAGGCGCGACATCCACGTAGCTCCGCGACATCAATAGCAGAATGTCCCCGGGACCGGTGCGCCGCACCTCGGTAAGGCGCGTGAACACAGTCGGCTCGAATCGACGGATGGACCCCGCGAGACGCAACAGCGCGGGGTCGGCAGTCGTAACGAGCGGCAGGTCGAGATCGGCGCGCGTCGGATCGATCGGCAGCTGCCTGCCCGACGAATCGTAAGCGACGAGACCGCGCGGTCCGGGAACGAGCGCGACGGGAAGATTCTCCTGCACCGTCACGACGATGGTGCCCGGCAGTCTTCGCGCGACGATGGCAGAGCTCACCTGCGGATGCGCAAGCACGCGCCTGCGCAAAGGGGCCAGATCCTCCCACAGCGATCTCAGCGTGTCGATCTGGAGCGCCGCGACAACCTCCGCCGGCTGCAGATAGCGAGTCCCGCGGATCTCGACGGCGCGCACGCGGAAGAAAGCCAGCTCACGCGAGCCAGCGCTCACACCCCAGGCAGCCGCCATCAGCAGCGCGAGAAGCAGGAGCACGATCGGCACTCTCATCCGGCGCCGCGGCGGCGCAGCAACGCTGCCTAGGTCGCGCGCGATTCGAGGCGCTCCTTGAGTTCGCGGCCGGTGAGCGTGATGTCGCCGGCCCCGATCGTGATGACGACGTCACCGGGGTTCACGTTGTGCGCCAGTGCCTCGGCAAGCTCCGTTCGCGCGCCCTGCCACGCCACCGGGTGTCCCGCGGTCTTCATCACGCTCGAGACGAGGTCGGAGGTAATGCCCGGCAGTGGCTTCTCGCGTGACGCGTAGATGTCAGTTAGAAACACGGCGTCGGCCCCGCAAAGGACCGCGCCGAACTCGGCGGCAAAGTCGCGCGTCCGCGAAAAGAGGTGCGGCTGGAATGCCGCGATGATCCGCCGCCCCGGAAAGGTCGAGCGCCCCGCCTCGAGAGTCGCCGCGATCTCGGTTGGGTGGTGGGCGTAGTCATCGACGATCGTCACGCCCGCGAAATCGCCAAGGCGCTGGAATCTCCGCTCGACGCCGCCAAAGGACTCGACACCGGCGCGCATTGCGTCGAGCGTGGTGCCCAGCGCGAGCCCGGCGCCGATAGAGGCGAGCGCATTCTGCACGTTGTGAATGCCCGGTACCCGGAGTGCAACATCGCCAAGCGACTTGCCGTCGAAGGACACCATAAACGCCGCCCCATCCCCAGCGGCGCGAACCTGTGACGCACGCAGTCGTGCATCCCGCGACTCGATTCCATACCTGATCACTTCGGCGCTATTGGGAATGGCGATGCTCTCCGCGCCCTCGTCGTCGGAGCAGAGAACGATGAAGGGCGCCGATTTTACGAATTGCGAAAAGGTCGTCCGGATGTCGTCCAGGTCATGGTAGATGTCGAGATGATCGGCCTCCATGTTGGTGACTACCGCGACCGTCGGCGCGAGCGCGAGAAAAGATCGGTCATATTCGTCCGCCTCGACGACAAACAAGTCGTCAGAGTCGTAATGGAGATTGCTCTCCCACGCCGCAACGCGCCCGCCGACCACGCCGGTCGGTCTGAGCCCCGCCGCGGAAAGCGCCGACGTGCTCATCACTGTCGTCGTCGTTTTTCCGTGCGTTCCAGCGATTGCGACGAGTCTTCCGCCCGACACCGCCCGGCCCAGCGCTTCGGCGCGGCGCGTGACCGGAATTCCCAGCTCACGTGCGCGCGTAATTTCCGCGTTGTCCTTCGCCATCGCCGAGGTGACGACGAGCTCGGCCGCGCCCTCAACGTGATCAGGGCTGTGTCCATGAATGATCTGGATCCCGAACCGCTCGAGGTCGGCCGCGGCACTCGGATTCGCGTCACAACCCGTGACCTTGAGTCCCCGCCGTGCGAAAAGCTCGGCAAGGGCCCGCATCCCCGCGCCGGCGATGCCGACGAAGTGAATTGCACCGCCGTCGCCACTATCGGGAGTGGGCACTATGAATGGCTGACCTGGTGTGCCGTGGCTTCAGCGACGCTGCGGCGTCGATTCGGTGAGCCTGAGGATCTTCTTGGCGATGTCGGCGGCCGCCGTCGGCCGCGCGCGCTCGAGCGACTTCGCACGCATCGACTCGAGCTCCTGCGGTTCGGCGAGAAGGCGCTCAACCGTGGATTGAAGACGGTCGGCGGTGAGGTCGGACTGAAGGATGAGGGCAGCGGCGCCCGCGCCGACGAGCGCCTTTGCGTTGGCGGTCTGGTGATCGGCCGCGGCGGTAGGCAGCGGTACGACAACCACCGGAATTCCCCACGCGCATAGCTCGGCCGTCGCCATCGCCCCGGCGCGCGACAGCGCGAAGTCAGCAGCACGGTATGCGTCGGAGATCGGCGCGATGTACGGCTTGATCTTGACCGCTTCGCTCTCGAGATGCGAGAACTCGTCATAGTTGCCCTTCCCCGTCGCCCAGATGATCGACAGGCCCGATGGCAACCCACGCTTTATCCACTCGGCAACGACATCGTTCATCGCCTTCGAGCCCTGGCTGCCCCCGTACACAAGGAGCACCTTGCCGACGGATGTTGGGAATCCCCACTTCGCCCGCGCCGGTCCTTTCGCGAATGCGTCGGCTGGCGGTGGCTCGATCGGATTGCCCGAATCGAATATCTCCGTTCGCGGCGAGGGCTTGAGGTGGGCGCGCGCCTCGGGGAATCCGAGATGAACCTGGCTGGCGTAGCGGCTGAAGAAGCGTGTCGTGATCCCGGGAAATGTGTTCTGCTCCTGGAGCACGAGCGGAATGCGGTTCGCCGCGCCGTAGCCGAGTGCCAGGCCCGATGCGTAGCCGCCGGTGGCGACGATACAGCGTGGTTTCTCGCCGCGCACGATCGTGCCGATGCGCGACCATGCGCTGACCGCGCCGCGCAGCGTTCTCCAGTTTTCCCACATGCGCGAGCGGTAGAGCGGGTGAAGGTCGAGCAGCTCGAACGGAAACTCCGTCTGCGGGAGGACATCGCGCTCGATTCCCCGCCGCGCGCCGATGAAAAACGGCTTCACCGACGGATTCTCCTTGACGATCGCCCGCGCGATCGCCAGTCCCGGATAAAGGTGCCCACCCGTGCCTCCGCCAGCGAAGATGATCCTCATTGCGCGTTGACCGTGCGCAGTGCGAGCGGATTGGTGGCGTGCCCGCCGAAAACTCTTTCGCGCGTGCTGCCGATGTTCACGAGGATTCCCGTCATCATGAGTGAAAGCACCAGGTTGGACCGCCCGTAAGAAATGAATGGTAGCGTCAGGCCGGTGGTCGGCAGCAATCCGGTTGCCACGCCGATATGAAGATACGCGGTAAGGACCATCGTCATCGTCAGCCCGACCGCAGCCAGCTGCAGGAACGGTGTTCTTGCCTGGCGCGCGATGCGGAACCCCAGCGCCGCGTACATGCCGAACGCCACGATCAGGAGCAACATGCCGACGAATCCCCACTCCTCGCCGATGTGCCCGGCGATGAAGTCGTCGTAACCGAAAGGCAGAAATCCGTACTGCTGGCGACCGCGCCCAAATCCAACGCCCAGCACCTGGCCTGACCCGACCGCAATGAGCGACTGCTTGAGTTGATAGCTCACTTCAAGCGGCGCGGCACCCGGATCGAAGAACGCCGTCATCCTGAGGAGCGCGTAGTTGAGTCGCTGTATCTGTGCGTACAGCAAAGGCACGAGCAGGACGCCGAGGGCGACGAAGTGCCCGATACGGACACCGCCCGCAAAAAGAATGATTCCCATTATCAGCGTGAACATCATCGCCGCGGACAGGTCGGGCTCGAGCATGACGAGGACATCCATCGCTCCGATAATCACGAGGAAGGGCAGCAGGCCCTTGGTCAGTCTCCGCAGCCCATCGCCTTTCTTGATCACGAGCATCGACGTCCACATCACCACTGCGAGCTTGCCGAGCTCCGACGGCTGAACGGAGCTGCCGATCAGGTAGCGGCGCGCGCCGTGAACGCGTGGCGCGATTGACTCCGTGAATGGAAGTATCACGATCAACAGGAGCAGGAGAGTGAAGAGCATCAGCGGCCACGCCCACTTCTCCCACAGCTCGGCGTCGACCTTGGCCGCAATGGCGAACACCGCCGCGCCGAGCGCCATCCCGAGCAGCTGCCGCAACAGCAGGTGGGCGTGGCTGAAGCCGGCCTCCATTTCGACGATCGCGCTGGCACTGTAGACGGTGGCGAGGCCGAATGCCATGAGGACCGCAGTCAGAATGATCAGCACCCTTGCTTCGATGCCGATGTTCCAGCGGTACCTGATGTTGAGAGCCGTTTCGCTCATGCGCTGCCCCGCGCCAGGTCGGCGAAGCGGCGGCCGCGCTCTTCGTAGTTCGCGAACATGTCGAAGCTCGAACACGCGGGAGAGAGCAGGACCGCATCTCCAGCAACGGCCGCGCGACGAGCGGCGAGAATGACTTCGTCGAAATCCGATGCGAGCGTTTCGACTGGAAGGAGCGTTCCCAGATCAGCGGCGATTTTCGCTGCTGCTTCGCCGTACGCGAATACGTGTTTCACTTTTCCCTTCATCCCCGTCGCCAGTTGCGTGTAGGCCTCGCCTTTGTGGCGGCCTCCCAGCAACAGGACGGTTGGACGCTCCATCGCGTCAATTGCCACCGCCGTCGAGCCGACGTTCGTGGCCTTTGAGTCGTCGATCCACTGGATGCCGTCCCGGTCGAGCACGAGCTCGAGACGGTGAGCCAGCGGGCGAAATGTCCCGAGTGCCTCTCGCAACAGGCGGCGTGCGTCGGGGCGCTCGTAGTCCTTGTGCGCGACCGTAACGGCGAGGAGCGCAGCGAGCGCGTTGGCGACGTTGTGACGCCCCATCAACGAAAATTCGGCGCGGGTAGCGATTCTTTCGCCTCGCAGCATCAGGAACTCCGCACCGGCGTCGTACCACGCACCAACTGTAAGTCGCTGTTCGTCCGCCGTCGGTGTCCCCGCGGCGGAAAAACCGTAGTGGCTTCCCGCCACACCCGCGGTCATCGCCCGTGATGCGGCGTCATTCGCATCGGATACCCACATGGAGTGGGGTTCGGCATTCGCGAAGAGCATCGCCTTGTCCGCGTAGTAGGCGTCCACGGAGGAATACCGGTCCAGGTGATCCGGACTGAGGTTCGTCAGCACACCAACAGCTGGGTTCAGTCCGGGGGTGTCGTGAAGCTGAAACGACGACATCTCCAGCGCGATCCAGTCGGGAGGATTCACGCGCAGTGCAATCTCCGAGAGCGGCGTGCCGATATTTCCCGCCGCCGGCGCGTCGTTTCCGAGTGCGGTCAGCAGGTGGGCGATGAGGGCGGTCGTCGTGCTCTTCCCGTTTGTCCCGGTCACGGCAATGACGTGGTCCGAGCCGAGAAAGCGAAGCGCGAGCTCGACCTCACTGACTACCTGTACGCCTGCCTCGCGTGCCGCGGCAAGCGGCGGAGCGTCAGGGGGAATGCCCGGACTTACGACCAGCAGCTTTGCGCGCTGGATTCTGGCGAGGTCGTGAGACCCGATGTCCGTCCCCGCGCCCAGCGCGGCGATCTCGCTGGCGGCGCTCCGAATCGCTTCGGAACTGCTCGCATCCGATGCGTAGACACTGAAGCCGTGTCCTCGCAGCAACGCGCTCGCCGCGCGGCCACTCCTCGCCAGCCCGACGACGGCGATCTCGCCGTCGTCTGACGCGGGCCAGGTCATCGCAGCTTGAGCGTGCTCAGTGCGAAGAAGGCGAAGAGCACTCCGATGATCCAGAACCGCACCACGACCTGCGACTCGTCCCAGCCCTTCACCTCGAAGTGGTGGTGAAGCGGCGCCCGCTTGAACACCCGGTGCTCGTTCGCATACTCGACGCCGTGGCGCTTCTTCCGATACTTGTACACGAAGCGCTGCAGGATCACCGACATCATCTCGGACACGAACACGCCGCCCACGATGAGCAGCAGGAATTCCGACTTGAGCAGGATCGCGATCGACGCGAGGGCACCGCCCAGCGCGAGCGATCCGGTGTCGCCCATGAAGACTTCCGCAGGGTGCGTGTTGTACCAGAGAAACCCGATACACGCGCCCATGACGGCAGCGCAGAACACCGTCAGCTCTCCAGAACCGCGCAGGAAATACAAACCGAGATAATTGCTCGCGTCGACCCTGCCGAACACGTACGCATAGAACGCAAACGTCGCGGCGGCTATTGCAACGAGGCCGGCGGCGAGGCCGTCCAATCCGTCGGTGACGTTCACGGCGTTGCTCGCGCCTGTCATCACGAAGGTGACGAAGAGGACGTAGAGCCAGCCGAGTCCTGCGGTGAGCGGAACGATCAGCGTGTACTTGTAAAACGGCAGCGTCGTCGACGCACCCGGGAGCGTCGACAGCGGATACTTCCAGAGGTAGAACCCGAGTGCGAGCCCGAGCGAGACCTGCCCGACGAGCTTGTAGCCCTCCACAAGACCGGTGTTCTTCCTTCCCGCCATCTTCTGCTTGAGCTTGAGATAGTCGTCCCAGAAGCCGATCGCACCCATCCACACCATCGAGCCCATCGCAAGCAGAACGTACCTGTTGTCGAGCCGCGCCCAGAGGATGGTGCTGATCAGTGTCGCGCCAAGCAGGATGAGGCCACCCATCGTCGGCGTGCGGCCTTTCTGCTGGTGGGCATCGGGAGTTCCTTCGCGAATCACCTGGTGCAGCCGCATTCTCTTCAGGCGCTTGATGATTATCGGGCCGACGATGAACGTGAGCAGCAATGCCGTCACGGCGGCGCCGGCGGCGCGGAACGTTATGAACCCGAACAGGCGTAGCCAGCCGAAATGATCCAGTCCAACGAACGGCAGGAGCAGGTAGTTCAGCACTATGCAGTTGCCCAGGTGGTGAGGTGTGGAACGAGACGCTCGAGCTGAACGCCGCGAGAAGCCTTGAGTAGAATTATAGCGTTCCTCTGAAGCCTGGTCTGCAGCTGTTGCCACAACTCATCGACGTCCGGCGCGGTGACCACACGTGCCCCGGCGGCGCCCGCCTCGTTCAGAGCCGGCGCAAACTCGCCGATTCCCGCGACGATGTCGGCACCTGAGGCGAGCGCCAGCCGGGCGATGTCCGTATGGCACTGCGCTGAAGTCGTGCCGAGCTCGCGCATCGTCCCCAGTACGATGACACGCTGGCGGCCCTTCCCCGCACCTTCGATCAGGTCGATTGCCGCGCGCGCCGATCCCGGATTGGAGTTGTACGCATCGTTGATCAGCGTGACCTCGCCCAGCTGCTCCCACGCAACGCGCATCTTCGGCTGCGGCATAGCCGCGATTCCGCGCGCCGCATCGGCCATCGATACGCCGCACTCGCGCGCGACCGCGAGCGCGAGCATTGCGTTCCGCATGTTGTGCAAGCCGCGGAGCGGTGGGCTCACAGTTGCGCCGTCGATCTCGATCGTGCCCAGTCCGTCAACGCCGATCGACCAGCGCGTCGGCTTGAGGTCCGCTTCGCCATCCAGGCCGGCAACCACCATGCGTTTTGCCTTTCCCTTCCCCGCCAGCGCGACCTCAGGCTGCGCCGCCGGCGCAATGCCGATCGGAACGCCGTCGTAGACAGCCGCCTCCTCGCGCAACACGCCCGCAAGATCTCCGAGCCCTTCGAGATGCTCTTCAGCGATCGACGTCACAAGCGCGATATCGGGCTCGGAGAGCTCGCGCAGAATTGCGACTTCACCGGGCAGGCTCGTCCCGAGTTCGACGACGGCAATTTCCGCGGAATGCGGAAGCGACAGCAGCGTCAGAGGCACACCAACGCGATTGTTGAGGTTCCCGGTGGTGGCATGAACGACAAAGGACCCGCCGAGCGCGGCGCGTAGCAGGTCTTTTGTGCTCGTCTTGCCGTTGCTTCCGGCGACGCCGATCACCGTCTTGCCCCACACCCGGCGCCAGTACTTTCCCAGCGCGCCGAGCGCAATCAGCGTATCGCCTACTTCGAAGACCGGCACGGAGAGCTCGGCGAGGCGCGGCGCGCGCGACACGACCAGCGCCGCGGCGCCGTCGCGCACCGCGTCGGCAAGGTAATCGTGGCCATCGAATCGCTCACCCACGAGCGCGACGAAAAGATCTCCCTTGCCGATTTTGCGGGTGTCGGTGGTGATCGACGCAATCGGAGCGGTGCCGCGCGGAAGGCGCCCCGTCGAATACGGCGCAAGCGCGGCGGCGACCCGGTCCAGTGTCCAGAAGTCGCCGCTCAACTGCGTCCCGCCGTCAGCTCTCTCACGATTTCCTTTTCGTCGAATGGGTGGGACGTGGTGCCGCGTATCTGATATGTCTCGTGCCCCTTGCCGGCGAGCAAGACGAGATCTCCGTCGCCGGCAAGTGTGAGCGCCCGCCCGATCGCCGCCAGTCGGTCTGTCACGCGCTCATGATTTCCGTCCTTCATGCCCGCTTCGATCTCGCGCACTATCGCGTCCGGATCCTCTGTGCGGGGATTATCGCTCGTCACGATAGCGAGATCCGCGCCCTGCTCGGCGATTCGGCCCATTATGGGCCGCTTTCCCTTGTCACGATCACCGCCGCACCCAAACACGACGATCAGGCGCCCCGTTGTAAAGGCGCGCGCGGTGCGGAGCGAACGCTCGAGCGCATCCGGCGTGTGAGCGTAGTCGCGGAGGACGGCTGGGCTCCTCGAGATTATTTCCAGCCGGCCGGGCGTCTGTGGCACTCCCGCCAGGCTCGCGGCCACTTGGGCGGGCGCATCGCCGAGCGCAATCGCCGTCGCGGCCGCCGCGAGCGCGTTCTGGACATTGACATCTCCCAGGAGCGGTAGCAGGACGTCGGCCGCCGCCTCGCGCGTCACGAGGCGCCATTCGCTTCCGCGCGTCGTGTAGCGAATCGACTTTGCACGCACATCCGCCTCGTTGGCGATCGCGAATGTGACTGTCACACCCCGTTGTCGCAGTCCGCGCCACTCCGGCGCATCGCGATTGACCACGACTGTACCATCTTCGCTCACATAGTCCACGAGCCTTGCCTTGGCGGCCAGGTAGGCGTCCATCGTCCCGTGATAGTCCAGGTGATCTCTCGTGAGATTGGTGAACACCGCGACATCGAACACGAGCCCATCGATGCGACGCTGGTCGAGACTGTGCGACGAAACTTCCATCGCTACATGCCGCACGCCGCGGTCAGACAGATCACGAAGCACCCGCTGAAGCTCCACGGGTCCGGGCGTGGTTAGCCCGCCCCCGCCCGGCACCACCTCCCCCGCGCTCCCGGTGAGAACCCCGAGCGTACCGATCGACGCCGCCGGCCTTCCTGGTTTCGAAAGGAGGTGCCGCATGATGGAAGTCGTTGTCGTCTTGCCATTGGTGCCGGTCACGGCGAGCATGGTAAGATCTCGCGCCGGATGGTTGTAGGCGGCGCCGGCGGCGACGGCGGCAGCGCGCCGTCCTTCGCGCACGACCAGTGCTGGAAGCGATGTCCGCGATGCATCTTCCACGATTGCCAGCCCCGCGCCGCGGCCGTGCGCCGCGTCGAGATATTCGTGTCCATCCCGTTCGGAACCCCGGACGGCAACGAATATCCCGCCTGCCTCGAGGACCCGACTGTCATCCGAAATGCCCGAAGCAAATTCCGGGATGGCTCCGCGGGATTCCACCAGCAATCCTTCCTTCTCCAGCGCATCCTGCACCCGACCGACCGGGATGTTCACGATCCGGGCCTGCCCAGTTGCACGACGGTTCCCTGACCGACAACCGTGCCCGCCACCGGGAAAGTCCCAACCGTCGCGGAATTCACGATGTGCACGCGAAAGCCAGCCGAGTGCAGGGTCCGGATCGCATCCCGAACGCCGAGTGCGCCGACGTCGGGAATGGATCGCGGCGCGAGCACGACCGGGGTCGAAGGCGCGGCGGCGGGAAGCTCAATCACGTACGACAGCGTTCCTTCGTCGGGCTCGCGGCGGGCGGCGACTGCCGCACGCTGCGGTACGGCTCGCGCAGCACCCAGCGCCCCCGGCCTGTTGAGCGACGCATCGGGCGGAGGATCACGCCGCTCCACCTTCGCCAGCTCGTTCCGGTTGAGCGCGGCATCGCGGGCGGCGAGCGCCGCGCGCAACACCACGCTTGTCACCGGTGCGGCGATGTCGCCGCCATGGAAGCGCGCGCCCGTCGGGCTGTCGAGCTTTACGAGAACCACGTACTGCGGATCGTTTCCTGGAAAAAGTCCGACGAATGACGCGGTGTAGTTGCCGGCGCGATACGATCCACCCACGGTGCGGCGCGCCGTCCCGCTCTTCCCCCCCACATCGAACATCTCGAGGTCTGCCTTCGTCGCCGTTCCACCCTGGACTACGCCGAGCAGCATTTGCTGGACGCTGCGCGCGACTTCGGTCGGCATCACCCTGCGAATCACGCGCGGCTCGGCGCGGTAAAGCAGCTCACCTGCGGGCGACCGCACCTCCTTCACAATGTGCGGCTCGACCAGGTTGCCGCCGTTGGCGATGGCTGAGTACGCGGTGACGAGCTGGATCGGCGTAACGGCGATCTCATATCCCATGAGAATGGATTGAGGGGTGGTTTTCCCCCAGTGACGCGGGTCGCGCAGCGTCCCATTGGATTCGGCCGGTAGCGGAATGCCCGTCGCCATCCCGAACCCGAAATCGCGAAGCGTCTCGTACTTCTCGGCGACGGAAAGTCTCTCGCCGAAGCGGACAATGCCGACGTTGCTGGAGAAGCGGATCACATCGGAAAGCGACAGCTCCGGCGCGCGGTGCAGATCGCGGATGAGCCGGCCATTTATCATCAGCTCGCCGTTGTAAGTCTCGATGATCTCATCCGCCGTAGCGCGGCCACGGGCGAGGAGGGTCGCGGCGATGAAGGGCTTGAGAGTCGAGCCGGGCTCAAATGGCTCGGTGACCGCTGTGTTCGCGACGGCGCCTGGGTTGGACCTCTTGCTGGCGAGCGCCAGCACTTCACCCGTGTGTGGATTCATCACGACGATGTCGCCGCCGGCCGCGTTCAGCTCGGCGACAGCCTCGCTGATCGCCCGCTCGCAAATGTCCTGCAGCGCGCGATTTATGGTGAGGGCGATCGACGCACCAGGGAGGGGAGCGTTGTCCCAGGCCTCTGGTGAGTCCATTGCGCGCCCGTTCCTGTCGCGCGCCAGCGCGACCCTCGTCGAGTCTCCGCGGAGCACGCCGTCGAGCGATGACTCGATTCCGTCGCGGGGGCGGCCGCTGTCGTCGAGCGTTCCGACGATTCGTCGGATGCCGGCCGAGGTCGCGTACACTCGCTGCATGACAGGCGTGACATGAACACCGCGCATGCCGGCGATGGGGGCGAGGTCCGCCGCGGTGTGCAGGCCGGGGAGGTCTATCCAGCGCCGCCGGCGTTTGATCCCGCTGCGGACAAGCGCCGGATCGATTCGTGCGCGCTTCAGTGCGCGCAGCAGCGCGACGGTATCGCGGACTTCGGGTGGCGCAATGGCAACGCGCGCGACCTCGCGGCTTTCGACGAGCACGTCGCCGCCCGCATCAAGGATCTCGCCTCGCGGTGCGTTGAGGGGCGACGTCTGGAAGTGCTGTCGCTTCGCGCGCTGCGCCCACTCATCGCCGTCGATGATCTGGACTTTCGCCGCGCGCGCGACAAGCGCCGCCGCGAAGAGAACCATCACTCCGTGAACGATCGAAAGCCTGCGTGGGGATTGCACCTTGTTCAGCGGGAGCGAGGGAGAATTATTACCTGTTTGTCGGTTGGTACGTGCATGCCGAGCCGTTTCTCGACCACCGGCCCGAGGTGCTGCCGGGTGGATAGATCACGGATCTCACCTTCCAGACGAGCACGCTCCCCTTCCAGTTGCACCTTTTGCGCATCGAGATCGCGGACGCTGCGAGATTCGGCGATACCGATGGTTCTTCTCCACACGATCGCCAGGGCAATGACCACGAATCCGGCGAGCAGCAGTCCGATTACCGTTCGGCCCCTGAGACCTACGCCGCGCTTCGCCACGCACGCAGCCTGGCGCTACGCGCCCGGGGGTTCATCGCTCTCTCCGCATCTCCCGCGGTGAGGGCGCGCTTCGTGAGAAGCTCGCCGAGCGGACGGCCGCGGCAGGTGCACTGCAGCTGCCTGGGCGGACAGATGCACGCCTTGCTCCACTCACGCATTGTGTGCTTCACCAGCCTGTCCTCGCCTGAGTGATACGCGATAACGGCGAGAGTGCCGCCCGCGCGCAGGTAATCGCGCAATGCCGGCAACGCGCTCTCCAGCGATCCAAGCTCGTCGTTCAAGGCGATGCGGATCGCCTGGAAAAGCCGCGCGAAATCTCCCGGGCCCATCCGGGCCCCGAACGCACCCCTGATGGCTCCCACCAGATCGTCGCTCACCCTCATTGGACGGTTGCCGCGGCGACGCACGACCTCGCGCGCGAGTCGGTTGGCGCGCGGCTCGTCTCCATAGTCGCGAAAGATACGGGCGAGGTCCCCTTCCTCCAAAGTGTTGAGGAGGTCGGCCGCGGTCGTCCCTCCGCGCCGATCCATGCGCATGTCGAGCACTGCTCCTTCGCGAAAGGAGAAACCGCGCTCACCACTGTCGATCTGGTGGGAAGAGACGCCGAGGTCGGCGAGGATCGCATCGAACCGGCGGTCAGCAAGTTCGTTGATGTCGCCCAGGTCAGCGAAGTTCGCCCTCAATGCGAGAAAGCGGCCCGCCGCCTCATCGGGCGCGAGCCGCTCTCTTGCTGAGTTTAACGCCGCCTCGTCTCGGTCGATTCCCGTCACCCGGGCTCCCGTCGCAAGCAGTGCGGCGGCGTGTCCGCCGCCGCCAAGCGTGCAATCGAGAATCTCATTTGCGCCAGAAAAAAGCGCCGACACTTCCTCCACCATTACCGGCGCATGGTAGGAAGAGCTCCATGCGCCGGGGGTGAAGCCCGTCACCTACATAAACGCTTTATGGCATCGTTTACCGCGGGTGTGAACTGCGGAATCGCAGCAAGGAGTTGCGCGGCTTCAGTTGGAAACTTTTGACCGCCAGCCGGAAGGTTCGCCTCAGCGAGGGTAAAGTGCTCACGAGCCGTTCGGGCCAATTCGCAGTTCTTCCTTTCGGTCGCTTCGGTTATTGAGCTCTGTCCAACGAGGAAGGCATTGTAACCGAGCAGAAACTTGGCGTCGTTGCTCGGAGCAAGCTGGTCGGAAAGCTGTGAAAAACGAACCGCACGCTGGTAATCAGCTTTCGATTTCGATGTCTGACCTGCCTTGTACGCCTTGTCGGCCTGCTGTAAAGCGACCTGGGACAGAATCGCCTTGTCCCCTCCCTTGGTGGCAGCATCCTGAAGCGTGGTGAACACTTGCTCCGGCTGATTCAATCCGCTGACGGCCTGGACCAGCGCTACGTACCCGTTGGGAACTGCCGGATTGATCGAAAGAGCACGCTTTGCGGCATCGAGTGCTGGCTGAATCTGGCCCGCCTTGCGGAGCGCATCGCTGTAGATGACCCAGAGGCCGGCGTTGCCCGGATAACGCGCGACAGCCCGGGCCAGCGTCTCTGACACCCGTTGCGGCTGGTTCAGCGCCGTGTATGCACCAGCGAGTCGGGAGTAATAAGTCGTGTCGGCGGCAGCGGTATCGACCCGAATCAACTCGTTGCCGACAGTGATTGCCGCCTCGTAGTCCTTGGCGGCGAGCAGTACCAGCCACGCCGTTTTCATCAGCGCGGGATCACCAGGATTATTTTGCAGCGCGTCACGAATGATCGGTACAGCCTTCGCTGCCTGACCGCTGGCAGCGAGCTGATTCGTGACTGCCAGCTGCAGCCGGGTATTGGTCGGGTCGGCGGCGAGCAGCTGCATCAGTATTTCAATTTCGCGGGGATCCTTTCTCGTTCCGTAAATCTCGCCAAGCCAGCGCAGTGCCATGATGTTGCGCGGGTCGCGCGCACGAATGCGCTCGGCCACAGCGACGACGGAATCCTCCATCTTCAGGCCCGAGTACCCTTCGCCAAGACAAACCGCGACGATGTTGCCGTTCGGCGAAGCCGTGAGTCCCGCGCGAGCGGCGGCGACGGCTTCCTGATACTTGCCCTGCATGAAGTGGTTGTGGCAGGTCTCCTCAGCGGCCAGCTGGCGGCGCGCGTCCTTGATCTGCTTCGCTACCTGACCGGCAGCGTCGTCCAGCTTCGCGCCTTCCGCGCTCGTAAAGAGCTGTCCGCGGCTGGGGTCCCGCGTCAGCACGAGCCGGGCATCGATTTTTACGCCAGCCGGGGTGCGGATGACCGAGCCATCGACGAACTGCTGCGCGCGCACCAGGCTGGCAAGGGCCTTTGCATCGCCGATTGCCAGCGCTTCGGTCGTCGAATAGCCGGACGACTGAAGACTGTTATTGATGTCCGCCTTCGGGACGACAATTACGTCCTTGGCGTTAACCTCGCGCGACAGCTTGTTGCGGATGGCTTCCGCAGCCTGCACTCCAAGCTCCTTGTCGGCGCTCTGGAAGGTCGCGACCATGACGCGCTCAGGGTTCCTTTCGCCGCGCTGGGCAGCGAGTGGAGATGCGGCGGAGCCGAGCATGGCGACAGCCGCGAACAAAAGACCGGAATTACGTGGACTTACCTTCAAGGGTATAACCTCCATAGCGGTAAACATTCGTACCCCAGCCTATCCGGGCGGGTCCAGCGAAATCCTGTAAAATGAGCGAGGAGGGACTCGAACCCCCGACATCCTGCGTGTAAGGCAGGCGCTCTAACCAACTGAGCTACTCGCCCGGTGCAGAAACCGAGCCTGCGCGACTAACGGAGAATGGCCAGCGGCACCAGTATGCAGTACCCGACCACGAGCAGTATTGGAGCGAGCGTCTCTCCACCCCTGACGAGATCGGCAAAGCCGAGGATCAGAGTCCCCATTGCGAGTCCCCAGTAGAGCCAGGGTCGGCGGGAAGCATCGCGCGAAGACGATGCGGCGGCGTTGCGGTTGAGTTTGGCCATGAGGTGGTTAGTGTAGGGCGAGGGGAAATGAGTGTCAACCCGACCGGGCCAAGCCGCTCTCAGGAAGTCGCGGGCGGACGCATGATTGCGCGCATCGAATTCCGCTCGGCGGCGGAGAGCAGCTCCGCGACGTTGAGGTAGGCGATGAGCTCCTCGCCGTGCCTCAGAATCCCGTGCATGTGCTCGGCCGC
>DATLXE010000480.1:0-6992 GCA_035575795.1 Gemmatimonadaceae bacterium
GTTCGAGGGACAGGCTGTCTATGAGCAGATATCGGCGATGCTCGGCGGCACCAACGTGGCGATCAACCTGCCCGGCGGATGGGATCGCGTGCGTGAGATGATCCGCGAGAGCCAGAGCCAGATGCCGGTATTTGCTGCCGCTCCGATGGTAATCCAGGAAACGCTGATCTTTCCGTACCTGAGTGGCGCCGAGTTCGTGCGCAGCTTCAAGGAACGGCAGCCTGGCGCGGTGATTTACAAGAACATGCCTGCTTCAACAGAGCAGATACTTCACCCAGCGGCATTCTTTGGCAACAAGGACGAGCCGACGCGCATCGAGCTCGGCGCCATCACCAATGGGACCGCCGTGTACCAGAACACGCTCGGCGAATTCGAGACGCGGCTCTTCCTGTTCGAGTACCTGAAGGATCAGAACGAGGCGGTGCGCGGTGCTACCGGATGGGACGGCGACCGGTACGTCGTGTTCGACACGCCGCAGGGAGAAGGCATCGCCTGGATCTCGGTGTGGGATTCGAGCGTGGACGCCGGCGAATTCTACGACCTGCTCGGCCAGGGGATCGAGAAGAAAATCTCGACGAAAGCAGAATCGTCGGCTGACAATCTCCGCAAATCATATCAGGCGGGCGGGCGGTCGAGGCAGATTACCACGACGCAGATTGGTGGGCGGCCGGTCGTGATCTATGTTGACGTGCCCAGTGGCGCCAATCCCGCCGTGATCCAGCCGGCGCAGGTAAAGCTCACGCAATAGGCGGGGAACGGGAGGCGATCCCGGCGAGAAGGGCGAAAGAGGTAGTTAAAGTCCGATCAGCTTGGAGATTCCGAACGTGCAGACGCCGATGAGGCCGCCGAGCACGAAGCCAGTGGTGATGATCAGGTTGAGCTCGTTCTGGATGACGCTCCGCAGGATCTCCTCGACGCGGTCGACGCTGAACGCCATCACCTTTCGCTCGACCATTGCCTGCACGTCGAGCTTTTTCACGAGCTCCGGAAGCTGGTCGTGGATCCACGCCCAGATCACCGGCGCAGCCGAGGCGGCGAGCCGGTGCGGCGCTTCGGGATCCTTCCGCGCATCCGTGTCGCCGAGGATATCCGAAATCGGCTTTTGCAGATAGGCGAGGATCGCGTCGTGGATTGCCCGCGAGATCTCCTCACGTACTTCCGGTTCTTCCAGTAAACCGACGACCTGCTCGACGCCGTCCGTCTCGATTGATTCGAGCACGGAATCGAACTTCTTCTCCGTCATCATGAGCTTGGCGAAGATACGCTCGTGGAAGCGCATATCGTTGACGAATCGGTTGAACATCGTGTGCAGCGCGCTGCGAACCTTCACGCGTGTCGCCGGCTGTCCCAGAAATGCTCCGAGCTTCGTCATCGCGACGGGCAGGTAGGATGTCATCGCGCCCTCTAGGGCGGCGACGACGGGCGGCGGCACCTTGTCGATGAGCGGCTCGCGCGACGTGAGTATCGTCGAGATGACTTCCTCGAGCCGGGCCTCGAACGCCGCGCGCAGCTCGGGGCGGCCGAGCTCGCTCTGCAGGTCACCGGGCGTGAGCAAGCGTTCGCCGACGGTACGACCGAGACTCTTCGCGAGGCGCGCCTGGTTCTTCGGTATGGCGCCCTGGAAGCCGAACCGCCGCTGCTTTGGATTGAAGAGCATCCACACCGCGACGGTATCCGACAACCCACCTGCCATCATACCGATGAAAACGTGGATCCCGAACTGGACCCAGGTGTTATTGATGTCCACCTACTTGATCACGGCCCCTTCAGCGCTTTGCTGATCGTCCGCCGATCTGGCGTCGTCGTCCGCCAACTCCGGGGGATGGGCGTCACCGTGCTCCTCCGCCGAATCCGCGAGCGTGGCTGAAGCCCTTGGCAAGAGCGCGAGGTGGAAGACTTCATCCATTGTCGACACGAAGGTGAACACCATGCTCTGCAGCATCTCGTCGGGGATTCCCTTCAAATCCTTTTCATTGGACTTGGGCAGCAGTACCTGGCGGATGCCGGCGCGGTATGCAGCCATCACTTTTTCCTTCACGCCGCCGATCTCGAGCACACGGCCGCGCAGCGTCATCTCCCCGGTGAGCGCGAGGTCCCGGCGCACCGGACGGCGGCTGAGCACACTGGCGATCGCGAGCGTCACCGCAGCTCCCGCGCTTGGCCCGTCTTTCGGGATGGCGCCGGCCGGAAAGTGCACGTGCAGATCGCTCTCCTTGAACTCGATCTCGTCGATTCCGAGCGTGTAGGCACGCGAACGGACGTACGAGTACGCGGCGCTGACCGACTCTCTCATCACGTCGCCGAGCTGTCCGGTGACGACGAGTTTGCCGGTACCCGGCATGCGGAGCGCTTCGATCACCATCAGGTCGCCACCGGTGGCCGTCCACGCCATGCCAGTGACCGCCCCGATTTCCGGATCCTGCTCCGCCTCCTCCATCGTGTAGCTGGGGTTGCCGAGGATGTCGGTGACCATCGCGTTGTCCACCACCCACGCGCCCTCTTCACCGTCCGCCTTCTTCCGCGTGCGCTTGCGCATCAGTGCCGCGATGTTGCGCTCGAAGTTACGCAGGCCGGCCTCGCGCGAGTAGCGGTTTGAGATGAAGCCGAGCACTTCGTCGGTGAACTGGATGTCTTTGTCAGTGATGCCGTGCTCCTCGAGAAGCCGCGGGAGCATGTACCGCCACGCGATCTCGACTTTTTCCTCGACGGTGTAGCCGAGCACCCGGATCACTTCCATGCGATCGCGGAGCGGCGCCGGGATGTCGAACAGGTTGTTAGCGGTACAAATGAAGAGAATTCCCGAGAGGTCGAAGGGAAGGTTCAGGTAGTGATCGACGAAATTGCTGTTCTGCGACGGATCGAGCACCTCGAGCATCGCCGCGGTGGGATCACCGGACGGACCGCCCGACGTCATCTTGTCGATTTCGTCGATCATGATCACTGCGTCGCGCACCTGCACGCGGCGCAGCGCCTGCAGGAGAAGCCCGGGCATCGCGCCGACGTAGGTACGGCGGTGGCCGCGTATCTCTGCCTCGTCGCGCACACCGCCGACCGAGATACGATAGAACTCGCGGCCGATGGACTTTGCGATGGCTTCGCCAAGCGATGTCTTGCCAGTACCGGGCGGTCCGACGAAACAAAGAATTGGTCCGAGCGGGTCGCCACCGCGCAGCTTGCGTACGGCGAGATACTCGGTGATGCGCTCCTTGGCTTCCTTCAGTCCGTAGTGCCGGCTGTCGAGCAGCTCCTCCACTTTCGCGAGCTCGATCTGCTGCGCGGCCGATCTCTTGTTCCAGGGCAGCGCGAGCATCCAGTCGATGTACGTGCGGATCACCTGGTACTCGCTCGACGCGGGCGAGAGGTTTCGCATCCGCTCGATCTCACGGCGGCCTTCCTGGGCCGCGCGTTCGGGCAGTCCGGCCTCCTCGAGCTTGCGGAGCGCCTCGACCGCTTCCTTCTCGCCGGGGTCTCCCTCGCCGAGCTCGGACTGGATCGCGCGCAGCTGCTGCCGGAGGTAGAACTCGCGCTGATGCTGCTCAATCTTGATTTCCGTATGCTTCTTCACGTCCTCGGCGACGCGCGCGCGGCCGACTTCCCGCTCGACACGCCCGAGCAGGAACTTTAGCCGCTGGCCGATGTTGAGACGCTGGAGGATCTCGTCCTTGTCGGAAACCTTGAAGTTGAGGTTCGTCGCGGCGAGGTCGGCGAAACGACCCGGATCCGAGATGTTCATGCGCAGGATCGCCGGCACTTCGTCGGGAATGCGGTCGATCAGCTCGGCCAGAGTCTCGGCTCCGCCGACGATGCGCGAGATGAGCTCGTCGACCTCGTTCACATCGGGGGCCATCTCTTTCGCGGGCTTGATGCGAACGATTGGGAAGGGCTCGGTTTGCGCGACACCCTCGACGACGATGCGGCGAAGTCCCTGGAGAGTGATCTGCACCGTCTCGCCGGGGAGATTAATACGCTCGTGCACGCGCGCCGCCACACCGACGCGGCCGACGAAGCGCTCGACGTTCAGCTCATCGTCGTGGTCCCCCGTCGCGACGACGAGTCCGACGATGAGGCCGGCCTCGGGATGGGCGCGCAGCAGCGAAAGGTTCTCGGGAGCGCCCATCTGTACGGCGATGGTGCCGAGCGGATAAACGATCGTCGAGCGAAGCGCCATGAGTGGCAGCGTCGCCGGGATCTCCGCGTGCAGAATGTCATCTCTTCGCTGTGTGACGGCCATTATCCCTCTGGTCGGCGCTGTGCGCGAGTTGATGCAGAAGTTAACGCCGGGTATGTTTCAAGGCTATGTTCGAGGATCTGAGCGAGAAGCTCGAAGCCACGTTTGCCCGCCTGCGTGGCCGCGGAGTTCTGAATGAATCCGACATCAGGGAGGGTCTGCGCGAAGTCAGGCGCGTCCTCCTCGAGGCCGACGTCAACTTCCAGCTCACGCGTGAGTTTCTCGAGCGCGTAGAGAAGAAGGCCACCGGCGCCAACGCGCTCACGTCGGTCTCGCCTGGACAGCAGCTCGTAAAGATCGTGCACGAGGAGCTCGCCGCGATGCTCGGCGAGCGGAAGGAGGGGCTGAGGCTCAGCACCGTTCCGCCGACCGTCGTGATGATGGTTGGGCTCCAGGGATCGGGAAAGACGACGACGGCAGCCAAGCTCGCGCTCAAGCTGAAGGGTGAGGGGCGGCCAACGCGGCTCGTTGCCGCCGACGTCTATCGTCCCGCCGCGATCGACCAGCTCGAGACGCTCGGCAAGCAGCTCGACGTTCCCGTCTACGCGGATCGGACAACGACCGATGTCGTGAAGATCGCGCGCGCTGGTGTGGACGCCGCGCTGCGAGCGCGCGACCGCGTCGTCATCATCGACACCGCCGGCCGTTTGCAGATCGACGAAGCGATGATGGACGAGCTATCCCGTCTCAAGGACGCGCTGCGGCCGACCGAGATTCTGCTCGTCGCCGACGGAATGACGGGTCAGGACGCGGTGAAAATCGCGCAGGGATTCGACAAGGCGCTCGACGTGACCGGCGTCATCCTGACGAAGATGGACGGCGACGCGCGCGGCGGCGCGGCGCTGTCGATCTACGGTGTGACGAAGAAGCCGATCAAGTACATCGGCGTCGGCGAAAAGCCGGACGCACTGGAAGAGTTCCATCCCGACCGCATGGCCGGCCGCATCCTCCAGATGGGCGATATCGTCACGCTCGTCGAAAAGGCACAGGCGACGTTCGACGAGGCGGAAGCGAAGCGGCTCGAGAAAAAAGTCCGCAAGGAAGGGATGGACCTGAACGATTTCCTCAGCAGCATGCGGCAGATCGAGAAGATGGGCCCGCTCGAGGGAGTCCTGAAGATGCTGCCTGGCGTGAACACCAAGGCCCTGAAGCAGATGAAGGCGGACCCGAAGCGCATGAAGCACGTCGAGGCGATCGTGCTCTCGATGACGCAGGATGAGCGAAAGAATCCGGGCGTGATCAACGGCTCGCGCCGCGCGCGGATAGCGAAGGGCTCTGGCCGCCCGATCAGCGATGTAAACCGGCTGCTGGAGCAGTTCCGCGAGATGCAGAAGATGATGAAGAAGATGGCTGGCGGGGGTCGGATGGGCATGCCTTCGATGCCGGGAATGTTTGGCCGGTAAACGGGCGGGCGGGGATCGCGGTTTACGTTTGCCAGAGCGCCAGTATGGGAGCTTGATGGCTGCAAGCTGCAACGCTTGCGGCTCCCTGCTTTGGTCCTCCAGATAGCAAATGCGCGAACGGATCTGTGACGAACCGCCTCCTCGCGTTACATTGCAGAGGCACAAAACAGGGTGCGCACCGGAATTACCGGCGTCGCGAGAAGCCCGTTCCGAGGCACAAGCCTCGAACCCCCCAGTAAAAGGGAGCACCACCGATGGTAAAGATTCGACTCCGCCGCGTCGGGCGGAAAAAGTCCCCCGTATACCGCATTATCGTCGCCGATTCGCAGAGCCCGCGCGACGGCAAGTTCGTCGAGATCATCGGCCAGTATGCTCCCCGCCTGACTGAGGGCCAGCTCCAGCTCAACGAAGAGCGCGCCAACTACTGGCTCGGCGTCGGCGCCCAGCCGACCGACACCGTCCGTTCGCTGCTCCGCAAGGCGGGCGTTCTCAAGCGCCGCCACGAGAGCAGGCTCGGCATCCAGCTCAAGGCGGCAGCCGTTCCACTCGCTGACACCCCCGACGAAGCAGAGGCCGGGGCGCACGCTCCGGCGTAACCAGACAAGCAGATGACGCGGCCCGAGTACGCGATCGTCGGGCTGATTCGGAAGGCGCAGGGGATCCGCGGCGAAGTCGTCGTCGAGCCCCTCACCGACAAGCCGGCCGTGGTATTTGCGTCCGGCAATCGTGTTTTTGCGGGCGACGCCGAGGGCGATCTGCTGCGCCCCCGTCCGGGCGAAGGTGACTCGCCGCAGACGCTGACGATAGAATCAACGAAGCCGTTCAAGGGCGGGCTGATCGTGCAGTTCGCCGAGCTGCGCGACCGCAACGGTGCCGAGCTCTGGCGGGGCAGGCACGTCCTCGCGCCATTCGCCGAGCTGCCGCCCCCCGGAGAGGACGAGATCTACCTTCACGACCTGATCGGCATGAAGGCAGAGCGCTCAACGGGAGAGCAGATCGGCGCGGTAACGGCGTACTATGAGCTTCCGCAGGGGATCATGCTCGATGTCGAGACGGCGACGGGCAGTGTGCTGATTCCTTACCGGCCCGAGATCGTGCGCTCGGCCGACGTCGCCAATCGAATCCTCGTCATCGACGACACGCTCGGCTTTCTCGAATAAGACTGTGCCGCTCCGCATCAACGTCGTCACCATTTTCCCCGAGTTTTTCGCGGCACCGCTCGGGCTAAGCATCCCGTCACGTGCCGCGGCAGCGGGCGCGGTCGGTTACAACATCGTCGACCTGCGCGAGTTCACGCACGACCGGCATCGCACCGTTGACGACGCGCCGTACGGTGGCGGCGCGGGGATGGTGATGAAGCC
>DATLXE010000481.1:0-1749 GCA_035575795.1 Gemmatimonadaceae bacterium
TTCTCGACCGGCACCATCCTCTATGGAGCGGAAGGCAACTTCAAGGCGATCACGACATCATTCGCCGACGCGCTGACGCACCTGCGAAGAATGCAGGCAGTCGGAGCGTTCAGCGTTAAGAGTTACAATCAGCCACGCCGCGACGCGCGCCAGCAGATCGTCGAAGCCGCTCGCCAGCTCGGCATGATGGTAGTGCCTGAAGGTGGGTCCACGTTCTCGGTCAACACGACGATGTTCCTCGACGGTCACACGACCATCGAGCACAACATTCCGGTCGCGCCGCTGTACGAGGACATGCTCAGGCTCATTTCCGAAACGAAGACGGCATATACTCCGACTCTCGTCGTGAACTACGGTGGCATGAGCGGGGAGAACTACTGGTATCAGAGCTCGAACGTCTGGGAGAACGCCAGGCTCCAGTACTTTCACCCTCGTGGCGAGCTCGACTCGCGCGCACGCCGCCGGGTGATGGCATCGGAAGATGACTACTTCTTCGTCGATGTTTCGAAGGCCGCGAAGGCGCTGAACGACCGTGGCGTCGTGGTCACGACCGGTGCGCACGGCCAGCTGGATGGAATGGCCGAGCACTGGGAAACGTGGATGATGCAGATGGGTGGCATGACGAATCACGAAGCTCTACGCGCCGCGACTTTGAATGGCGCAAAGGCACTGGGCCTCGACGGCGACATCGGCTCGCTCGCTAACGGCAAGCTTGCCGACCTGATCGTGCTCGACGCGAACCCGCTGGAGAGCATCAGGAACACGGCGAGCGTGCGCTACGTGATGGTGAATGGCCGCATCTACGACGCGGCGACGATGGCGCAGATTGGAAACCATCCGGCGCCCGCGCCTAAGCAGACGTGGCGGGACTAGTCACATGCATTCAGATACTCCCAACGGAGGGGACATGAACGGGCGACGCGAGATCGATCCTACCGACGGCGCAAACGGCATCAACCGGCGTGACTTCATGCACAGCGCGCTCGGCACCGCGGCGGCCTTTGCTGTCGCTCCATCCTGGTCCTTTCTGATGGAACCGGCGAAGGAGGACGTGCTCGCGCAGATTGCGCCACGACACGCACAGACGGTGAAGATGCTGCGCGACTGGATCGCGCTGCCGTCGATAGCCGCCGAGAACCGCGGGTATCCACAGGGCGCCGAGTACATGGCGAATCTCGCGCGCGAGGCGGGATTCCAGCGCGTTGAGCTCGTGCCGACCGCGGGCAAGCCGGGTGTATTCGCAACGCTCGATGCCGGCGCGAAATCCTGGCTCGGCATCTACTTCATGTATGACGTGAAGCAGTACGACCCTGCGGAGTGGAGCTCGCCACCACTCGAAGGGCAAATCGTCGACAGGCCTGGTGTGGGCAAGGTGATGATCGGCCGCGGCGCGACCAATCAGAAAGGACCGCAAGTCGCGATGCTCGCCGCGCTTCACGCATTCAAGGCGGCGCGCGAGAAGCTTCCGGTGAATCTTGTGCTCGTCTGCGAAGGCGAAGAGGAAATCGGCTCGCCGAATTTCTCGCAGGTGATTTCCAGGCCTGAAGTCGACGCCGCATTGCGCAAATGCCTCGGCGTGGTCCTCCCAATGGGAGGCCAGGACCTCGACGGCGCCGTACAGATCAACCTCGGCGCGAAGGGCATCGTCGAGCTGGAGTTGGTGTCCACCGGGGAGAAGTGGGGACGCGGACCGAAGCTCGACATCCACTCGAGCCTCGCGGCGCAGGTGGACAGTCCCGCGTGGCACCT
>DATLXE010000482.1:0-2972 GCA_035575795.1 Gemmatimonadaceae bacterium
AGCCGGAGAGCAGTCTGATACTCCCGCCGTGCCAGGTCGCGAGCACCTTTTTTCTCGTAGATCATGCCGAGGCGGTAGTGCGCGTTCGCCGGCGTGGGCCCCTTTTCCGGAGGCGCAGCGATGTACGCCTTGAGCGCCTGCTCGCCGCGGTCGAGGTTCTGCCCGGACAGTGCAGCCGTTCGGCCGACCTGGAACATGATCACTGGCTCGTCCTGCCTGATGCGGAGTCGCTGGTCCAACACCGCGAACGACTTGTCGAACTTCTTCTGGTTCGCATAGAGTGCCGCGAGCGAGACGAATACACCAACGCTGTCAGGATACTTAGCGACGAGCTCGTTGAACTCCCGCTCGACGCAGGCGTCGTCCTTCTCGCCGCTGCACAGGTTTGCCATCGAGATCGAGCCCCGATACGCATCACGCTTCTTGATCTCGATCGCCATTTCACGCGCCTTCTGCTTGCTGCCGCCGAGGAACCCGGGTGCCTGCGCGTAGTAGGCGATCAGGTCGTCGCGTACATCCAGGTTGTCGGGATCCAGGGCGAGCGCCGTCTCCCACGCATTCTTTGTCTTTTTCGCGAGGAAGGGGAGCTTGAGCTTGTTCGCGCGCAGCGCCTGCCGTCCGTAGGCGCGGCCGAGCCAGTCGTAGTAGACCGCGCTCTTCGGATTCAATTTCACCGATCTCTCGAACCACTCGACTGCCTTACCGTCCTCATCTTCTTCCATCATGATCCGGCCGAGGTGGTAGGCGGCGACGGGATCACGCTGGCCGAATGGAAGCAGCATTGCCTTTGCTTCAGCGGCCTTTTTCGCTTCGTAGAGAGCAACGCCCTGCTCCACGGATTGAGCCGCGGCACTCACTGCGGCAATGGCCATTAAAGCGCTGAGCGCGGTAAAGAGCCGAACGTTCATTGGACGCTCCCCAAAGGAATTACTTCGCGAGTCAGGTTTTCAGACACCCGCGGCCCGACCTCACACTTTACGGTGGGGGTCGCAGGGAAGTTCCCTCAAATGCCTTCAAACCCGTGAGTTTGACCGCAAGAATCGGATATCTCCCCGTTCCCGAAAAGGCCATCATGCTCGCGCAGGTCCGATCAACATTCAGGGGAGTGAATCAATGGAATCATATAGCGTCGTCGCCATTCCGGAAAATGGCGCCATTAAGGAATTGCTCTCGCGACCGGAAGTCTATTACATCCATGTCAGGGATACGGAGGCCGGCTGCTTCGACTTTACTATCGAGCGCGGCGATGCCGCGGCCGCAGATCGTGGTGAGCGTGAAAAGAGGGCATGGCGATGATTGCAACAGACGAAGACCGTGCGTGGGAGTCAGTCCTGGCACGCGATGCGGCGGCGGATGGAAGCTTCATCTTCGCCGTGTCGACCACAGGAGTGTATTGCCGTCCCTCCTGCCCATCCCGCCGGCCGAATCGCGAGAACGTCAGCTATTTCCCATCTCCGAAGGAAGCCGCGCAGGCAGGCTTCCGCGCGTGCCTGCGCTGCCGGCCAAACGGTGAATTCAGCACTGCCTCCGAGCAGCAGGTTCAGGCGGCGAGGAAGTTCATCGACGACGAGCTCGCGGGGTTTTCCGAAGCGCGCCTCACCCTCGACCGCGTCGCGCGTGAAGTCGGCGCCGGAGCGCACCACCTGCAGCGGCGCTTCAAGCAGCTGTTCGGTCTCACGCCCGCCGAATACGTGCGCGCGCGGCGAAGCGAGAAGTTCAAGGCGGAGCTTCGCGCCGGCGAAACCGTAAGCCGAGCGACGTTCGGCGCCGGCTACGGATCCAGCAGCCGGTTGTACGAGAATGCGACGCGCCAGCTCGGGATGTCGCCCGCCACCTACCGGCGCGGCGGCGAGGGCGCCACGATCCGCTACGGAGAGTTCCGAACTCCGCTCGGCATTGCGCTCGTTGCCGCAACGGCACACGGAGTCTGCTCGGTAACGCTCGGCGACAACACCCGCGCGCTCGTTGCTGCGCTTGAGGAAGAGTATCCGCGCGCGACGATCGCGGCGGCGTCTCACTCGGATGAGCAGCTGCGGAAGTGGGGGGCCGAGATCGCCGCGGCCGTGGCAGCGGGGAGCGGAGCGGCCGATGTCCCGCTCGACGTGGAAGGTACGGATTTCCAGCGTAAGGTATGGACGGCGCTTCGCGGCATTGCTTCGGGTGACACGCGGTCCTATTCAGAGCTCGCCGAAGAAATTGATTCGCCTGGCGCAACGCGCGCGGTTGCGTCGGCATGCGCGCGCAATCGCCTCGCCGTGATCATCCCTTGCCACCGCGTCGTGCGCGAGACGGGAGAGCTCGGCGGCTACCGCTGGGGAGTCGACCGGAAACGGCTGCTACTCGAGCGTGAACGCTCGGCCAGAGAGCGCGGCACGTCCTAGAAGAATATCCACCGCCCGTCTAACTTCCTGAATGGGCACATTCGGGAACGGGCGGCGGGTGGCGATCGTGGCGGGAGTAAGAACGCCCTTCACGAAAGCAGGCACGGTGTTCAGGACGCTCTCCGCGATCGACCTCGGCAAGCTCTGCGTCGCTGAGCTGATCCAGCGCACCAATCTCAACGGCAAGGAAGTGCAGGCGCTGGTCTTCGGTACGGTCGTGCCGTCAGTGGTTTCGCCGAACATCGCGCGCGAAGTGTCCCTGCTGCCGATGCTGCCCAAGGGTGTGCAGGCATTCAGCGTCAGCCGCGCCTGCGCCTCGGCCAACCAGGCGATAACCGATGCCGCCGACCAGATCGCGCTCGGTCACATCGACGTCGCAATCGCGGGCGGGTCGGAATCTCTTTCGAACATTCCCATCCTTCACGCACAGGGTTTCGCTGACGCGCTGGTGATGGCATCGAAGGCCAAGTCGCTCCCGGGCAGGTTCAAGGCGATGGCGCGCATTCGCCCGAAGGATTTCGTCCCGATTACGCCAGCGATTGCCGAGCCGTCGACGGGTGAATCGATGGGACAGTCGGCGGAAAAGATGGC